>CAYMQG010000045.1:0-59634 GCA_964392625.1 uncultured Gammaproteobacteria bacterium | reverse complement strand
TTACACCATCATCCGTCCCGCGCAACTGACCTCCAATCCAAGATCGGGAATTATCAAGCTGAGTCTGGAGCCGGAGCCTACAGGTCCGGTCACGCGAGCGGATCTGGCCGATATGGTCGTCTGGACCTATGACAACGATGAATCCATCAGGAAGGTCTACCACATAGTCGGCGACGATCCGCTGGCCGAGCTGCGTATGGACGATCCCGCGCACTAGCCCCCGGGTCATCCGACCCGCACTGTCCTGCTACGGTGACCGTTCCGGCCAGCCGATGCCGGTCATGCGGTGGTTCTCGTCGACGTCGATCACCGCATCCGCATAACCCGGCATGGTTTTCAGCATATGGCGGGTCAGCCGCTCGTAATGCCGGACGAAATGCGCAATCTCCTCGTCTGACATTCCCGGCGGCTTTGCCCCGGTGCGAGGCCGGTCGCGAAGGCGCTGACGGAGCTTCTCTTCCTGCAGCCGGCGCCATTCGACGACTTTTTCGAAGTTCGGGACGCGCAGCATGACCAGCAGGTCGAGGTGCCGGAACAGGCTGGCGTAATCGGTTCCCAGGCGTTCGTTGACGTATCGACGCCAACGTCCCGAGCGGTCCCTTTCAGCTTCCAGCGCGTTCACGGGTTCGTCGAGCGCCCCCGGCAGTTGCGGCCGCGCGCCCACGCACCAGCCCTCGAACAGGACGATGTCAACCGGCGCGGCGACCGTCGGCCATTGGCTGGCGGGCGCACGATCATCGAGCGCCTTGTCGAAGACCGGCAAGGCAACGGTCCGTTCATGATCCGCGTCGATCAGCGATTCGAGCAGATCCTCCGCCCGCGCAACGTCATGAGTGCCCGGAACACCGCGCGTTACCAGCAGCGGGTGCACCTTTCGGGACAATTCCCATCGCCGGGCCTTGCGCAGGTACAACCCATCCAGCGACAGACACGCCATGGAAAGACCCAGCTCCCGCTTCAGCCAGTCACCCAGAATCAACGCCAGAGTAGTCTTGCCCGAACCCTGCGGCCCGCTGATGCCCACAATCAGCGGCTGTCCCTTGAGCCGATGAGAGTCGTGGAGACGCTCTGCAAGCGGAACAACGACCCTGCCGACGGCCTCGGCATAACCCGACGGCAGCTCGTGCCTTGCAATGAAATCCTCGAGCCAGTCCATCAGCGGTCCGCGACGGCGTCGCAACCGGTCACGACGAACGGCCGAGAACGTCCAGCGCCTCGCCGAGCCGATTGACGGCTGTAACTTTCATGCCTTTTATTGGCTTGCGCGGTCGGTTGGCCGAAGGAATCAGGGCCCGCTTGAATCCCAGCTTGGCTGCTTCACGCAGGCGTTCTTCCCCGTACGGCGCAGGCCGGACTTCGCCCGACAGCCCCAGTTCGCCGAATAGGACCAATCCGTCAGGCAATGGCCGGTCGCGAACGCTGGACCATATCGCCGCGGCAACCGCCAGGTCCGCCGCCGTTTCGCCGATCCGCAGACCGCCCACGAAATTCACGAATACGTCGCGCTCGTAGGCCGCCACGCCGGAATGGCGCGCGAGCACCGCCATCAGCATGGCGAGGCGGTTGTGGTCCATGCCGGGGCTGACCCGGCGGGCCATGCCGGCGCCGGCATCGGATACCAGCGCCTGGACTTCCAGCAGCATCGGCCGGCTGCCCTCATGGCAGGCCGTGACGGCGCTGCCGGGCGCTCCGGACTGACGGCCGGTGAGAAAGATCGCCGACGGATTTCGGACCTGCTTCAGTCCCGCGGAATCCATGACGAACACGCCCAGTTCGTTGACCGCGCCGAAACGGTTCTTGACCGAGCGCAGCACCCGAAACCTGCTGCCGGATTCGCTCTCGAAATACAGCACCACGTCCACCATGTGCTCGAGCATGCGCGGCCCGGCGATCTGGCCCTCCTTGGTGACGTGTCCCACCAGGGTGACCGCGATTCCGCGGGTCTTGGCCAGCCGCACCAGGGCCGCCGTGCATTCGCGCAGCTGCACGGCGGAGCCGGGAGCGGAACTGACGTCGTTCAGGCTGAGCGTCTGCACCGAATCGACGATCAGCCAGGCGGGCCGCTCCGCCTCGACCGCCGCAAGCACGGCATCCAGTGAAGTCTCTGCGACGGCGCGCACGCCGGCCTCGGCAAGGCCGAGGCGCCGCGAGCGCAGGGACAGTTGCTCCAGGGACTCCTCGCCGCTTACGTACAGCGTCTGCGCGCTTGCCGGATTGCCGCCCGCGACCTGCAGGAGAATGGTGGACTTGCCGATCCCGGGATCGCCGCCGAGCAGCACGACCGAGCCCTTCACCAGGCCGCCGCCAAGGACCCGGTCGAACTCGGCGAGACCCGTGGGCATGCGCTGATCGGGCTGCGCGGCCACTTCGTTCAATCGCATCACTTCGGCAGCGGCGGGCTTGTGGGCCTTTCCGCCTGAGCGTGCGGGTGCGGCGGGCGCCTCGCGCAGCGTGTTCCACGCGCCGCAGGCGCCGCATTGCCCCTGCCACTTGAGGCTCTCCGCCCCGCATTCGGAGCAAAAATACAACGCGTTCTTCACGATATCGGCACTGTCCCGGCGGCGGCGGACACTTTACGACAGGCGGTCATTATCGCCATAGGCGCCCACCCGGAGGCGTAAATCGTATATTCTTGCGCACTTCACGCGCCGAACGGTTACATAACCGGAGTGATTCCCAATACTGCTTCCAGCGCCCGTCAGTGGGTGGAGGAGGTTGCTCGCCTTACGCGGCCCGACCGCGTCCACTGGTGCGACGGCTCCCGGGAGGAATACGACGCCCTCGTAGCGGAACTGGTGGGCGACGGCGGGCTGATTCCCATAAACGACGGGCAGTTCGAGGATTGCTACCTGCACCGCTCCGATCCTTCCGACGTGGCCCGGGTGGAGAACCTCACGTTCATATGCACCGCGGATAGCGAGGACGCGGGCCCCAACAACAACTGGATGGCCCCGGACGAGGCGCATCGGCTGCTGGACGGTCTGTTCGAGGGCTGCATGCGGGGGCGTGTGATGTACGTGGTTCCGTACTGCATGGGGCCACTCGGTTCTCCGTATGCGCGTTGCGGGATCGAGGTGACCGACAGCGCCTACGTTGCGGTGAACATGTACCTGATGACACGCATGGGTGCGCAGGCGCTCGAGCGAATCGAGCGCGAGGGCGAATTCGTGAAGGGGATGCACTCGATCGGCGAACTCGATCCCGAGCGGCGCTACATCATGCATTTCCCTGAGGAACTCAGCATCCGAAGCTACGGTTCCGGCTATGGCGGCAATGCGCTGCTGGGCAAGAAATGTCACGCCCTGCGCATCGCAAGCTGGCAGGCGCGCCGGGAAGGCTGGCTGGCGGAGCACATGCTCATTGTGGAGATCGAGAACCCGGCGGGCGAGAAGCATTACCTGGCGGCCGCATTTCCGTCCGCCTGCGGCAAGACCAACCTGGCGATGCTGATCCCTCCCGACGCGCTTGCGGGCTGGAAGGTGCGCACGGTCGGCGACGACATTGCCTGGCTGCATCTCGACGACGACGGCGTGATGCGCGCCATCAACCCGGAAGCCGGCTATTTCGGCGTCGTGCCGGGCACCAACCGCGACACCAATCACAACGCCTTCGAAATGCTCCAGCGTGACGCGATTTTCACCAATGTGGGGCTGAGCAGCGACAGGGAACCGTGGTGGGAAGGCCGCAAGTTCGGCGTCCCGGCGGTGAACTGGAAGGGCGAGCCGTTCAAGAGCGGCGAAAAGGCCGCGCATCCCAATTCCCGCTTCACCGTGTCGGCGCGGTGCAACCCCAGCTATTCGCCCATGGCCGAACACGAGGCGGGCGTACCCATTTCCGCGCTGATCTTCGGCGGGCGCCGCGCGCGGCTGGCGCCGCTGGTCATGGAGGCGCGCGACTGGCGCCACGGCGTGCTGATGGGCGCCGCGATGGCTTCGGAATCCACGGCGGCATCCAGCGACTCCGGCAACGGACTACGGCGCGACCCCATGGCGATGAAGCCGTTCTGCGGCTACAACTTCGCCGACTACTGGAAGCACTGGCTGAGTTTCGGCGGCCGCAGCGAAAGGCTTCCCGGGATCTATCACGTCAACTGGTTCCGGCAGGACGAGGCGGGCGAGTACCTCTGGCCCGGATTCGGCGAAAACCTGCGTGTGCTCCAGTGGATTCTCGACCGGCGCAAGGGACGCGCCGACGCGCGCGAGACGCCGGTGGGCAATCTGCCGCGGCCCGGGGACCTGAACCTTCGGGGCCTCGATATCGCTCCCGAGGCCATGGAAGGTCTGCTCGACGTCGATACGGCAGGCTGGCGCGAGGAAATGCGGAGCATCGCCGAGTACCTGGCGAAATACGGCGACCGCGTCCCGTCCGAACTCACCTCCGAGCACGCCCGCGTAGCCGCCGCCCTGGGCTAGGAGGGCGTCCCGCCCTCCCGGCCGCCTCAGGCGGCGTAACGCAGACGATCGGGAACGCAGTCAAGCAGAACGCGTGCTTCGCTCGCGGGCGCCGATACATGCCGCGCCAGCGCCCGCCGCCAGGCTCCGGCGCCGGGTCTGCCCGAATACAAACCCGCCATGTGCCGAGTGATTGCGCCGAGCCTCGCTCCGCTCTGCTCCGCGCGCCGGGCGTACTCCACCATGGCCTCAACCACCTGGGCGCGGGTCCGGGGCTGCCGCGATGCGCCCGGCAGCGCAGTGAGCAGCCAGGGATTGGAATAGGCCGCGCGGCCCAGCATCACGCCGTCCACCTGTTTCAGGTGCGACGCAATCTCGCTGTTGGCGCATATGCCGCCGTTGATGACGATGGGCAGGTCCGGCATGGCCTGCTTCAGCCGGTAAACGAATTCGTAACGCAGCGGCGGAACGTTGCGGTTCTCCTTCGGGGACAGACCCTCGAGCACGGCGATGCGGGCGTGCACGATCAGGGCAGCGACTCCCGCGTCGCGCGTCGCCCGCGCAAAGGCCGCGAGATGCGAAAACTCCTGGCGGTGATTGGTCCCGATGCGGGTCTTGACCGTGACGGGTCGGCCCCCGGCCCGCCTGCGCATCGCGCGCACGCAATCGGCCACGCGTTCCGGTTCATGCATCAGGCAGGCGCCGAAGCGGCCGGCCTTGACGCGTGAACTCGGGCAGCCCACGTTCAGGTTGATCTCGTCGAATCCGGCTTCGGCCGCGAGCCCGGCGGCCGCGGCGAGCACTTCGGGTTCGCTGCCTCCGAGCTGCAGAGCCAGGGGACGCTCGGCGGGATGATGGCTCAGGAAGCGACCGTCGGTGGAGTGGATGACGGCCTGCGCGTGGACCATTTCCGTGTACAGGCCGACGCCCGGCGCCAGCAGCCGGTGGAAATAGCGGCAATGACGGTCGGTGCGCTGCATCATGGGCGCCACCGAAACCCGGCAGGCCGCCGGGTAAGTTGCGGCGTCAGCAGCCATCCATTGTGGCTTGGACCAGGAAGCGGACGACCTCGCGCAGGGCTTCCTGTTCGGTTGCGCCTTCATCCAGGGCCCGGCGATACGCGGCCAGCTGCAGGCTGGCGCTGGTGCCGCGCTCGAGAATCGTGCGCGCGTGTTCGATTTCCTCCTTGCAATCAAAGAACTCCGCGTCCTGGCGAATCATCGTGATCAGCTCGTCCAGCAACTCCGCGAACGGCACCATCGTGCCCTTGCCGAAGTCCAGCAGACTGTCGGTGGGCCCGTAACGCATGGCCCGCCAGCGATTCTCCTCAATCAGAAGCAGGTTGTAGCTGCGCCAGCGGCTGTTGCTGATCCGCAGGCGCCAAAGCATGCGGACCAGGCAGACGGTGAAGGCCGTCATGCACACCGTGTCCTCCACGAAAGTGCAGAGGTCGAAAATGCGCGTCTCCAGCGTGGGAAAGCGGGCGCTGGGCCGCACGTCCCACCAGATCATCGAGGAATCCTCGATGACATTGGCCTGCACCAGGGTCTCGATGTGGCGCTCGTAGTCACTCCAGCCGTTGAACTCCTCCGGCAGGCCGGTGCGCGGCAAACCGGAGAAAATGGTCAGCCGAAAGCTGCTCAGGCCGGTATCGTCACCCTCCCAGAACGGCGAGGAACTGCTGAGTGCAAGCAAATGCGGCAGGAAATAGCGGAACTGGTTCATCAGGTCCACGCGCAGGTCCTTGTCCTCGATGCCGACGTGCACGTGCATGCCGCAAATCAGCATGCGTCTGGCGGTAGCCTGCATTTCCTCCTGCAGCGTCACATAGCGCTGCGACGGGGTCTGCTTCTGGTCGCGCCACAGCGCCGAGGGATGCGTGGACGCGGCTATGATCCGCATTCCGAACTGCTCGGCCACCGCGTTGATCTCGCGCCGCTGCCGGGTCAGTTCCCGGCGCACCTCGGCCACGTCGGCGCAGACCTTGGTGGCGGTTTCCACCTGCGCCCGCATGAGTTCGTTGACGACCTGTCCCGTGACCTGTTCCTGGCAGGCGGGCATGAAACCGGCCGGCGGATCCACCGCCAACTCGAGTGTTTCCGCATCCACCAGGAGATATTCCTCTTCGACGCCCAGCGTGAAACTGGGCTGGTCCCGCAGCAGGCTCATGTCATTCAGTCCGGGCCGAAACGGCCCAATTGTATTGCGCGGAAGGCCGGCGGGCGTTAGCCGGAGGTTTCCCCGAGGCGCTCCGCCAGCCAGCCGCGAACGCGTTCGAGCGCCCGCTCGAGTTCCTTCCCGTCGGGCCCGCCCCCTTGCGCAAAGTCGGCCCGGCCGCCTCCCTTGCCGCCCAGCTGTTCCGCGACCGCCCGCGCCAGATCGCGCGCGGGAACGCTTTTCTGGACGCCCTTGCTCACGCCGGCCACGATCCGGGCCTTGCCGCCGTCGCGCGCGCCGAGAACCACCACCGCCGGCTCGTATCGATCCCTGTAGCGGTCGACCGCGCCGCGCATCGTGTCCATATCGGCGTCGCCATCGAGTTGCATGGCCACGAGATTGATGCCGGCAATTTGCGTGACCGGCACGGCTGCCGCGCCGCCGCCCTCGGCCAGGCGCGCACGCGCCTGCGCAAGGTTCTTTTCCACTTCCCTGGCGCGTTTCATCAGCGCCTTGAGTTTTTCTTCCGAATCGTCGGCGCCGCCCTTGAGCAGTCCCGCGAGACGGCCCATTCGGTGACGCAGGTTCCGCACCCACTCGAAGGCCCCCGCCCCGGTGAGCGCCTCGATGCGGCGCACGCCGGCGGCGACGGAGGATTCCGAGACGATGGCGAACAGTCCGATGTCGCCGGTCCGCCGCACGTGCGTGCCGCCGCACAGTTCCATCGAGTAATCGCCCAGCTTCAGCACCCGGACCTTCTCCGCATAGTCTTCGCCCGCCATGGACAGGGCACCCGCGTCGATGGCCTCGTCCAGCGCCATCTCGCTGGTCTCCGCGGCCCGGTTGGCGCGAATCTGCTCGTTGACTTCGTCCTCGATGCGCTCGAGGTCTTCCGGCGATACCGCCTCGAAATGCGAAAAATCGAACCGCAGGCGGTCCGGCGCCACCAGCGAGCCCTTCTGCGCCACGTGCTTCCCCAGAACTTTGCGCAGCGCCGCGTTCATCAGGTGCGTGGCCGAATGGTTCAGAACGACGGCCCGGCGCCGCCCGGCGTCCACCGTGGCGGTCACCTCGTCGCCCACGCGCAGGGTTCCGTCGGCCAGCACGCCGATGTGTGCGCGTCCGGCCGATGTTTGCTGCGTGTCCCGGACCTCGAAGCGCAGTCCGTCGCCGGCCAGAATGCCGGTGTCACCCACCTGCCCGCCGCTTTCGGCGTAGAACGGCGTGCGGTCCAGCACCACTTCGGCCGTTTCGCCCTGCTCCGCCTGCTCCGCCGCCTCGCCGCCGCTGCGGATTCCGATCACGCGCGCGGGGTTCTGCAGGCGCTCATACCCCGTAAACTCGCTCGCGGTAATAGTCGAGGGCGGAACGCCCTCGCCCCCGGGCGAATTGTCTTGCTGCACGCTCATGCCGGAAGACTTGCGGGACCGCTCTCGCTGCCGGGCCATCGCGGCATCGTAACCCGGCATGTCCACGGAGAGCCCGCGGCCGCGCGCAATATCGGCGGTGAGGTCCACGGGGAAACCATAGGTGTCGTACAGGACGAAAGCCTTCTCGCCCGGAATCACCCCGTCGCGCACGTCCTCCAGAGTCCGGTTCAGGTAGCGCATGCCCTGCTCCAGGGTCGCCGCGAACCGCTCTTCCTCGGCACGCAGCACCCGCTCGGCCAGCTCGCGCGATTCCCCCAGTTCCGGAAAGGCCGCGCCCATCGCGTCTTCAATGGGCCCAACCATCCGGTAGAGGAAGGCATCGTTGACGCCGAGATCGTGGCCGTGGCGCAGCGCGCGCCGAATGATGCGGCGCAGCACGTAGCCCCGTCCCTCGTTGGACGGAAAAACGCCGTCGCTTACGAGGAAGGCCGCCGCGCGAGAATGATCGGCGATGACCTTCAGCGAGTCGGACCCGAGGTCGCCCGTAGCGGTGATTTCGCCGGCGGCCGAGATGAGATCGCGGAACAGGTCGATTTCGTAGTTGCTGCTGACGCCCTGCAACACCGCGGCCGTGCGCTCCAGGCCCATGCCGGTGTCCACGGAAGGCTTCGGCAGGTCGGTGAGATTGCCTTCGGCGTCGCGGTCGTACTGCATGAACACGAGGTTCCAGATCTCCACGAAGCGGTCGCCTTCCTCCTCGGCGCTGCCCGGCGGGCCGCCAGCCACGTCCGGGCCGTGGTCGTAGAAGATCTCAGAGCAGGGGCCGCAGGGGCCGGTATCGCCCATCGACCAGAAGTTGCCGGAACCGCCCAGCCGGATGATCCGCGATTCCTCGATACCGGCCTCCTCCCGCCAGCATTGCTCCGCCTCGTCGTCGTCCTCGTAGATGGTGACGAGGAGCTTTTCGGGCGGCAGGCCCAGGTCGCGGGTCACGAAATCCCAGGCCAGGCGAACGGCCTCCCGCTTGAAATAGTCGCCGAAGCTGAAATTGCCCAGCATCTCGAAGAACGTATGATGGCGGGCGGTGTAGCCCACGTTCTCCAGGTCGTTGTGCTTGCCGCCAGCCCTCAGGCAGCGCTGCACGGTCACGGCCCGCGGGTGCGGCGGTTGCTCGCGGCCAAGGAAGATGTCCTTGAACTGCACCATCCCGGAGTTGGTGAACAGAAGCGTGGGGTCGTTGCGCGGAACCAGCGGCGAGCCGGGCAGATGCCGGTGGTCGCGCCCGGCAAAGAACTCCACGAAGGAGGAGCGTATCTCGGCCGTTTTCATCGCGCGTCTTCGCGCAGCACGGCGCGCACCACCTGTCCCTCCGAAAACCCGCGGCCGCGCAGGAATCTCGCCTGCCGCGCCATTTCCTCACGGTCGCCGGGCGGCCCCTCGCCGAAGCGCCGGCTTCGCGCCGTTGCCGCGCACCGGTCCCAGTCGACTTCCGCTTCTTTCAGGACCGCGTCGATCAGCGGCGCACCCACGCCCCGCTCCCTCAGTTGCGCGCGTATCCTGAGAGGCCCCTGCCCGCGCTCCAGGCGGGAACGCAGAAAAGCCTCGGCGAAACGTTCGTCGCTGACCAGATCGCGCCCGGCGAGCCGGTCCAGCGTCCTGCCGATTTCGCCCGCCTCGTAGCCTCGTGAAGAGAGCTTGGTTCGCAATTCCCGTAAGGAATGTTCACGCCGGGCCAGCAGGTTCAGGGCTGCGTCCAGGGCGGAACGTTCAGGCACTCGCAGCCTCTACCGGTTCCTCCGCTGGCTTGTCGGCGCCCCGGATCTGCGCTTCCAGTTCGTCGGCAATTTCCGGATTGCCGTGCAGATAGCTGCGCGCCTTTTCCTTGCCCTGGCCGATATGCGCGTCCTTGTAGCTGTACCAGGCGCCCGATTTCACGATCAGGTTCTTCGACAGCCCCAGATCGATGAGTTCGCCGGCCTTCGAGACACCGTATTGGTCGCCGGTGAACAGAATGTCGAATTCGGCCATCTTGAACGGCGGCGCCAGCTTGTTCTTGACTACCTTCACGCGGGTGCGGTTGCCGATCACCTCGTCGCCCTGCTTGATCGCCCCGATGCGGCGGATGTCCAGGCGTACCGACGAGTAGAACTTGAGCGCGTTGCCGCCCGTGGTGGTCTCCGGGTTGCCGAACATCACGCCGATCTTTATCCGCAACTGGTTGATGAAGATCACGATGGTTTTGGATCGATTGATATTGCCGGTCAGCTTGCGCAGGGCCTGCGACATCAGCCGGGCATGCAGCCCCACGTGGCTGTCGCCCATTTCACCCTCGATCTCGGCCTTCGGGGTAAGCGCGGCGACCGAATCGACCACCACGACGTCCACCGCGCCGGAGCGCACCAGCATGTCGGTGATCTCCAGGGCCTGCTCGCCCGTGTCCGGCTGCGAGACCAGCAGATCGTCCACGTTGATGCCCAGGCGCTCTGCGTACACCGGGTCCAGCGCATGCTCGGCGTCGACGAACGCGGCCGTGCCGCCCGCTTTCTGGCATTGCGCAACCACGCTGAGCGTAAGCGTCGTTTTCCCGGACGCCTCCGGACCGAAAATCTCGACTACCCGGCCGCGCGGCAGTCCGCCGATTCCCAGGGCCAGGTCCAGCGCCAGGCTTCCGGTTGAAACGGCCTCGATGTCGTGCACCGCTCCCGAGGCTCCCAGGCGCATGACCGAGCCCTTGCCATACTGTTTTTCGATCTGCGAAAGGGCCGCCGCCAGCGCCCGCTTGCGATTGTCATTCATTGTGCTCAAGTGCTCCCGCTCAGGTCCCGGTACCGAGATTATTCCATAGCCGCGGCGAATTGCACGGCGTCAATTCTCCGGCTTGAGCGGGTTATTGGCAGGCGGACCCGAAATCGCCGAAAAAAGCCCTTTCGCATCAACCCTCAGCCGTCCCGTTGACGCGTTTCAGCAGTCCTTCCAGCGCATGCGCCACCGATTGCATGCGCACGGCGCGGCGGTCGCCGTCAAAGCGCATGGCTTCCGCCTCCCGAAGCCCATTGCGGCCCGCCCAGGCGAAAAGCACCGTGCCCGTAGGGCGCAGCGGAGTGCCGCCGGAGGGCCCGGCGATGCCGGTCACCGCCAGGCTCCAGTCCGTCTGCCCCCGCTCGAGCGCGCCGGAGGCCATTTCCACCGCCGTCTCGGCGCTGACGGCGCCGAATTCTTCCAGTGTCTGCGGGCTGACTCCCAGCAATCGCTTCTTGGCGTCGTTGGAATAGGTCACGAATCCGGCGTCAAACCAGCCGGAACTTCCCGGAAGCCCGGTAATCTCCTGCCCCACCCAGCCGCCGGTGCAGGATTCGGCCAGCGCCAGCGTCTCGCCCCGGTCCAGTAACAGGGCGCCCAGTTCACGTACAAGACGGCTAATCTCCCGCTCGCTCATTTTCTCCCCCGCTTCCTCCTTTCAGTTCGAACAGCAGATCCAGCGCCTCGCGCGGACTGAGCTGTTCGGGATCCACCCCCGCCAGCAATTGCTCGGCCCTCGAATGAAATTCCTGGGCGCGAAGGCGCCCCGCCTTCGCGGAGGGCGGGACGCCCTCCCGCCCGGGGAGCGTGAGCGGCAATTGCGCCTGCCCACGCTCGATCAGCCGGCCGGAACGCTGCTCGAGTTCCTCCAGCATCCGCCTTGCTGACGCAATGACCTGCCTCGGGACACCGGCCAATGCCGCTACCTGGAGCCCATAGCTGCGATCGGCCGGGCCGTCGCGCACGGAATACAGGAACACCAGCGTTCCGGCGTGCTCGACGGCGTCCAGATGGACGTTTGCGCAGGCCGGCGCGGTTTCCGCCAGCGCGGTCAATTCGAAGTAGTGGGTGGCGAACAGCGTGAAGCAGCGCAGGTGCTCGGAGATATGGCCGGCCGCCGCCCAGGCCAGCGAAAGCCCGTCGTAGGTGCTGGTTCCGCGGCCCACCTCGTCCATCAGCACCAGGCTCTGTCCGGTGGCATTGTGCAGAATGCTGGCCGTTTCCGTCATTTCCACCATGAAGGTCGAGCGTCCGCCGGCCAGGTCGTCGCCGGCGCCGATACGCGTGAATATGCGGTCCAGCGGCCCGATCTCGGCCTCGGCCGCGGGGACGAAGCTGCCGATGTGCGCAAGGATCACGATCAGCGCGACCTGGCGCATGTAGGTGGACTTGCCGCCCATATTGGGGCCCGTCACGATCAGCATGCGGGTGTCGTCGCCCAGCGCCAGGTCGTTGGCGATGAACTCGGAATCCAGCGCGCGCTCGACCACCGGGTGGCGGCTGGACTTGAGCCGGATCCCCGGACGATCGGTGAGTTCCGGCCTCGCATAGCCCAGTTCCAGCGAGCGGGCGGCCAGGTTGACCAGCACGTCCGTTTCGGCGACGGCGGCCGCCAGGTCCTGCCAGACCGCCAGCCAGCGGGACAATTTTTCCAGCAACTCCTCGTACAGCCTCACCTCCAGTTCCTGGGCGCGTTCGCGCGCGCCCAGGACCCGGTGCTCGAAGCGCTTGAGTTCCGGCGTGATGTAACGCTCGGAGTGCTTCAGGGTCTGGCGGCGAATGTAGTGCTCCGGCGCTTCCTCCGCCTGGCTGCGTCGAAGCTCGATGTAGTAGCCGTGAACCCGGTTGTAGCCCAGCTTCAGGTTGGCGATGCCGCTGCTCTCGCGTTCCTCCTTCTCAAGGTCCTGCAGGGCGGCGTCGGCATTGCTGCTGACTTCGCGCAACTCATCCAGCTCCGCGCTGTATCCGGCGGCGATCACCTCGCCGTCGCGGATCCTGGGCGCGGGATGCTCGACCAGCGCTTCCGCCAGCAGACGCAATCCTTCCGGCGGTGTTTCCATGCGCTCCGCCAGGGATTGCAGGAGCGGTGCGTCCAGGGTCGCGAGCCGCTCGCGCATCGCCGGCGCGGACTTCAGGGCGGACCGGAGCTGCTCCAGGTCGCGCGGACGGGCCGTGCGAATGGCCAGGCGCGCGAGCACCCGCTCGAGATCGCCGACTTCCCGGATGGACTCCCGCCACCCCTCCTGCCCGCCGCGCAATTCGTCCAGGGCCTGATACCTGAACCGCAAGACGTCGTGGGAACGCAGCGGGCGGTGGATCCAGCGCCGAAGGAGCCGGCTGCCCATCGGGGTTACGCAACGGTCGACCACGCCGGCCAGCGTGTATTCGTCCCGCCCGGAAAGCGAAAGGTCCAGTTCGAGGTTGCGCCGCGTGGCGGCGTCCATCAACAGCGCGTCGCCCGGCCTCTCCACGGTGAGCTCGCGCACGTGAGGCAAGGCGCCGCGCTGCGTGTCCCTGACGTAGTCCAGCAGGCATCCGGCGGCGGCGATTCCCCGGTCCATGTCCTCCACGCCGAAACCGTCGAGGTTATGCACCCGGAACTGGTCCTGAAGAGAACGCCGCGCCGAAGCGGTACTGAACTGCCAGTTTCTCCGTTCATGGACCGCCGGCCGTCCGGCCAGCGCCTCCGGCAGCCGCGCCCCCTCGCCGACCAGCAGTTCGGCGGGCCGCAATCGTTGCAGCTCGCCCTCAAGTTCCTCCAGGCCATCGCATTCCGTGACCGAAAAGCTGCCGGAACTCAGTTCCATCCAGGCCAGACCGTAACCGCCATCCTTCTCGTACAGGGCGGCCACCAGGTTCTCGGACCCGCTGTCGAGCAGCGCTTCCTCGGTCAGCGTACCGGGAGTCACCAGCCGCACGACCTCGCGCTTTACTGGACCGCCGGAAGGCGTCGGGCGGCCGATCTGCTCGCAAATGGCTATGGATTCACCCATTTGCGCCAGCCGGGCGATGTACGAATCGGCCGAATGCGCCGGCACGCCGGCCATCGGAATCGCTTCGCCGTTCGACTGGCCGCGAGTGGTCAGAACGATGTCCAGCAGCACGGCCGCACGCTCGGCGTCGCCGAAAAACATCTCGTAGAAATCGCCCATGCGGTAGAACAGCAGGGCGTCCGGGTGCTGCGCCTTGATGCGCAGATACTGCTGCATCATCGGCGTATGCCCCGCCAACGGCCGTGCGCCGGCTGTCATGCGCTACCCGTCGCCGAATCCCCGGCCGGCGGCGGCCGCTTCAACCAGCTTTTGCGCCGGCGTCCAGCGCGCGCCGAACCGCTCGTGAAACCCGCGAATGTCCTCCAGCACGGCGTCCAGGCCCTGCTGCTCGGCGTAGTGCATGGGGCCGCCGCGCCAGGCCGGAAAGCCGTAACCGTAGACATAGACGACATCGATGTCCGAAGCCGCCCTGGCCACGCCCTCCGCAAGCAGCGCCGAACCGACGTTCACGAGCGGGTACATGCATCGCTTGACGATCTCTTCGCCGCCCGCGGGCGGTCCACGTTCGTAGCCCAGCTCTTCCGCCAGTTCCCCGATCAGGCCGGCGACCGCGGAATCGGGTTCCGGAACCCGGCTGCCGGGACTGTAGTTGTAGATGCCGCGGCCGTTCTTCTGCCCGAAGCGGTCGCGCTCGCAAAGGGCATCGCCCAGGCGCTCGCCCGGCTTTCGCTCCTCAAGCGGCTTGCCGGCCAGCTCCCGGGCCCGCCAACCCAGGTCCAGGCCCACCAGGTCGGCCATCTGGAAAGGTCCCATGGGAAGCCCGAAGTCCCGCAGGGCCGCGTCGACCGACTCCGGCGGCGTACCCTCGAACAGCAACTCAAAGGCCTCGAACATGTATCCCGACAACATGCGGTTACCGATGAATCCGTTGCTGTTGGCCGACCACACGGGAATCTTCTTCATGCGCGATGCAAGCGAAAACGCGGTCGCGACAGCCTCCGCCGAACTGTGCCGGCCCTCGATGACTTCCACCAGGCGCATGATGTTGGCGGGGCTGAAGAAATGCATGCCCAGCACCTGCCCGGGTCGGGCGGTTGCTTCGGCCATCCGGTCGATGTCCAGGTACGAGGTGTTGCTGGCTATGATCGCGTCGCTGCCCAGGGTGCGGTCCAGCCGGGCGAAAATCCGCGTTTTCAGATCCAGGTTCTCGTAGACAGCCTCTACCGCAAAGTCCGCCCGGGCAAGAGCGTCGTAGTCGGTAGTGGGCGTGATCAGCCCCAGGCAGCGCTCGGCGCCGCCCGAAGGCAGCCGACCGCTCTTCTCCGAACGCTCGAAGTTCCTGCGCACCACGCTCATTCCCCGCTCGAGCGCTTCCTGACCGGTTTCCAGCACCGTTACCGGAATGCCGGCGATCGCGAAATTCATGGCGATGCCGCCGCCCATGGTCCCGCAGCCGATCACCGCGGCGCGCTCGACGGCGCGCGCGGCGGCTCCACCGGCGCCCCTGGCCGCGGCGCGTTCGGCGAAGAACACGTGCGAAAGCGCCCTGCTCTGCGGATTCTTAAGGCAACTGACGAACCGGCGCCGCTCCTCGGCCAGGCCGGCGCGAAAATCGTCGCGCCAGGCCACGGCCTGCTCGATACATTGCACGATCAGCTCGGGCGAGTCGCGTCCGCGCATCCTGCGGGCGATCAGTTGCCGGGCCCCGGCGAAGACCTCGGCCGCCTCTCCCGGCCGCGGAAGCTTTCCAGGCCCCGAGGAAATCTTTCGCACAGGCGCCCCGGCGGACAGCAATTCCCGTGCAAAGGCGCAGGCACCTTCGATCAGTTCGTCTTCAAGCAACCGGTCGGCCAGGCCCATTTCCAGGGCCTTGCGGGCGTTTACCGGTTTGCCGTCCAGGCACATCCGCAGGGCCTGTTCCACGCCGACCAGCCGTGGAGTCCGCTGGGTGCCGCCGGCCCCCGGCAGCAGCCCGATATTGACTTCGGGAAAGGCAAGGCGGGCGCGTGGCGAAACGGCCCGGTAGTCGCAGGCCAGTACAAGCTCCAGCCCGCCGCCGTACGCGACTCCGTCCACCACCGCGATGACCGGTTTGGAACACTCGTCCAGCGCGTCGCATATGGCGTTAAGAGAAGCCTCGGGCGCGGGCAGTTCGGACAGGCCGAACTCCTTGCTGGCGGCGCCGGCGCACCATGTCTTCAAACCGCTCGACAACAGTACGGCGTCGACCGACTCGTCCCCGGAAGCGGCCCGGATCGCGTCCATGAGCGGCTCCCGCAGCTTTGCTCCGAGAGCGTTGACGGGCGGGGAATTCATTTCGATCAGCCGGACAGGGCCGCGATCGCTCACGTGCGCCGTCATGATCCGCCTCCCTGCATGTCCAGAACCCACTTGCCGCTGACCTGCCGGTTGGCGAAAGCCTCGAAGGCCAGCATGTATTCCTCCAGCGGCAACTGGCGCTCGACGGGGCAGCCTATCGCGCCCCTTGCCGCCAGTTCCGACAGTTCTTCAAGGTTTTCGCAGGCGGCGCCGGGTTGGCGGTCCGTCCACGGGCCCCACAGCACGCCCAGCACCGCCGCGGTCTTCAGCAGGACCAGATTGAGCGGAAGCCGCGGGATCTCGCCCGCCGCGAAACCCACCACCAGGAAACGTCCGCCCGGCGCGCAGGCCCGGTAGGCGGATTCGGAATACGAACCGCCCACGGGATCGACCACCACGTCGACGCGCCCGCCGGCCTGCCGTTTGAGCCGGGCGCGAAAATCGTCCCCCGTGTAGTCGATACATTCGTTTGCGCCCATTGCACGCGCCAGTTCCAGCTTGTCCGCGCTGCCCGCGGCCGCTATCACATGCGCGCCCATGGCGCGCGCCAGCGCCACCGCCGCCATTCCGACGCCCCCACCGGCGCCCAGCACCAGGACGGTCTCGCCGGCCTTGAGCTTCGCGACCTGCTTATACGCGTGGTAGCAGGTACCGTAGGTAATGCAGAACCCCGCGCCCTGGGCGAAACTCATGTTGGCGGGCAGGCGCGCAACGTGATGACGGGGCGCGACCGCCCGTTCGGCGAACATCGATCGGCCATGCACGGCGACCCGGTCCCCCAGGGCCAGGCCTTCGACGCCTTCGCCCAGCGCCGCAACCACGCCGGCCGCCTCGCCGCCCGGCGTAAAGGGCACTTCGGGTCGCCGCTGATAGCGGCCCTGGACCATCAGCAGATCGAAGAAATTGAGACCGGCGGCGCGCACGTCCACCAGCACTTCACCCTCGTCCGGAGACGGCGCGGGCGCTTCGCCCAGGGAAAGCTCCGGCCGCTCGGCATAGCCGTTGCAGATCAGCGCGCGCATGCGTGACGGATACTCCCTGTTGCCCGTACAAGGCGATCAGACGTGGACGCCGCCGTCCACCAGCAGCGCCTGGCCGGTCACGTAGGCGCCCGCGGGCGAGGCAAGAAACACGACCAGCCCGGCCACTTCATCCGGAGCGCCCATCCGTCCGAGCGCGGTCGTGTCCAGAAAGCCCTCCAGGGCCTCGGCATCGCTCCAGAGGGCGCGCGAGAAATCGGTCTTGATCAATCCCGGGCAGATCGCGTTGGCGGTAATGCCGTCGCGGCCGTACTCCAGCGCCAGGTTGCGCGCCATCTGGATCTCCGCGGCCTTGGACATGCCGTAGGCGCCGATCTTGCCGTGCGCCGTCTGGCCCACGTACGAGGAAATCAGCACGATCCGGCCGTGTCCCAGGTTTTGCATGTCCGGAACGACCAGCTGACTCAGCCATAGGCTGGCCGTGACGTTGCAGCGCCAGATCCGCTCCAGGGCGCTGTCGGACGTATCGAGCAGGGGGCCGAAGTGCGGGTTCACGCCCACATTGGAGACCAGGATGTCGATGGCGCCGAAAGCCGCGCGGGTGCGCGCCACGAGGTCCTCCACCTGGTCCTTGTGGTAGACGTTGCAGGGCGCGGAAATGGCCGTTCCCTTGCCGAACCGCAGGTTCAGTTCCTCGGCGGTCTGCTCGCAGGCATCCGCCTTGCGGCTGGACGCGGTTACGCGTGCCCCGTGCTCCGCCATCCGCGTGGCGATGGCCTTGCCTATGCCCCGCGTGGAGCCGGTGATCAGCGCCGTGCGGCCCTCCAGGTTGAACAGTTCGTCCACGCGGCTGGGATCAGGAGTCCTGCGATATCAGCATGAAGAGCTGTTGCGCTACCCAGGCAGGCTTTTCCTGGCCCTCGATTTCCATCGATTTCTCAAGCCGGATGACCATGCGGCCCGGACCCCGTTCCCGGACCTCGGTAAGCGTGGAGTGAACCCGAACGCGCGAATTCACCGGGACCGGGTTGATGAACCGCAGCTTGTCCAGGCCATAGTTGACGACGAAGCCGATGCCCTCGATTTCCGACATTTCGGGGGACTCGAGGTGCACCGAAAGCGCCAGCGTCAAAAAGCCGTGCGCGATGGTGGACCCGAAAGGGGTTTCGCGCGCCACGCGTTCGGGATCGACGTGAATGAACTGATGATCCACAGTGCAGTCCGCAAAGGAGTCGATCCGGGCCTGATCCACGTCAAACCAGGCCGACGGAGTGAGCTCGCGGCCCTCCCATTCCCTGAGGTTTTCGATCTTCACCACGTGCGCTTCTCCGGCCCCGATTCAAGGCGAGTTTTCGGTTCGAACGGTTATAGTATAGGTTTTTCCGACAGCTTGCCGGTGGCCGGATAATGAACACGCAGAACACCGAAAAATCGAGTGCTGGAAGCTGGCTGATCTGGGCGTTCGCGCGCCCTCCGTTCATCGGGCTGTTCCCGTTTGCGGTGTTCTTCATATCCCAGGGGCTCGGCCATTCGGTGATGATCCAGATGGAGGAATCCATGGGCGAGCCCGGCATGTACTACTTTGCCGGCGTCATGGGGCTGGTGGGGGCCGTTCTGCTCTGGTACGGGATGCGCCAGGACAGCGAAGTCAGCGGCACCTGGCTGGGCTATTTCGCCGCCTGGCTGCTGTGGACGGGGTGGGTGGAATTCTCTTTCGTCTATTACGCGCGCTGGCTGGGCGTGGCGCCCCTCCTGGACGAGGCCGGAGAGGTGGCCACCAACCCGGAGTACCTGGTCATGATGTCCTCGCTGGGCGTGATGCTCGCCACCCTTGTCTACTTCCTGTTCAACCGCGAGACCCGCTGCAACTTCTTCCGCTGGTGCCAGCGCTGGCTGGGTATGGGAACCGGCAAGCCCACCGAAGGCCACAAGCGTAATTTCGCCGCGATCACCGCGCTGGAAACCATCTACCTGATCTGGTTCTTCTACCTGTTCCTGCTGCTGATCTATGACGAGAACGTGCTCGGCGAGCGTCATCCGGTCACTTACGGAATCGCCGCGCTGAACGCGGTCTGGGCCATCTATCTGTTGCGGCGGCTGCTGCGGTTCAAGCGCGTGGCCACGGCCTTACGGTATTCGATCGCCACCGCGATCATCAGCTGGAACGCGTATGAATTCGTGGGACGATGGGGTTGGGTGGACGATTTCTTTGTCAACCTGGAGCAGTACGGCTGGCAGGTTCTCGCCGTGGCCGTCGCATCGCTGCTGGTCGTGGGGCTGTGCCTGGGGATGCCGGCAGGCAAGAAGGAGCGCGAGCGCATGGCTGAGATGCAGCAGGAACTCAGCGCGAATTAGGCGAATTCAGGACCCAACCCATCTCTGCCGCCGCCCGGCGGCAGTCCGGGGGCGCTTGCACATTCAATGAACATGCGATCTCACTACTGCGGTGAACTGCGCGCCGGGCACGCCGGGCAGCAGGTCGAGGTGTGCGGCTGGGTCAACGGGCTGCGCGATCACGGCGGCGTGATCTTCATTGACCTGCGCGACCGGGAGGGCATTCTGCAACTGGTGTGCAACCCCGACCAGGCGGACGTTTTCGCCATTGCCGAGGCGGCGCGCGCCGAGTTCGTGCTCAGGGCCCGCGGCGCCCTGCGGATTCGCCCCGAAGGCACCGCCAACCCCGACCTGAATACGGGAGAAGTCGAGCTGGTGGCGGAAGACCTGGAGATTATTTCGGAAGCGCGGGACCTGCCTTTCCACCACGGCGAGGGCGCCAGCGAGGAGTTGCGGCTGAAGTACCGCTACCTTGACCTCAGGCGGCCGGAAATGCTTGACCGGCTGCGTCTGCGCCACAGGGTTTTCGCCGCGATACGCGCGTTCCTGGACCAACGCGGCTTCGTCGACGTGGAAACGCCCATGCTTACCCGCGCCACGCCCGAAGGCGCCCGCGACTTTCTTTCTCCGGCGCGCAACCGGCCGGGTCGCTTCTACGCCCTGCCCCAGTCCCCGCAGCTGTTCAAGCAATTGCTGATGATGTCGGGACTGGACCGCTACTACCAGATCGTGCGCTGCTTCCGCGACGAGGACCTGCGCTCCGACCGCCAGCCGGAATTTACCCAGCTCGACGTGGAGTTGTCGTTCGTGGACGAAGAGGAAGTGACCGGACTGATGGAGACCCTCGTGCGCGAGGTGTTCGCCGGAGTGCTGGACGTGGAACTGCCGGATCCGTTTCCGCGCATGACCTACGCCGAGGCGATGCGGCGGTTCGCCAGCGATGCGCCCGACCTGCGCAATCCACTGGAACTGGTCGAACTGAGCGAAGTCCTGAAGGATGCGGAGTTCAAGGTTTTCTCCGCCCCGGCCCGGGACCCCGCCTGTCGCGTGGCGGCGCTGAAGATCCCTGGCGGAGCCGAACTGACCCGCCGCGAACTCGACGAACTGACCGGATTCGTGCAGGCGATGGGTGCAAAGGGCATGGCCTGGATCAAGGTGGCCGAACCGGCCCGTGGCCGGGACGGAATGCAGTCGCCGGTGCTCAAGTTCCTGGCTGATGAGGAAATAGCGGCGCTGACCGAGAAGACCGCCCCGGCCGAGGGAGATCTCCTGCTGTTCGGAGCGGGTGCGACGGCGATCGTCAACCGCACGCTGTCGGCCCTGCGCGACCGTCTCGGGCGGGAACGGGGCCTGATCGCCGGCGGCTGGGCGCCGGTGTGGATCATGGAATTCCCGGGATTCGAGTTCGATGAAGACGAAAAGCGCTGGAAAGCGCTCCATCACCCCTTTACCGCTCCCGGCGTAACGGCCCCGGAGGAGCTCCTGGACAGGCCCGCGCAAGCCTCGTCCCGCGCCTACGACCTGGTCCTGAACGGCCACGAGATCGGCGGCGGCTCGATCCGCATACACCAGCGCGACATGCAGGCCGCCGTGTTCGAGCTGCTGGGGCTTTCGGCGGATGAAGCCGACCGGCAGTTCGGGTTCTTCCTCAAGGCGCTGGACTTCGGCGTCCCACCGCATGGCGGCATCGCCTTCGGGCTGGACCGCTGGGTCATGCTCATGGCCGAGGCCGAATCGATACGCGAAGTGATCGCCTTTCCCAAGACGCAGTCCGGCGCCTGCCCCCTTACCGATGCGCCCGCCGCCGTGGAAACCGGGCAACTGCGGGAACTCGGTTTGCGTCCGTTATAAACTAGCCGCCGCCCCAAGGCTCGTTTCCTGCTCCCATGCCCATCTACGAATACCAATGCCGCGAGTGCGGGTACCGGCTGGACGCGCTGCAGAAGATGAGCGATCCGCCCCTGAGCGATTGCCCCGAATGCGAGCGGCCGGGTCTGAAGAAGCTCGTGTCGGCGCCGCATTTCCGGCTGAAGGGAAGCGGCTGGTACGAGACCGACTTCAAGAACAGCGGGCGGGACAAGCCCGACGGCGCGGGAAAGGACGCGGAAAACGGCGCCGGCAAGTCGGCATCCGAAACCGGCGGCAAGGACAAGTCGGACTCTTCCTCGGGCAAGGACTCCGGCGCGAGCCCCGCATCCGACGCAGCAGCCGCATGAGCCATGCCTGACAGCCCCGTCAGCAATGCTTAGGAGCTGGTGGCCACGCCTGAGGCGCGTGCTGGTGGCGGGGATGCTGGTCTGGGTCCCCGTCGGCATAACGGTACTGGTGCTGCAGCTGCTCATCGACCTGGCCGACCAGACGCTGAGGCTGATTCCGGAACCCTATCGGCCCGAAGCGCTCCTCGGGTTCCCGATTCCCGGGCTGGGCGTGGTGCTCAGCCTGGTGCTGCTGTTCGTCACCGGACTGGTGGCGGCCAACGTGTTCGGCAAGCGCATCATCGGCTTCTGGGAAGCGGTCCTGCGCCGGATTCCGCTGGTGAGGACGATTTACACGGCCGCCAAGGGCTTTCTGGAGATGGTCCTGAGCGGCAAGCGCGGCTCGTTCAGCAGGGTGCTGCTGATCGAATACCCGCGCAAGGGCATCTACTGCATCGCCTTTCAAACGTCCAGCACGGTGGGCCAGCTTGCCGAACACACACCGGACTCCGTGTGCGTCTTCGTGCCCACCACGCCGAACCCGACTTCCGGGTTCCTGGTTGTCGCCCCGCGGAAGGACCTGATTGAACTGGACATGAGCGTGGAGGACGCGATCAAGCTTGTCGTTTCGGTGGGCGTCGTGGTCCCGGACCCGCACGATCTTCCCCGCGTCGATGGAGACGACGGGGCGGAGCGCCAGGGTAAAGCATGAGCGGACGTCCGTGTGACGTAACGGTCATTTTCAGCACCTACCGGCAGCCCGAGTGGCTGGAAAAGACACTTTGCGGCTTCGCCCATCAGACCCACCGGGAATTCGAAATCGTCGTGGCCGACGACGGCTCCGGCGAGGACACGGCCGAAGTCATCCGCAATGCCCGCAGCGGCGCCGGACTTGAGATCGAGCACGTCCGGCAGGAGGATCGCGGCTTCCGCAAGTGCCGGATCCTGAACAAGGCCATCGCCAGGGCGCGTGGCGATTACCTGATCTTTACCGACGGGGACTGCATCCCGCAGCCGGAATTCGTGGCCCGGCATCTCGACCTGGCCGCGCCGCGGCGTTTCCTCTCGGGCGGCCTGCTCAGGTTGCCGCTGGGACTGTCGCACAACATCCGGGCGGAAGACATCGCGGCGGGACGCTGTTTCTCCGCCTCATGGCTGCGCAGCCACGGCATGCCGCAGACCTACAAGCTTCTCAAACTCACTGCCGGAAGCGGCTTCGGCGCGGTGCTGGACCGCATGTCCCCGGCCACCGCGGGCTGGAACGGTCACAACGCGTCGGGCTGGAAGGCCGACATTCTTGCGGCGAACGGTTTCGACGAGCGGATGGGCTACGGTGGAGAAGACCGGGAACTGGGCGAGCGTCTGGAAAACGCCGGAATCCGCGGCAAGCGCATTCGCCACCGGGTCACCTGCCTGCACCTGGACCATCCCCGCGGCTACGTGGATTCCCGGGCGCGAGCAGCCAATCTCGCGATCCGCCGGGAGACCCGGCGCACACGCCGCACACGCACCGGGCACGGCATCGCGCAACTGAACACCTCCTAGAGGAGGGAAGGCGTCTCGCCTTCCCGGAGGGCGGGACGCCCTCCCCCGGTTACGATTCGGCGTCTTCCGCCTTGGCCTTGTCGCCGCCGATGAAGATCACCAGGTCATCGGCCTTGTAGTACTTGCGGAAGACTTCGTTGACGTCCTCGATCGTCAGCGCCCTGTACTGCGCGTGCAACGCCCCGTACCACAGCGCATCGAGACCGTGTTCCGCGCCGGAACTGAGTATGCCGGTCAGGGCCGCGTCGCTGGACCAGGAGTTCAGGTCCCCCGAAATGGCGCCGTCCACGGCGTCCTGAAGCTCCTCGGCCGTGAAACCATCGTCAATCACGCGTTGCAATTCTTCCAGCGCCCCGCCCCGGACCTTCGAGAGGTTCTCCGGGGCCGCGATGGCCTGAACAAACAGCGCCCCGCTGTCGTCGCCTTCCCGCTCCGCCGCGTTCATGCCGCCGCCCGCGCCGTAGGACCAGCCCTCTTTCTGGCGCAGGCGATCAATCAGGCGGTTGCTCAAGCCCCCGCCGCCGAAGATGCGCGTGCCGATGAACAGAGACGCGTAATCGGTATCGCGAACGTTGAGAGGAATCGGCAGCGCCGCGACCATGATCCCGTTGGCCTTGTCGGGCGTATCCAGCCATTCCTCCCGCGCCTGCACCGGATGGTGACGGTTTGGCGCCGGCACATAATCGACGGCCGCCTCCCAATCGCCGAACAGTTCATTCAGGCGCGCGGCCAGCGCCGCGGTATCGAAATTGCCCACGGCAAGTGCGATCGCTCCCCTGAATCCGACGTGGGCATTCCAGAATTCGGCCAGCGCGTCCCGGTCCATGTTCCGGATCATCTCCTCCTGCTCGTCCAGGTCCATGGCATAACGAAAGTGATCCGGTCCGTATGGACTCAGCGCCTTGGACAGGGCAACGGAAACGACACTCTGCGGCTGACCGCGGGCCCCCGCAATGCTCGCCAGCGCCGAGCGTTTCGCTTCCTCCAGCTGATCGGGATCGAAGACCGGCTCGCGCAGCACATGCGCCATCAGGGCCAGCGCTTCATCGAAATTGGCCTCGTCCGTCTGCAGCGAGGCGTTGATTCTCTGTCCTCCGCCCCTGAGGTTGAGGTCGCTCTTCAAACGGTTCCATTCGGTGGCCAACTCGTCGCGCGTGTAGCGCGTCGTGCCGCGCTGAAGCTGTCCGGCGGCGTATCCGGCCAAACCGTGCTTGCCGGCCAGGCTCTCTTCGTTACCGAAGAACAGGTTCAGCGAGACAATGATCCGGTCGCCGCGCGACTTCTTCTCGATCGCCCACAGCGAGCCGCCGCCGGCCAGTTGCTGCCTGACCGTGCGGGCCGCGATATTCTCCGGCGTGGGAACGAATTCCTCGCCCGCGCTTACCGACTGCCGCCCCGCCAGGGCCGCAAGGTCTTCATTCTGGTCGCCCCGGGATGCCACCGTGGCCCGGTCCGGGTTCTCGGTGGGGATGAACATGCCGGCGGTGCGGTTGCTGCGCTTGAAGTGCTTCGCCGCGGCCGCGTTCAGGTCTTCGACGGACAGCGCGTCCAACTGGTCCTTGTAAAGAAATATGTATCGCCAGTCGCCCGCGGCGATGCTTTCGGAAAGTATGCGCGCCAGGGAGCCGACGCTTTTTATCGCGTTGTCGTAATTGGAGACCATGGCGAGCCGCGCCCACTCGAGTTCCTCCCCGGTGATCGGCTCCGCGGCAATGCCCTCGGCGACGTTCAGCAGGGCGTCAAGCACCTCCTGCGTGTCGCCGTCCACGGGAACGGTAGCGTTCAGTGTGAACAGCCCCGGAAAGGCGAATGCATCCGCGCGTGCGCTCGCGCCGGCGGCGATTCCCGGCTCGATCATCTTGCGGTACAACCGCCCGCGGCTGGCATCGGCCAGGATCCGCGATACCGCATCCAGGGCCGTGTTCTCCTTCGTGGCCCCGGCCGGAATGTGATACGCGGCCATGACCCGGCTCTGCTCTCCGACGCGCCGCAAGGTCACCATGCGCTCGCCGTCCTGCACCGGCTCCACAGTATAGATGCGAGGCAGCTCGCGCTCGGGCGACGGAATCGAGCCGAACGATTCGGCGATGATCGCGGCCGCCTCCCCCGGATCGAAGTCCCCGGCCACGATGAGCGTGGCGTTGTCGGGCTGGTAGTAAGTGCGGTAGAAGGCCTGCAGGCGGCCGATGTCCACGCCCTCGACGTCGGAGCGCGCGCCGATCGTCGAGTTCCCGTAGTTGTGCCATTCGAAGGCCGCCGCCCGGACCCGCTGGTCCAGCATTCGGGACGGGCTGTTCTCGCCCCTCTCCATCTCGTTGCGCACCACGGAGAACTCGGATTGCAGGTCTTCGTAGGCGATGAAGGAATTGACCATGCGGTCGGCTTCCATGCGCAAGGCCCACTCCAGGTTGTCGTCGGTGGGTTCGAAACTCTCGAAGTAATTGGTCCGATCAAGCCAGGTCGTGCCGTTGAAACCCATGCCGCGCTCGTTGAAGATCTTGGGTATGTCGGGATTGTCCGGCGTGCCCTTGAACAGCAGGTGCTCCAGCAGGTGCGCCATCCCGGTTTCGCCGTAGTTCTCATGCATGGAGCCGACGCGGTACGTGACGTTGACGGTCACGCGCGCCTGCGCGCTGTCGGGAAACAGCAACACCTGCAAGCCGTTGGGCAGCGAGTACTCGTGAATGCCTTCCACGCTCGTGACATATTCGAACCCGCCCTCGCCGGCGGAAATGCCCAGTGGATCCTCGTCCGCAAGGGCGCCTGCCGGCAGCGCGAGCAGCAGCAGCGCGAACGTCTTTGTCAAATGTTGCATCGAGGGCCGAATCTTACGCGGCTTTGGGGCGATCGCGCACGGAAATGACGGTTTCGCCGTCCTTTTCGGCCACTTCCAGCGTCTCGCCCGGCCTGGCGTCCGCCGACAGCAGCCACTCCGCCAGAGGGTTCTCCACGTAGTCGCGAATTACCCGTTTCAGCGGCCGGGCGCCGTAAGCCGGATCGTAGCCGAGATTGGACAGCCGCAAGCGCACGGCATCCCCCACTTCCAGCCCCAGGTCCTGCTCCCTGAGCCGAGCCGCAAGGCGATCGAGCTGCAGATCCACGATCGCGCGAATCTCGTCGCGCGCCAGCGGCTTGAATACGACGATGTCATCGATACGGTTGAGGAACTCCGGCCGAAAGTGCGAACGCAACGAGTCCATCACGGCTTTTCTGATCTCCTCGTGCCCGGAACCGGCCAGCGAACGAATCTGGTCGGAGGCCAGATTCGAGGTCATGATCACGACGGTATTGCGGAAGTCCACCGTTCGGCCCTGGCCGTCGGTCAGACGCCCCTCGTCCAGCAATTGCAGCAGGATATTGAGCGCGTCCGGATGGGCCTTTTCCAGTTCGTCCAGAAGCACGACGGAATACGGGCGGCGGCGGACGGCCTCGGTGAGCTGGCCGCCCTCGTCGTAGCCCACGTAGCCCGGAGGGGCGCCCACCAGCCGGGACACGGCGTGCCTTTCCATGTACTCCGACATGTCGACCCGCACCATCGCGGCCTCGCTGTCGAAAAGGAACTCCGCCAGGGCCTTGCACAACTCGGTCTTGCCCACGCCGGTGGGACCCAGGAACAGGAATGAGCCGGTGGGCCGGTCCGGGTCGGCAAGCCCGGCGCGGGAGCGGCGGATCGCCCGGGACACCGCATGCACCGCCTCGTCCTGGCCGATCAGGCGGCGGTGCAGCTCCTCCTCCATGCGGTTGAGCCGCTCGCGCTCGCCGGTCAGCATGCGGGCGACCGGAATGCCCGTGGCGCGGGCCACGACGGCGGCGATGTCGGCTTCTCCGACCCGGCTGGAGAGCATCGCGTCCGCGGCGTGTTCCGACTCCTTCTCCTGCGAGTCCTCAAGCTTCCGTTCCAGGTCCGGGATAACGCCGTACTGAAGCTCGGACATGCGCTGCAGGTCCTGCCCGCGTCCGGCCTTCTCCAGCGCCACGCGGGCCTGTTCCAGTTGCTCCTTGAGCCCGGCGGCTTCCTGGGTCCGGGCCTTTTCCGTCTTCCAGGTCTCCGACAATTCGGCGTGTTGCCCTTCCCGCTCGGCTATCTCGGCATCGAGATCCGCCAGCCGCTGTCGCGCGCCCTCGTCGTCGTCCTTGCTCAGGGCCTCGCGTTCGATCTTCAGCTGGATCAGCCGCCGTTCCAGCCGGTCGATGGCTTCCGGCTTGGAGTCCATCTGCAGGCGAATGCGGGCCGCGGCCTCGTCGACAAGGTCGATGGCCTTGTCCGGCAGCTTGCGATCGGTGACGTAACGCTGCGAAAGCGTCGATGCCGCAACTATTGCAGCGTCCGAGATCGTGACGCCATGATGCACTTCGTAACGCTCTTTCAGGCCGCGCAGGATGGCGATCGTGTCCTCGACGCTGGGCTCGTCGATCAGCACCTTCTGAAAACGCCGCTCCAGCGCGCCGTCCTTCTCCAGGTTCCTGCGGTACTCGTCGAGGGTGGTGGCGCCCACGCAATGCAATTCGCCGCGCGCCAGGGCGGGCTTGAGCATGTTGCCGGCGTCCATCGCGCCCTCGGCCTTTCCGGCGCCTACCAGCGTATGCAGCTCGTCGATGAACAGGATGATCCGGCCTTCCTGCTTCGCCAGTTCCTTCAGAACCGCCTTCAACCGCTCCTCGAACTCGCCGCGGTACTTGGCGCCCGCGATCATCGCGCCGAGATCCAGGGCCAGCAGGCGCTTGTTCCTGAGCCCCTCGGGCACCTCCCGGTTGGCGATGCGCTGCGCCAGCCCTTCGACCACGGCGGTCTTGCCGACACCCGGCTCGCCGATCAGCACCGGATTGTTCTTGGTGCGCCGCTGCAGGATGTGCATGGTGCGGCGAATGTCCTCGTCGCGGCCGATGATGGGGTCGAGCTTGCCTTCCTCGGCGCTGCGGGTCAGGTCGATCGCGTACTTCTCCAGCGCGCCCCGCAGTTCCTCCGCGCCCGCTTCGTCGACGGTTTCGCCGCCGCGGACCTGGTCGATGGCCGCCTCCAGTCGCGCCAGCTCCACGCCGGCGTCCTTCATCAGGCGCGCGTGCTCGCCTTTGTCGCCTGCCGCCGCAAGCAGCAGGATCTCGCTGCTGACCAGCGTGTCGCCGTGCTGGCGCGCCAGCTTGCCGGCCAGGTTGAGCACCCGCGCGAGCGCCGCCGAAGCGTGCAGATCGCCCTCCTGACCCTGGACGCTCGGCATGCGCTCAAGCGCTTCGGCAAGAGCGGCCTGGAGTTTTCCGGTGTCGGCGCCCGCCTGGCGCAGCAGCGGCAGGACGGCGCCCCCGTCCTGCTCCAGCAGCGCCCGCAGCAGATGCAGCGGCTCCAGAAACTGGTGGTCGGCATCCACGGCGGCCGCCCGAGCCTCGGACAACGCTTCCCGCACGCGATTGGTGAATTGATCCATGACCGGGATATAGCGTCCGGCGACGCGAATTCAACCGTGCGGGGCCAGCCAGATAAAGGAAGCGTGGCGCGCCGGGCCGCCGTCCCGACGATAGGAATGAAAGCGGCCAGGGTCCGAGAACGTACACCAGCGGGCGCCGTAAACCTCGGTGATTCCGAGCCTTCGCAACTGATGCCGCGCAAGCCCGGCCAGGTCGAGGAGCCAGTGTGCGCTGTCCCTTCGCTTAAAGAACTGCGCCGAATCCGGAGTGCTGGTGGAAATCGCCCAAAAGACATCGGCGCCCACCTCGTACGATCGGCCGCCGATGCCGGGGCCGATCCATGCCAGCAGTTCCGGCGGATGGATCGGCCTGGCGCCGCCCGCGCACAACGCGTCGACGGTCGCCTCGATGACGCCCGAAGCCAGGCCGCGCCAGCCGGCGTGGGCCGCTCCGACGCGGCTTCCGGCGGAGTCGCACAAAAGGATCGGGAGGCAGTCGGCGGTACGCAGCATGCACGCACGTCCCACGGTAAACGACACGCAGCCATCGGCCTCGACTTCGGACCAATCCTCGTCGGCGCAAACGACGTCGCTGCCGTGCATCTGCGAGAGCCAGCGCGGTTCGCCCGGGATCGCCAGCAGCCGCCACGCCTCGCCGGGATTGAGGCCGCGAAGGGTACTGGCGGCGCGAACCGGCCCGGGCGCGGGCCAATCGGGGCGAATCAACCGCTCCACGAAAAACCGTCCCAGCCGCGCTCCTCCCCGGCGAGGCGCGTCAGCAGACCGCGCATGTCCGCCGGCAACGGAGCTTCGAAGTTGCGTTCCCGGTCCGTTGCGGGATGCCTGGCCCCAATCCGGCCGGCATGCAGCGCCGGACGGCCGAAGCCGTTACTGCCCCTCGAATACAGCGAGTCCCCCACAAGCGGATACCCGGCGTGAGCCAGGTGCACGCGTATCTGGTGCGTGCGCCCCGTCTCCAGACGGACCGCGACAAGCGCATTCGCTCGGAACCGTTCAAGAACGCGATAGTGGGTAACGGCTTTGCGCCCACCCGGACGAACGGCCATCCGCAGCCGGTCACGGGGATGGCGTCCCAGCGGCTGCTCAATGGTCCCGCCCGCCACCGGGCAGCCCTTGGTCACCGCGCGGTACTCGCGGCGGATCCGCCTGCCCTGCAGGTCCCGCGTAAGCCGCTGGTGGGCGGCGGCCGTGCGGGCCACCAGCAGCAGTCCGGTAGTGCCCGCGTCCAGCCGGTGCACCAGCCCGAAACGCGGCACAGCCTCAAGTTCAGGGAAACGATGCAGCAGACCGTTCTGCAGCGTGCCGCGGGGATTCCCGGCGCCCGGATGCACGACCAGGCCGGCGGGCTTGTTCACCACGATCAGGTCCCCGTCGGCATGGACTACTTCAAATTCCACGGGTTCCGGCTCCACGGCTCCCGCCGCCGCCAGTTCCCCGCAAATCGCGTATTGCTGGCCAGCCTGCACCAAGGACCGGGGCCTCAGCGGGCCGCCGCTTTCTTCCGTGATCTGCCCGCGCTCTATCCAGGTCTTGATCAGGCTGCGCGAATAATCCGGCAGCAGCTTCGCCAGCGCCGCATCCAGCCGCCGCCCCGCGAGACTGTCGGGGATCACGACCCGTTCCTCCACCAGACGTTTCATCGAACCACCGCCCTCATCCCCGCATCTTCGCAGAAAAAGGGCGGGGCTGACATGCTGCCGGGGCGCTCGTTATACTGCACGCCTGTTCGCAGCGAGAACATTCTTGCGTATCGAAATGATCTCAACTCGCAACCTCGCCGGGATTCTGCTGGTGGCGGCGGCCTGCGCGGCGCTGGCCGGTTGCGGCCGGGGCGACGAGCGCGACGAACTGTCGGCGGCCAACGTGCTGTACGAACGCGGGCATGCCGCGCTTGAAGGCGGCGACTTCCGCAAGGCCCTGCGTTTCCTCGGCACGCTAAAGGCGCGCTTTCCGTTCAATCCGCAAACCCGCCAGGCTCAACTGGAGATCATCTACTGCCACTATCGGCTGAACGACCAGGACAGCGCGGTGGAGGCGGCGCGAGAGTTCGAGCGCGAGAACCCGCGCCATCCGAACGTCGATTACGCCATCTACATGCGCGGCCTGGCCCTGTTTGCGCGCCAGCCGGGACGATTCGGCCGCCTGTTCCGGATCGACTACTCCCGGCGTCCCGTTCTGACCGCCGGCGAATCGTTCGACGCCTTTACGCAATTGGCGACGCGATATCCCGACAGCGAGTATGCCGCGGACGCCCGGCGGCGCATGGTGTACCTGCGTAACCGCATGGCCCGCTACGAGAACCATGTCGCGGACTATTACTTCCGCCGGGGCGCCTGGATCGCGGCTGCGAACCGGGCCCGGTTCGCCATCGACAACTACCATGGCTCGCCCGAGATCGCCGGTTCGCTCAAGATCCTGGTAAAGGCGTACCGGAGGATCGGGCTGGACGAGCTGGCGACGGACGCCGAGCAGATGCTCGCCACGAACTTTCCGGGCGAGCAGGTCGATGACGAGCAGCGGCGGCGGCGCTTTTTCTTCTTCTAGTCTTCCAGCGGTATCAGCGCGGCGATCCGCTTGATGCGTCCCTGCTTGCCCGGCGGGCCGAGCGTGATGCACGCCGCGGTCGGGCGCTCGATTTCATACTCGCCGACCGAATAGCGCGCGTAACGCCTGCGCATCACGTCTTCGCACAACAGTAGCCGATACTCGCGCTCCAGGTGGTTGAAGCGCACCCGCACAACGTGCTCGTCGGAGACCGGACGGCGCGTCACGTCCACGATGTAGCGGTCGAGTTCAATCAGCATCAGCGACGAATCCAGCTCCATGGCCTCCGGCGCCAGCACCCGGTCGTAGGAACCGGCCTTGGTCGAGGTCTTGTCCGACCACAGCTCCAGCGGTGACGAGCACAGGTCGCCCAGGAGCTCGCGGGGGTAGGTTCCGACCTTGCGCCAGCGGGGACGCTCGGCGACAAGAAGATTCTCGTTCTGCGGAGGCTTTGGCGTAGCGGCCTCGACAGGCGCCACGAAAACATCCAGCGGGCGGGCCGGGGACTTGTTGCGGTAACGCACGGCGTTGAGCGGCAACGCTCCCCCCTTCCCCCTGCCATGAAGACGGGCCCACGAACCCAGCATTTCGCCATCGAAATGCATCGCGGCCACCCGGAAGCCGCCTCCGGCCTCGTAGCGCGCCAGGCAGAGAAATTGCTTTATTTCCAACGCAGATTCCAAAAGCGGGGCATTTTATGTTTTTCGGGCCGGAGCGCCAAACTCGGGGGCGCCGAGGCGCGCCAGGACGGCGCGCAGTTCCTCCGGCATGGGCGCATGCAGGCGCAGTGCCCGCGAGGTCAGCGGATGACGCAACTCCAATGCGGATGCGTGCAGAAAAAGCCGCTTCAGCCCGATTGCCTGGTCCGGCCCGCTCCGCGCCTGCCCGTAGCGGTCGTCGCCGAGCACCGGGTGGCCGATCGCGGCCGCGTGAACGCGAATCTGGTGGGTGCGGCCGGTAATCGGTACGGCCCGGACCAGCGTGGCCTCCCGCCAGCCCTGGCGGGGCATGAAGCGGGTCTGCGCCGGCAGGCCCGAACCCGCCCGGACCCGCCGTTCGGAACCCGAGCTGCGCGATCGGTCCAGGGGCAGGTCGACCCGGCGTTCCCTGCCCTTGAGGCGCCCGGCCAGCAGGGCGATATAGGTCTTCCGGACCTCATTCTCCCGAAAGGCCCTGTGCAGCGCCTGCAAGGCTCGGGGCTTCCTGGCCAGCAGCAGGCAGCCGCTGGTGGCCCGGTCCAGGCGATGCGCCAGTTGCAGAAAGCCCTCGCGGGGTCGGGCGGCGCGGAGCAATTCCACGGCCCCCAGGCTGACGGAACCGCCTGCGTGCACGGCCAGCCCGGCCGGTTTGTCGAGAACCAGCAGACCCTCGTCCTCGTACAACAGGTGTCGTTCTATCCAGCGCGCCCGCGACGCCACCGGCGACGGGGGCCGCCGCTGAAGAAACGGCGGCAACCGAACCTCATCACCGGCGCGCAGACGATGGCCGGAGGACTTCCGGCCCCGGTTCACCCGCACCTCGCCCCGCCGGATCATGCGATGCACGCGCGCCAGCCGCATGCGCTTGAGGCGGCCCGCCAGAAAGTTGTCCAGGCGCCTTCCGGCATCGTCCCCGGAAACGATAAGCACGTTGTCTCTCATCGGAAAATGGCAATGCTCCCAGGGTCTTCGCCCGCGCGCCGCCCACGCGCCGCGCGCCCCTCCGCAGTGCATAAGGCCCAGGCTGGCAGCGCGTGCTATTATTATGCGTCGGCGCTGCGCCAAAGCGCCCGCGCATGAGTTTGCGCAAGCGGCAGGAGTGTCCTGCCGGACCTGTTTCCAATTGCGGCGGAGGAACGCCGGTCTTTCCGGATGAACTTCAAGGACCCGAACGTGCAACTGACGTTTTCCCGATGAACGACCTCCTGATGTACAGCTGCCGGCGCCGCCAGGGGCGGACGCCGGGCGCGGCTGCGGCATGGCTCCGCCCGAACTCGGACGAGATCCACAATGAAAAGAATGCTTGTAAACGCCACCCAGCACGAAGAGGTGCGCGTTGCTTTGGTCGATGGGCAGGAACTCTATGACCTTGCCATTGAACACAGGGAAAAGGAAGAAAAGAGGGGAAACATCTACAAGGGGCGCATCGCGCGCGTAGAGCCCAGCCTCGAGGCTGCCTTTGTGGATTTCGGCGCGGAGCGCCATGGATTCCTCCCCCTGGAGGACATATCCCGCGAGTACTTCGTCAAGACTCCGGAAGCCGGGAAGCCGCTGAATATCGCCGAGCTGGTGAAAGAAGGCCAGCAGCTGGTGGTTCAGGTGGAGAAAGACGAACGGGACAACAAGGGCGCGGCCCTGAGCACCCTGGTTTCACTGGCCGGACGCTACCTGGTACTGAACGCCAATAATCCGCGCGGCGGCGGCGTTTCCCGCCAGGTGCGCGGCGAGGACCGTCAGGCCGTGCAGCAAAGGCTCGGAAAGCTCAATATCCCCAAGGGCATGAGCGTAATCATCCGCACCCAGGGGCACGATCGCAGTACCGAGGAACTGCAGTGGGACCTCGATAACCAGTTGCGAATATGGGAAGCCATCAAGCTGGCCGTGCTGGATCGCGACGGCCCGTTCCTGGTGGTGCAGGAATCCAGCGTGATCCTGCGGGCGGTGCGCGACTACCTGTCCGACTCGATCGGCGAGGTCGTGGTGGACGACGACGAGGCCTACGAGAGCATTCGCAGCTTCATGAAACACACCATGCCGCACTTCCTGAACCGGCTGCGGCGCCATGAAGGCGATGGCCCCCTGTACAACCGCTATCAGATCGAAAGCCAGATCGACTCGGCGTACCGGCGCCGGGTCAACCTGCCTTCCGGCGGCCAGATCATCATCGACCAGCCGGAGGCGGGCATCTGCGTCGACGTCAACTCCGCCCGCGCCACGTCCGCCGAAGATATCGAACAGACCGCGCTGCAGACCAACCTGGAGGCCGCGGACCAGATCGCCCGGCAGTGCCGCATTCGCGACCTGTCGGGCCTCATAATGATCGACTTCATCGACATGCGTTCGTCCGGCGCCAACCGGCAGGTGGAGGAACGGCTCCGCCAGGCAACCCGAAACGAGCCGGCGAGGATCCAGATCGGGCAGATTTCGCGCTTCGGCATCCTGGAAATGTCGCGTCAGCGCCTGCGCACCTCGCTGGTCGACGCGACCCACGAAACCTGCCCGCGGTGCGGCGGCACCGGGCGAATCCGCGGTGTGGAATCGCTTGGACTGCACGTCCTGCGGATGATCAGCGAGGAAGCAGGCAAGGAACGCACTTCCAAAGTGGTTGCCGAGTTACCGCTGGCTGTCGCGAATTTCCTGCTCAACGAAAAGCGGGCCGTGCTTTCGCAGATCGAGGACGTGTTCAAGGCCAGCGTCGTGCTGGTGGCCAACTCGGCCATGGAGACGCCGGAATTCGAGTTGCGCCGGGTTCGGGACAAGGACGAGGACGAAGACAAGCCGAGTTACGAGATGGCGACGGTGACCGCGCCACAGCCGGCCCTGCTTTCGCCCGGCAGCCCCAAACCGCCGGAAAAGCCGGCGGTGGAACGAACGCTGCCGGACACCGCGCCACCCAAGCGCAAGGCCAAGGCCGCCGGGAAGCAAAGCCGCAAGAAGAAGCCGAAGGCGGGATTTTTCGCACGGCTCTTCGGGCTGGACAAGAAGAAGAAAAAAGCGGACGCCAGGAAGAGGAAACAGAAGACTCAACCCGCCAAAAAGACGCGTTCCAGGCATCCATCGAAGGGCCAGGGCGGTGGCAGGGGAAGAAGAAAAAGCGACTCCAGGGCGAAAGGCCAGCAGAAGCAAAAAAAGGGAGATCGCAAGGCAAAAGCCCAGCCCACGCCGGCTGCCGCGAAAAAGGACGGCGAAGCGGCTGGCGGCCAGCCCCCGCGACGCAGGCGGCGCAGGCGGCGCAGAAGGCCGGCTGCGGACGCCCCGCCGCCCTCCTGATCAGGCGGTCAGTCGACTTCGGCGGTCAGCCAGCCGTCGGGCTGCCAGTGCGAAACGCGCATCTCCACGCCTATGGCTTCGGCATATCCGAGCAGGCGCGGCCGGGTCCAGTTCTCGTGAATCCACTCCTCGGTCAGGTCAAACTGTCCGATTCTGTGAGACGCGGCAAGCACGCGGGCGAAAGGTGAACGCCAGCGGCGCATTCCGGGGCTCGACTCGGTTTCCAGGCACAACTGGTAGTGGCAGGCCGTGCGGTCAAAGATGCCGATCAGGGCAATCTCGCCTTGCCCGGTCTTCTTCATCAATCCTTTCATGAGATTGGTCAGCGGCTTCATCGTCTTGATGTCGTGGGCCACGTATTCGTCCATCAGGTCGTGGTCCTTGGCGAACTGCATCGCCTGAAGCCGGGCCTTGATCAGCGCGTCGTTGATCTCGTGCGGATAGGGCTTCGTGTTCTTGAGGGTCTTGAGCACCACCGCCACCGATTTGCCGAATTCCTCCTCGCGGCCCTCGACGCCGGTGTCGACGCCGGTCCACGCCTTCGGCGGAGGACCACCCATTACTCCGGGCGGCGGCCCGCCGGCTGCTGAAGGCCGGGCTCCCGGCATGGCCTCGGTTTCTTTGCGCAAAGCTTGAACGCTCATGGAATCCCTCGTTCGGTAGTTGACGGCGGGGAAAATATTATACGGAGCGCAGGAACCGCTCCACCCGGCGCACATCTTCGGGAGTGTCCACTTCCGGACCCGGTGGCGGATCCACGACTTCCACGCCTATGCTCATGCCCAGCCACAGGGCCCGAAGCTGCTCCAGCCCCTCGCTCAATTCCGGCTCGCAGGCCGGCTCACGCGTCAGGCGCCTGAGAACGTCGACACGGTAAGCGTACAGACCGGTATGGCGAAGGTAGCGGGGCCGCCCGGCCCTGGCCGGATGGCTGGCCGGAATCGGTGCGCGGCTGAAGTACAGGGCCCTTCCGGACGCGTCCAGCACAACCTTGACCACGTTGGGGTTGGCGGCTTCGGCCGGGTCCGGCAGCGGGGAAGCCAGCGTGGCGAGATCGTCGCGATGCGCTCTGGCGGCCACGGCGCGAATATGCGCCGGATCGACCAGCGGCGCATCGCCCTGGAGGTTGACGACCACATCTTGCGGTCCGAACCGAAGCTGTTCGGCCACCTCCGCCACCCGGTCCGACCCCGAGGCGTGATCGGCACGGGTCAGACAGGCCCGGCCGCCGAAGCCCTCCACGCAGGAGGCCACGCGCTCGTCGTCGGTGGCGACAACGACGGTTTTCGCCCCGCCCTCGCCTGCCCGGCGCCACACATGCTCCACCAGGGGCCGCCCCGCCAGCGGCGTCAGTGGCTTGCCGGGCAATCGGCTGGACGCGTATCGCGCTGGGATGACGATATGAAAGGCGGCGGTCATGGTGTCGTGTCAAGCAACGCGAGGACCCGGCGGAGGATTTTCTCGCGGGCGATTTCGGGCATGTAAACCTTTGCCGGAGTCCACCACAGGTCCCCACCCCCGGGGTCCGGGTACTTTACGGCGTCCTTGGCCGTCATGATCACCGGCAAACCGCGCTTCAGCAGCGCTCCCAGGGAAACCCGGCCGTGGTCCGGCGCCCGTACCGGCTCCACTTCGAGACCGTGGGCCCTCAGCGCCGCATGAAAGCGATGCGGGGCCCCGACCCCCGCCAGCGCCAGGACCCGCCGGCCGGCGAACTCCGTCAACGGCCGCTCGCGTTCGCCGTCCAGCCGCACCGCGCGGTCAATCCGCAACTCGAACTTGAGTCCGGGAAACTCGCTTTCCATGCCCTGGACCAGCACTTCATCCACTTCCCTCAGACGCCGCGAGGATTCGCGCAACGGACCGGCCGGGAGCCGAAGACCGTTCCCCAGGCCACGGTGGCCGTCGACGACGCAAATCTCCAGGTCCCGCGCCATGCGGTAGTGCTGCAGTCCGTCGTCCGACAGCACGATCTCCGCGCCTTCTTCCGCCGCCCGGCGCGCGGCGCTCGCCCGGTCTATGCAGACCCAAACCGGGCATTCGGCCTGCCTGGCCAGCATGACCGGCTCATCGCCGACCGCGGCGGCATCGGAAAGCGGCGTGACGCGCACCGGAGAGCTCTGCCTGCGTCCCCCGTAGCCGCGGCTTACGATGGCCGGCCTTCGGCCTGCCCTTGCCAGCGACTGTGCCAGCCAGCCGGTAATCGGGGTCTTGCCGGTTCCGCCCACGGTGATATTGCCCACGATCACCACCGGCGCGCCGGCCGGGAACGAACGCACCCAACCCCTGCGGTAGGCGGTCCGGCGAATGGCGGCGGCGGCGGCGAACAGGCCGGCCGCCGGGCGGAGCAAGGCGCTGAGCCAGCCGCGACGCGCCCATGCCGCTGGTGCCGCGTCAGCCGGCATTCCCGCTGTTTCGGAATTGCAGCCGGTGCAGGCTGGCGTAGTGTCCGCCCCTGGCAAGCAGTTCGGCATGCGGCCCCACTTCCACGATGCGGCCCCGCTCCAGGACCACGATGCGGTCCGCGTGTTCCACGGTGCTGAGCCGATGGGCGATGACCAGCGTGGTGCGGCCGCGCATCAGCCGATCGAGAGCTTCCTGCACGTGGCGCTCGGAGCGGCTGTCCAGCGCCGAAGTGGCCTCGTCGAGGATCAGGACCGGCGCGTCCTTCAGCAGGGCCCGGGCAATCGCCACGCGCTGCCTCTCTCCGCCGGACAGGCTCAGGCCCCCTTCGCCCACCAGCGCGTCCAGGCCGTCGCGCCGGGATTCCACGAATTCCATGACGTGGGCGGCCCGGGCCGCGGCCTCCACCGCGCCGGCATCGGCGCCGGACAGCGAGCCATAGGCGATGTTGTTGGCCAGCGTGTCGTTGAAAAGCATGACGTCCTGCGTCACCAGCGCGATCTGCGCGCGCAGGGCCGGCAACCGCCAGTCGCTCAGGGCGCGCCCGTCCAGCCGCAGTTCTCCGGCGTCCGGTTCGAAGAAGCGCGGAATCAGGCTGACCAGCGTGGACTTGCCGCTGCCCGATCGTCCCACGATCGCCACCGTCTCGCCGGGCTCGATACCGAGCGTTACATCACGCAAGGCCGCGGCACCCTCGCGCTCATAGGAAAACGACACGCCGACGAATTCCAGCTCGCCCCGGGCACGCTCTCCGGTCGGCACGGACAGCGACTCGGCGGCATCGGATTCCACCTCGTCGTCCAGCAGGCCGAATACCGATTCGGCGGCCGCCAGCCCCCGCTGCAGGGAGGCATTTACGTTGGTGAGGTGCTTCAGCGGCGTCATCAGCAACAGCATGGCGGCCATGAAGCCGGTGAATTTCTCCACCTCGAGCCCGTCGGTGACGGAATACTGGGCGACGAACCAGGCTACCGAGGCAACGCCCACGGCGGCGAGCAGCATGGTGACGCCGTCGCCGGCGGCGCGCGCCATGATCAGCTTGAGATGCAGCCTCTTGTTGCCCTCGTTGGCGCGGGCGAAGCGTTCGCTTTCGCGCCGCGCGCCCCCGAACACCTTGATGATGCGGAGCCCGCGCAAGGCCTCGTCGGTGATCCGCGAGACCTCGCCCATGTTTTCCTGGATCCGGCTGCTGTAGCGGCGGAAGTGCCGGGACAGTACCCGCGCCGTCAATGCGATCAGGGGCGCCACGACGAGCACTACCGCGGAAAGTCCGGCGCTGGCATAGACCATGTAGGCGACCAGCCCGAGCACCGTAAGGCTGTCGCGCACGATGGTGGTGACGACCGTCGAGGCCGCGTCCGCCACCTGCTCGGCGTCGTACAGCATGCGCGACAGCAATTGCGCGCGCGGTCGCTTTTCCACGGCCCGCACCGGCATGTGCAGAAACCGCTCGAACAGCATTACCCTGAGCTGCCCAACCACCGAACGGCCTATTCTTCCGAGCTGGTGGGCCGAAACGAACCCGGAAACGCCGCGAACCAGGAACAGGCCAAGCACGCCGACCGGCAACCATCGCGCCCAGGGCCCGCCCTCGTTGACCAGCAGTCCCGTCAGCCTTTCGACGGCAACCGCGAACCCGATCTCCGTCAGCGCGAACACCGCCATGGCGAGGACCGCAATTACGAAGCCGCGCCAGTGCGGCACGGCCAGTTCTCCAAGGCGTCTCATCGGAGTTTCGGGCTGCATGCTTCGAGTTTACCCGGCGCCGGGGGAATGCGAATCACTTTCCGCGGGCGGCGGATAGGTCCAGAGCCGCGCCCGGTCGCGGCGCCATTCCGTCGCAAGCTCCAGCGGACGCCCACCGATCGATTCGAACCGCAACGCGCCGCTCGCACCCGTGTCCCACTGCCGGGCGCCTTGCCGGGCCCAACGCGCGACTACCGTATCTCTTGGGAATCCCCACCGGTTGAAGAATCCGGTGGAATGCGCCACCAGGCGCGGGCGCACCGCCCGCACGAACCGGCGCGAAGAGGAGCTGGCACTGCCGTGATGGGGAGAAAGAACCAGGTCGAACGGCCCGTCAAGGGCCCGCCCCGCCAATCGGGACTCGCCGGAAGACTCCAGGTCGCCCGGCAACAGCACCCGCACGCCCGGCGCCTCCACGACCAGGACGCAGGAATCGTCGTTCCCGCGCGATCCCGCGCCCGGTTCCGGGTTCAGGGCCCTGAACCGCACCCTGCCGGCCGCCCATTGCTCTCCGGTAACGCAGCGCCGGTAGCGCTCCGGTTCAAGGCCATAGAGGGCCGGAGCGATCAGCTCCGCTTCCGGATGGGCGCCCAGGACGCTCGCCGCTCCGCCCGCGTGATCATTGTCGCCATGCGAGACCACAAGCGCATGCAAACGCCGCACGCCCAGCGAGCGTATGGCGGGCAGAACCACGCTGTCGCCGGCGTCGCTGGAGGAGTACCGGGGGCCGGCGTCGTAAAGCAGGTTGTATTCCGGCGCCTGCACCAGTACTGCCAGCCCCTGGCCGACATCGAGCACGGTGACCGCGAATTCGTTCTGGTCGGGACTCCGGTCCAGCCCCAGTAGCGCCGGGACAAGCAGCAGTGGCGCGGCCCAGCGTGCCGGCGCCGGCCTGGGCGCCAGCAGCCAGATTACGCCGGCAACGGCCAGGATGGCTGGCAGGAAGCCGAAATCCGGCGGCGCCCATGCGGCCATATCGAGAACGGCGAACTGCGACAGCATCGACATCACGGCGGCGAGAAGGCCGGCGCCGTTGTGCAGCAGGAATACGCCCCCGGCAGGCCAGACGACGGTCAATAGCAGGGCCGCCAGCAGCCCCGGAACGATCAGCAGGGAAAAGAGCGGAATTGCGATGAGGTTGACTGCCGCCCCGATGACCGAAACCTCGCCGAAGAAAACCAGAACCAGCGGCGCCAGTCCCAGGGAAATGCGCCACTGGGCCACGGCCAGCCGGCGTACCCGGAAGGATGCGGTTGAAGTGCCGCGCCGTCCGGGCCCGGACGCCGGTTCGCGCAGGCCAGGCACGCTGAGAGCCAGGAGGGCTACGGCGCCGAAGCTCAGCCAGAACCCGGGCGAAAGCACGGCAAACGGGTCCGGGACGAGGACCACCAGCAGGGCGGCGCCCAGGGCGGCGCCGAATCCGCCGTGCCGGCGCACCTGGGCGAACACGAGGACGGCCGTAATCATCGCCAGGCTGCGCAGCGTGGAAACCGCAAATCCGGCCAGTGCCGCATAGCTCAGGGCCGCCAGGAACGAAATGCCGGAGGCGGCATGGCGTGCCGAAACCCTGCCGGAGAAGCGCTGGGCAATGCGGCCCAGGCCGGAACCCACCAGCCAGGCGAACCAGGCCACGACGCCCACGTGCAGGCCCGAAATCGCAAACAGGTGCGCGGTGCCCGTCCGTCGCAGGGCTTCCCAGTCTCCATCGGCCAGCAAATGCCGCGCTCCGGTCGTCAGGGCGATGACATAGGGCAGTCCGGGATTGCCGTCCAGCCAGGCCCGCAACCGCTCCACAAGGCCGGCCCGGGCGCAGAGCAGCCGCGGGCCCGCATCGCAGCCGGCCAGGCGTTGCGGCGCCAGTTCATCGCGCACATAGCCCGTTGCGCTCAGATTCTGGCGGAACGCCCACTGCTCGAAATCGAAACCGCCCGGGTTGAACAGTCCCCTGGGAGCGCGCAGGCGCAGCTTGAAGCGCCAGGTTTCGCCGGCCCGGGGCGGCTCGTGGCATTCGTACCAGGTCACCAGGATGCGCTCGGGCCGCGGGCCGCGGCCGGCGATATCTCCGGCCCGGATCCGGAAACGGCAGGTCCCGTCGCCGGCGCTCGGAAAATCGTCTATCACGCCGGTTACGATCCGGTCCACCCGGCCGGCGGAGTCCGGCATGCGATGCTGCAAGCGCGTTTCGGCCAGCACCAGGGCCACGGCGGCGCCCAGCAGCACAACGCCGACAAGCCGGGCCCGCATTGCCCAAAGGCACAGCGCGGCAGCCGCCAAAAGGCCGGCGAAAAGGGTGGAATCAGGCGGCGGCGGAAGGACCAGGAAGGCCAGGCAGACGCCGGCCAGCCACGCCATTCCCAGCCGCAACATCAGCAACCGGGACCGGGAAAGGAGTTCAGTTGCCCGCTTCGGCCAGTCGGCCGTCGCGCAGGGCGAGGACCCGATCCATGCGCCGGGCGCGCTTGAAGTCATGGGTCACGACCACCAGCGCGGTCCCGGTGTCGCGATTCAGCCTGAGCAGGAGCTCGAACACCTGTTCGCCGGATTCGGGGTCCAGGTTGCCGGTCGGTTCGTCGGCGAGCACGACCGATGGCTGCGTTATCAGCGCCCGGGCCACGGCCACGCGCTGACGCTCGCCCCCGGAGAGTTTTGCCGGACGATGCGTCAGCCGCTCGCCCAGCCCGACCTGCTCGAGCAACTCGCGCGCATTCGCCAATGCTTCGGAGGTGCCGGCCCGCCGGATCAAAAGCGGCATGGCGACGTTTTCCACGGCGCTGAACTCCGGCAGCAGGTGATGAAACTGGTAGACGAAGCCGATGTGGCGATTTCGCCGGGTTCCGCGTTCCGCGGGGCGCATGGCGCTGAAATTCCTGCCGTTGAGTTCGACCCAGCCGCGGGTGGGCGTGTCCAGGCCGCCGAGCAGCTGAAGCAGCGTCGTCTTGCCCGAACCCGAGGCGCCCACTATCGCCATGCGCTCGCCGAAGGCAATGCTGAGGTCCACGCCGCGCAGCACCTCAAGGACCCGGCCCTGCTCGCGAAAGTGCCTGACCAGCCCGTGGCAGGACAAGGGCGGCGCCTGGGCGGCGGACTTCGTTTCGTTCACGTCAGGAGTCCAGGCGGGTGGCGCTGGCCGGGTCCGTGCGGGCGGCGCGCAGCGCCGGATAGACGGTTGCGATCAGGGACAGCAGCAGCGCCAGCGCGCACACGGCGATGACTTCGGGAACCAGGATGCGGCTGGGCATTTCATCCAGGCTGTAGCCCGGGCTGAGGATACTGGTTTGCAGGAACTGTTCGACGGCCGAAGTGAGCGGCCCGGCCCACACGGCCAGCGGTATTCCCACGGCGAGCCCGAGCGCAATTCCGAGCAGGCCCGCGAAACCCCCGTGCCCGGCGAACACAGCCATTACCGAACGGGGCGTGGACCCAAGCGTCCTCAAAATGCCGATTTCCGGGGTTTTCTCGCGCACGATCATGACCAGGCTGGAGACAATGTTGAAAGCGGCGATCGCCGCAAGAAGCGTCAGAATGATAATTGTTATGCGCTTGGTCATGGCGATGGAATAGAAAAAACTGGCGTGTTCCCAGGTCCAGTAGCGAACAAACAGATTCCCGGCCCTTTCGCCCGCGATTTCGGGCATTACCGCTTCCACCCTCCAGGGGTCCCTGAGCATCACGCGCAACCCGCTGGCGTCGTCGCCGAGACCGAAAAGGCGGCGCGCATCGTCGTAATGCATCCAGGCAAGCGAGCGGTCGAAGTCATTCATTCCGGCGTGAAACACGCCCGCCACTTCAAGGCGCCGCATGCGCGGCGCGATTCCCGCCGGCGTGCTCCAGCCCTGCGGCACCTGCAGCAGCACATCGTCGCCATCGCCCACACCCAGGCGCCGCGCCAGTTCGCTGCCCAGCACTATCCCCCAGGAACCGCCGCTCAGCGTTTCAAGCCCCGTATCGCGGGCGAGACCGTCCAGCGCCCGGAAGGCCGCCTCGCCCGGTTCAAAGCCCAGCAGTTGCACGCCCGCAACGGCATCCGGCGCGCTCAGCACGCCCTGCCCGTCGATATACGGCGCCGCCGACTCGACCTCGGGGTGGCTCAGGGCGGCGTCGCGCAGTTCGCGCCATTCGCTCAATTCTCCGGAGGGGCCGTGAAAGCTGCCGTGGGCCAGCACGTTCAGTATTCGCTCGCGGACGACCTGGTCGAAACCGTTCATGACCGACAGCACGACCACCAGCAGGGCCACCGCGGTCGCGACTCCCAGCATGGAGAGCATCGATACCAGTGAAACGAACCCGCCGCGGCGGCTCGCCCTGAGCTGCGCCGACGCCATCCACAGTTCGAACGCGCGCACCGGACTACTCGTAGCGAAGGATGCTGGCCGGGTCCACCCGCGCAGCGTGCCGCGAAGGGTACCAGGACGCCAGCGTCGACAGCAGCAGCGCCAGCCCGGTCACCGTAATGACGAGCATCGCGGTCAATTCGGAAGGCACTCCGGTGAGGTAGAACGACTCCGCCGGCAGGAAGTCGAACCCGAACAGGTTCTCGAAAAACTGCATGGCGCCGTCGATATTCAGCGTCAGCCAGACGCCCAGCGCTCCTCCCAGGCCCACCCCGACGATTCCCGCCAACAGGCCCTGCAGCGAGAAAACCGCCATGATGGTGGGAGTGCGGGCCCCGAGGGTGGCCAGGATGGCGATTTCGCTGCGGCGCTCGTTGACCGACATGACCAGCGTTGCAACGATGTTGAACGCGGCCACCGCGACGATCGTGAACAACAGCGCACCCATGGCCAGGCGTTCCAGTTCGACAGTCCGGAACAGGGCCTCATGCTGCTGCATCCAGGAACGCGTCGTCAGACCGTCGGCGCGGACCCGTTCGGAACCTGCCGCCCAGGTTTCCACTGCCGCCGGCGTTTCATAGGGATCGCTGCCGCTGACCTGCAGCGCGCTGACCCGGCCTTCAAGGCCGGCGAGCTCGGACACGGTCGCCAGGCCCGCCAGCGCCAGGCTGCTGTCCGGACCGGCGTTGCCCGCGAGGAAAACCGCGCTGACCGGAAGGTCGCGCAGGCTGGGAGCGGCGCCGTTGGGCCGGGGGATCAGCAGCCGGACGGTGTCGCCCACGCGAACGCCCAGCGTGTCCGCCAGGTAGCGTCCCACTGCCAGCCCGCCGCCGCCGGTGTGGAGATCGGCGAAGGACCCGGCGATGACGGACCGGCCGTACGGCGCTGCCTGCATGGCGGGGTCGGCGGCTATTCCCAGCAACTGCACGCCGGCATAGCGCCGCCTGGACACCAGCAGGGCTTCCAGCTCCACCACCGGACCGACCCGCCGGACCCCGGGCAGTGCCGCCAGTTCTTCCGCGGTTTCGCGCCAGTCGCCCAGCCCGTCCTCGGCGACCACGCTCACCTGGGCGTCAAACCTGAGCAGCCGGTCGCGCAATTCCGCGGAGAAGCCGTCCATTACCGCAATCACGACGATCAACGAGGCCACTCCGAGGGCCAGGCCGATGACTGAAGCCAGGCCGATGAAGGACACGAAGCGGTTGCGCGTGGGCGCGCGCAGGTATCGCCAGGCGATGGCAAGCGCTAGGGGCCGGATCATCGCGCCATTGTCCCACGAACCTGCCTGCCGTTCGCCTTCATAATGCGCGCCGTATGGAAGAGGAAAAGGCGCCCGGCGAAGCTTCATCGGCAATCCGGCGGATTGTCTGGCCACACGGGCGCGATGCCGAACTCGAACTGCACGGCGTCAGCGCGGGCGCGGCGCCGCTGGTCTGCGCGCACCTGATTGACGCCCGCGAGTCGCCGTGCGTCCTGGTCGTCACGCCCGAGCCGGGACGCGTGGAGCAATTCATGCAGCAGGTGGCGTGGTTCCGGGGAAGCGGCAACGGCATGGCTTTGCTGCCCGACCGGGAGACGCTCCCCTACGACCTGTTCAGCCCGCATCCCGAAATCACCTCACGGCGCCTGGAAACGCTGTCCGGCCTGCTGACCGGCGACGCGCGTCAAACGGCGCGTGCACTGTTCGTCGCCGCGCCCACGCTGCTGGACCGCCTGCCGCCGCGCGCGCAGCTTCGCCAATGGCTGGGGGTCAGCTGCCGCACCGGGCAGGAACTGGATCCGGACGACCTGCGGAGAAGGCTCGACGAAGCGGCCTATCTTCGCGTGCCGCTGGTCAATGAGCCGGGAGAGTATGCCGTTCGCGGCGCACTGCTGGACATATTTCCCAGCGGCTCCCCGGCGCCGGTCCGGATCGAGTTCTTTGACCGGGAAGTCGAATCCATCCGCCGGTTCAGCCCCGCTTCGCAGCGCAGCACCGGGGAACTGGATTCGTTCAGGCTGATGGCGGCGCGCGAACTGCCGCTGGACCCCGACGGCATCGAAGCCTTTCGCGAACGATTCCGGCGGCGGTTCCCGCAAAACCCGGCGCGCGCGGAGGTTTTCCGAAAGGTGGGCGAGGGCATGGCGCCGCAGGGAGCGGAGAACTACCTGCCGCTGTTCTTCGGGCGGACCGAAACCCTCTGGGACTACCTTCCGTCCGACAGCGCGGTCGTCCTCCTCCCGGGTGCGGTAACCGCCCTGGAATCGGAGTGGGAAGCCATTGCGGACCGATATCGGCAGCGGGACGGCGACCTGGAACAACCCTGCCTGCCGCCGGAAGAACTGTTTGCGCCTCCGGACCTGCACAAGGCCGCCGTCGCGGGCCGGCGCAGCTTCGATTGCCGCCCCGAAGCGCTGGCGGACATGGCCGTTCGGGCCAATTCGCAGTCCATCAGGGCGCGGCCGGCGCCGGCGGTGCCGCTCACCCGCAACGACGAGCACGCTTCGCTCGAGGCCTACGCGCAAACGCCCGGCCGGCGCATTCTGCTGGCCGCGGAAACCGCCGGTCAACGCGAACTGGTTCGCGAGTTGCTGCGCGGCAGGCAACTCAGGGCGCAGGACGTCGCGTCCTGGAGCGATTTCCTGGCGTCCGCGGCGCCGTTGTGCCTGGCCGAGAGCCCGCTGGATCACGGCATCGTTCTCGGCGATGACCTGACCGTGCTTACCGAGCGCGAACTGTTCGGCCGGCAACGCCCGCTTACACGGCGCCGCCGGCGGGGCCAGCCGGCGCCGGAAGCCATTTTGCAAAGCCTGGCGGATCTTGTCCCCGGCGCGCCCGTGGTGCACGAAGACCACGGCATCGGCCGCTACGAAGGATTGCAGCACATGGACGTGGGAGGCGCGCCGGCCGAGTTCATGCGCGTCAGGTACGCCGGCGACGACCGCCTCTACGTGCCGGTTTCCGACATGCAACTCATTACCCGCTATACCGGCGGAAGCCCCGAGCACGCGCCGCTGCACCGGCTGGGCTCGGACGCCTGGGACCGGATCAAGCGGCGCGCGGAACGCCAGTTGCGCGACGTGGCCGCCGAACTGCTGCAACTGCAGGCCCGGCGCGCCGCGCGGACCATGCCCGCGATCGAGGCCCCGCCGACGGAGATGAGCGCATTCACGGCCCGCTTCCCCTACCGGCTGACGCACGACCAGGAACGCGCCGTGGAGCAGGTGCTCGACGACCTCGCCGCCGGCCGGCCGATGGACCGGCTCATCTGCGGAGACGTGGGCTTCGGCAAGACCGAGGTGGCGCTGCGCGCAGCCTTCGCGGCCGTATTCCAGGGCCACCAGGTGGCGGTCCTGGCGCCCACGACGCTGCTGGTCGAGCAGCATTACCGCGTATTCAGCGACCGGTTTGCCGATTGGCCCGTGAGGGTCGAAATGCTGACCCGCTTCGGCGCCGGCCGCAGGAACGAGGAGGTGCGGGAGCGGATTGCCGACGGACAAGCGGATATCGTCGTCGGCTCCCACGGCCTTCTGAACCCCCGCGTGCGTTTCAAGCGACCGGGCCTGCTGGTGGTCGACGAGGAACATCGTTTCGGCGTACGCCAGAAGGAGCGCATCAAGAACCTGCGGGCCGGCCTGCACGTCCTGACGCTCACCGCCACTCCCATTCCCCGGACGCTGAACATGTCCCTGGGCGGCCTGCGCGATCTGTCGCTGATCACCACGCCGCCGCCGGCGCGCATGGCGGTCAGGACCTTTGTAACGCCCTGGCGCAACAGCCTGATCCGGGAGGCCTGCGGGCGGGAGCTGCGCCGCGGCGGCGCCGTCTTCTTCGTTCACAACCGGGTCAGGGACATCGACCGTATCGCGCGCGAACTGCAGGCGCTGCTCGGCGACGTGCGGCTCGAAGTGGCCCACGGCCAACTGCCGGACGCGGAGCTGCAGCGCGTCATGACCGACTTCTACCACCGCCGCTTCGACGTGCTGGTGTGCACCACCATCATCGAAAGCGGGCTGGACATTCCCCACGCCAACACCATGCTGATCAACCGCGCGGACCGGCTGGGACTCGCCCAGTTGCACCAGTTGCGCGGGCGGGTCGGGCGCTCCCATCACCAGGCCTACGCCTACCTGATCCGCCCGCACGAAAAGGAGATGACCGCCGATGCGCACAAGCGCCTGGAAGCGATACAGGCGGCCGGCGAACTCGGCGCCGGGTTCCTGCTCGCCACCCACGACCTGGAGATCCGGGGGGCCGGGGAGCTGCTGGGCGAAGAACAGTCCGGGCAGATACAGCAGATCGGGTTCAGCCTCTACAACGACATGCTGAGCCGCGCCGTGCAGGATCTGCGCGACCTTCCCGCCGATAGCCCGGGCGTCGCGGCGCAGCCACGCGCGGACGTCGATCTGAATCTGGGCGCCCTGCTTCCCGAGGACTACATGCCCGACGTCAACCAGCGCCTGAGCTGGTACAAGCGCGTTTCGACCGCCGCGGACGCCTCAACCCTGAACGGGCTCATGGTCGAGCTGGTGGACCGCTTCGGCCCAGCGCCCGAACAAGCCCTCAATCTGTTCCGGCAGGCGCGGATTCAGCAGCGCATGCGGAAACTGCGCATACGAATGTTGCAGGCGGCGGACCGCGGCGGCGAGGCGGAGTTCCACACCGACACGCCGGTGGACCCCCTGCACCTCGCCGCACTGGTGCGGCGTCAGCCGGAGGAATACGCCTTGCGGCCCAACGACGCGCTCAGGTTCCGGGCCGACCTGTCGCGGCCCGAGCAGCGCTTCCGGTATGTGGAGCGCCTCCTTGCATCGCTCGAAGAGGCCCGCCGATCCGAAACCGTACACTAGAGGCCTCGTGCCGCACAGATTCCCTGCCCCGCCGATCGCCGCCCTGATTCACTTCATGGCGTGCGTCCTGCTAGCCGGACCCTTGCAGGCGCAGGATGACGACTTCCGGACCGCCCTGGAGATGATCGTGTTCCTGCAGCTGGACGCGGAGGAAACCACCGAGGATCTCATGCAGACGTCGCCGGACCTGCCGCCTCCCGAAGTCTATCCCGCGCCTTTGGAACTGCCGGACTCGGGTCCCGCGACACCTGAGCCGCCGCCCGGCATTCTGGCCCTGACCCGCGCGCAATTCGCGCTCGACGGCATCTGGGTGTCGATGCGCCGCAGCGCCGGGTACCGGCCACTGGCGCATTTCGCCTGGGCGATGCCCGCGGAGTGGAACGGCGAACCGATACCGTTGCGGCTGTCCACCCTTGCCGCCGGGGCGCTGCCCTTCAGCGGGCTGGCGTCACTGGAGGAAGAACGGTTCATGCATCTGACGCTCGACCTGCGGATGCCGGCGGTTGAAGAGGGCGGCGGCGAGTATCGGATCCGGGAGCGCCGCCGTCTCCTGCTGGGGGAAGTGCACTACTTCGACCATCCCCGGTTCGGAGCCATCGCGCGCCTGTTCCGCTATCGCCCGCGCCCGGAAGCGGACGACTGAGGGCTGACTGCCGCTAGTCCCCTGCCGGGAAGTCCGACGCGGCAAGCCAGCGAGCCAGCAATTCCCGTGCGCGCTCGAGCCCCGTATCCAGCCAGGCGGCATGCTGCTCGATGATTCCTCTCGTTTCACCGTTCTTGTTGCGGCCGGCGGCATAGTTGCTTACCAGCGACAGGGAAGCGTAGGGAATGCCCAGTTCGCGGGCCAGCACCGCCTCCGGCATCAGGGTCATGCCTACCAGCGTGCATCCGTCACGCTCCAGCCGGTCGACTTCGGCGGCGGTTTCCAGCCGCGGACCCTGCGTTACGCCGTAGACGCCACGCACAAGGCACTCCGTGCCTTCAGCGGCCTCGACCAGCCCCCTGCGCATCGCCGCGTCGAAAGGGCTCGCGAACTCGACGAATGCGCTCTTGCCGGCGCCGTCCTTCGCGAAGCTGGTCTCGCGCGAGTGCGTGTAGTCGATCAGGTCATGGGGTATGACGACGGTTCCCGGCACGGCCTCGGCGGCGATGCCGCCCACCGAGTGAACGCCCAGAATGCTCGCGGCGCCCGCCTCGGCCAAGGCCTTGAGGTTGGCGCGATAGTTGATCCGATGAGGCGCAATCGCGTAATTCGCGCCGTGCCTGTTCAGGTAGAGGACCGGAGCGCTGCCGAGCTTCCGAATCTCTACCGGCGCGGAAGGCGGACCATAGGGCCGACTTCCGTTCGGCGCCGGTCTCTCGGGCTGACCCATGCCCAGCCGCTCCGGCGGAGCACCGGAAATCAGCGCCAGTCCCTCAATCGCCATCAAACGGCTCGACGCAAGTTGGCCAAGCGGACCGCGGAATCAGGCCGGGCGGCGATGCGCCAGTCACTGAGGAGGTCGCGCACGCCCTCGGGATCGTTGCAGACCGGCAGCATGTCGCAGCCGGCCTCGAGGGCGGCCTCGACGCGCTGTGCCAGATCGCCGGCCTGGCCCGCCCCGTGCATGGAAAGATCGTCGGCAAAGATGGCCCCGGAAAAGCCCATGCGCTGGCGCAGTTCCTCGCCCATCCAGCGGCGCGAATAGCAGGGCGTGGGCTCGTCCACCGCGGGATACTGCACATGCGCGGTCATGACGGCGCCTGCGCCGGCGGCGAACAGCCGCTCGAAGGGCACGAGATCGGCACACAATGCCGGATAGTCGCGATCGTCCACCGGCATTTCCATGTGGGAATCGGCCTCGACCCAACCATGGCCCGGAAAGTGCTTGGCCACGCAGGCCATGCCCGCGGAGGCAGCGCCCTGCACAAAGGCCGCGCCGAGGTCCGACACGACTTCGGGATCGCCGTGCAGGGCGCGGTCGCCGATCACGTCGCTCCTGCCGTAATCCACGTCCACGACCGGCGCAAAGCTGAAATCCATGCCCACCGCATCCAGTTCCAGCGCCAGCAGGCGGCCGCGGGCGCGGGCCAGTTCCCTGGCCCGGCCGGGATCGGAATCGTGGACCTGGCCGAGAGCACGGGCCGGCGGCAGGGCGGAGAAGCCTGATCGCATGCGCTGGACTCGGCCACCCTCCTGGTCGATGGCGACGAGCAGGGGACGCCCTGCGGCGGACCGAATGGCGTTAACGAGGCTGCGTACCTGCGCCGGACACCGGTAGTTGCGGCTGAACAGGATGACGCCGCCGACCGCAGGGTGGCGCAACAGTTCCGCCTCCGCCGCTGCCAGGACCACGCCCTCAAGATCGATCATCAGGGGGCCCAACTCCCGCTCCCTTATGGCCTGATGTCGACCCGGCAACCAGGGCCGACGAGATCGAACAGCGCGATGACGTCGGCGTTGCGCATCCGCACGCAGCCGTGCGAGCGCGGCACGCCCATGGGCTCCAAGTCGGGCGTGCCGTGTATGTAGATATAACGGCGCATGCTGTCCACCCGCCCATGCCGGTTGTACCCGGACTGCTCGCCGCAAAGCCACAGGATTCGACTGAGCACCCAGTCCCTTTCGGGATATTGCCTGGCCAGCTCCTCGGAGTAGATCTCGCCGGTTGCGCGCCGGCTCACGAAAACCGCGCCCTGCGGCTGCCCTTCCCCTATACAGGCCCGGATACGATGCCGGCCGCGGGGCGTTCCCATGCTGTCGGCCAGCTCACCGGGGCCGTAACGGGACGTGGATACGGGCCATCGACCCTGAACCTTGCCGCCCCCGACAAGCTGCAGGGTTTGTCGCGAAATTTCGACGAGGACTTCAGCCGCCATCGTTCATGCGAACTAGTGAACGGTCGCCTGTTCTTCCCTGGGGGCTTCCTCGGGCTGGGGGTCCGGCGCCGGAGGCTCTTCTTCCGAACCCGCCTCCGCCGAGGATTCCGCGCCGGAGTCCTCTTTCCCGTCCTCGGGTTCGGCCTCCAGCTTGCGGGCAAACTCCTCAAGATGCTGCTCGCCGCTTGCCTTGAGCACGTCGATCAGCAGTCCGTACTCGTCGTCCAGGCTGTCCTGCGACAGGTTTCCGCGCAAGTAGTCGAAGTGGATCGACACCAGGTAGGTGTTCAGCGCGTCCTCGAGGCAATAGCGTCGAATGTCGCCGATCCTCCCTTCGAGGTAGGCGTCCATGACGCTTGATCCTTCCATCAGGTTCTTGCCGGGCAGGCCGAGCAACGCGCAGGCTTCCCGCAGGCTGGGACGCCCGCGGCCCTGAAAGCCGGACAGCGCGTCCATCAGGTCGGTATGACGCCAGTGGAAACGCGACAGGTAGTTGTTGAAGCGGAAGCCCCGGTCGTTCAAACCGGTTTCCCAGTAGACCTTGGACTGTATCTCGTGGCGGAGGGCCCGGAAATTCAGCACAGGAAGGTCGAAAGCGGCCCCGTTCCAGGTAACGAGATCGGGTACGTAGTGCCCGAGTCCGCGGAAAAAACGCATGATCAGTTCGGATTCCTTGGCATCCTCGTCACCCAGCACCAGCGGCCGCACCCCTTCGTCGTTGCGAAGCACGATACCGATCGCCACCACCTTGTGCTGGATCGGAGGAAGGAACTCCAGGCCCGTGCGCTGCTGATAGTGATGCAGCATGGCCCGCATCACCTCGCCCTCGTCCAGGTCGTCCAGCCCGTACAGCCCCCGCCCCATTTCGGCGTCCGGCACCGTTTCAATATCCAGAACCAGTTTCGCGCTCATCAGCTGCCCCCCGACACCAGTATCGCCGTCGCCACAACCAGGCCGGCTTCATCAGTCAAACTCAGGTAGCCGCCGCTGACCCCGGCGGCGGCGCAGGCCGCCTTGCCGCGCGGCGAAAAAATGATTTCCGGGCGGCCCCGGCGATCATGCCTCACTCCGGAGTCGCGGACCCACATTCCGTGGCGAAACCCCGTACCCAGGGCCTTCACGATCGCCTCCTTGGCGGCAAACCTCATGGCCAGAAACCGCGCGGGACTCTTTGCGGCGGCGAATTCGCGTTGTTCGGAATCCATCAACACGCGGCGGGCGAACCGGTCGCCGAACCGCCTGTATACGCGTTCGACGCGATCGATCCGCAGCAGGTCCGTCCCGATTCCGTAAATCATCATTGCCGCCCGCGTGCCCGCTCCTGCCCGCGGGCCGCCCTCATAAGGTCCTTCATTCGCCGTACGGCCCCGGGAAAACCATCAAATATCGCCTGGGCAACGATAGCATGACCGATATTGAGTTCGGCAATCTCCGCGATCGCCGCCACCGCCGCGGTGTTTTCGTAATGCAGGCCGTGCCCGGCGTTAACCACCAGTCCCAGCCCCGCCGCGACCGCTGCGGCGCGGCGAATTCGCGCCAACTCTTCCGCCCGGGTAGCGGTGTTCGGGGCGTCCGCATAGACGCCCGTGTGCAACTCGACCACCGGCGCTCCCGCTTCGGCCGCTGCGCGCAACTGCGCTTCGTGCGGATCGACGAACAGCGATACCCGCACGCCGGCGGCCGCCAGGCGCGCACAAGCCCCGGCAATCGTTTCGATCTGGCCGCAAACGTCCAGTCCGCCCTCGGTCGTGAGTTCCTGGCGCCGCTCGGGCACCAGGCAGCAATCCTCGGGGCGCCATCGCTCCGCGATCGCCAGCATTTCTTCGGTGGCGGCCATCTCCAGGTTCACGCGCACGTCCGGCGAGTCGATCAAACGCTCGACATCGCGGTCCTGGATGTGGCGCCTGTCTTCGCGCAGGTGCACGGTAATGTAGTCGGCGCCGGCTTCCAGCGCCTGCCGCGCGGCTTCGACCGGATCGGGGTACGTAGTTCCCCGCGCCTGGCGCAAGGTAGCCACATGATCGACATTCACTCCAAGAAGAATCGTCACCTCAAACGCCCCTTTGGGGTTTCTTTCGAGGGGTAGTGTGACAGCTTGAATCGCCGGCCGCAACGCCCGCGGCCGCGCCTTTCTTAAGCCGAACCCGCCTCGAGCAGCTCAAGAAATTGCGGCTGATCCAGCACCTCGACGCCGAGGTTCTCGGCCTTGTCCCGTTTGCTGCCGGGATTGGCGCCGGCCACCAGGTAGTCGGTCTTTTTCGATACGCTGGCGGTGACCCGCCCGCCTGCGCCGACGATCCTCTCGCGCGCTTCATCGCGGGTCATCCCTTCAAGCGTTCCGGTAAGGACCAGGGTCTTGCCGCGCAGCGGTCCGGCGGATGCCGCGGGTGCGGCTTCCGCTTCCGGCCATTCCACGCCGTGGCGCTTCAGTTCGGCAATCACCCGCAGGTTGTCGCCATGCCGAAAGAACTCGCTCACGCGGCGGGCCACGATCTCACCCACGTCCGGCACTTCCTGGAGAGATTCCTCGTCCGCGTTGCGCAAGGCTTCAAGGCTTCCGAAGTGGCGCGCCAGCGAAGCGGCCGTGACATTGCCGACGTCCCGGATCCCCAGCGCGAACAGGAAACGGGCCAATGTCGTCGATTTGCTGCCTTCAATTGCACCCAGCAGGTTCTCCGATGACTTGTCCGCCATGCGTTCCAGCTCGTTGAGCTGTTCCTTCGACAGCGCGTACAGGTCCGCCGGATTCTTCGCCAGACTCCGATCGACCAGTTGTCCCACCAGCACCTCGCCCAGGCCCTCGATATCCATCGCGCCGCGGGACGCAAAGTGCATCAGGGCCTGACGGCGTTGCGCCGGGCAGATAAGCCCGCCGGTGCAGCGGGCGACGGCCTCGTCCTCCAGCCGCGCGACCTCGGAAGAGCATTCCGGGCATCGATCGGGAAGCGGCGGCACGGCCGGATCGCCCTGCCTGCGGTCGGGAAGCGAGCGCACCACCTCGGGAATCACGTCGCCGGCGCGCCGGACAACCACCGTGTCGCCCATGCGGACGTCCTTGCGCAGCAATTCGCCGTAATTGTGCAAGGTCGCGTTGCTGACCGTTGCGCCGCCCACGAATACCGGCTCAAGCCGGGCCACGGGCGTCAGCGCGCCGGTGCGGCCGACCTGGTATTCGATCGCGCGCACGGTCGTGAGCTTCTCCTCGGCCGGGAATTTCTGCGCCACGGCCCAGCGCGGGGCGTGCGAAGAGGCCCCGGCCTGATCGCGCAGATCGAAGCGCTCCAGTTTGTACACGACGCCGTCCAGGGCGTAATCGAAGCTCTCGCGAAGAGCGGCGATCCGCTCGTAGTAAGCGAGGCATCCCGACGCCCCGGTCACGCTCTCGGTTTCCGGACACACCTTCAGGCCCCATGACGCCATGGACTCCAGCAGGTCCGACTGCCGCGACACCGCCGGAACGTCGGCGACTTGCCCGACGCCGTGGGCAAAGAAATCGAGGCTTCGCCGGGCGGCCTCCCCGGGGTCCTTCTGGCGAAGCGCGCCCGCGGCGGCGTTGCGGGGATTGACGAGGGTCTTTTCTCCTTCCTGCTCCGCTTTCGTGTTGTACGCCTCAAATCCGCTGAGCGGCATGAAAACCTCGCCCCGCACTTCGATACGTTCGGGAACATCGCCGCCCGAGAGCCGATCGGGGACCGACGCTATGGTGCGGGCCGTATGGGTGACGTCCTCGCCCACGCGGCCGTCGCCGCGCGTGGCCGCGTGCACGAGCCTGCCACGCTCGTACAGCAGGCTCAGGGCAACGCCGTCCAGCTTCGGTTCGGCGGAATACTGCCGTTCGGTCTCCTCGTCGAAAAGGCCGGCCAGACGGCGATCGAACTCCACCATCTCCCCGGCGTCGAAGACGTTCTCCAGCGACAGCATGCGGGCGCCATGCTCGACCGGCGCGAAGGCCTCGCTGGGGCGCGAACCCACCGATTGGGTGGGCGAGTCGGAGGTTACCAGTTCGGGATGCGCTTCCTCGAGTTCGCGCAACTCCCGATAGAGCGCGTCGTACTCGGAATCGGGGATTTCGGGATCGTCCTGTTCGTGGTACAGGCGGTTGTGGCGGTGGATTTCCGCCCGCAGCCACTTCGCCCTTTCTTCCTTGCTTGCGGGAGACGGTCCGGCGGGCGAATCAGGCGGCGGCAAGGCGCACGGCCTCTTCGAGGTCGACAGTGACGATTCGCGATATGCCCGGTTCCTGCATGGTCACGCCCAGCAGGTAGTCGACAGCCTGCATCGTGGCCTTGTTGTGCGTTACGACCAGGCACTGGACGGCCTGCGACAGTTCGCCGACCAATTCGCAGAACTTCACCACGTTGACGTCGTCCAGCGCCGCGTCCACCTCGTCGAGCATGCAGAACGGCGCCGGGTTCAACTGCACCACGGCAACCAGAAAGGCGATGGCCGCCAGGGATTTCTCGCCGCCGGAAAGCTGGCTGACGCGCACGTTTCGCTTGCCGGGGGGATGCACCATGAATCGAATGTCCGCGGTCAGGATGTCGTCGCCTTCGAAAACCAGGCCGGCCCGGCCGCCGCCGAACAGCCGCGCGAAATTGACGTCGAAGCCCTTGCTGACGGCCTCGCCGGTCTCCTTCAGCCGGGTGCGGGTCTCGCGGTCGATCCTGCGCATCGTGTTCTCCAGCGTCTCCAGCGCGCCGGTCAGGTCATCGTGCTGCGAATCGAGGTATTCCTTGCGCTCCTTCAGCTCCCCCAGTTCCTGCTCCGCCGCGAGGTTGACCGGTCCGATCCGCTCGATCCGCCGTTCAATCTTCTCGAGCTGCAGGTCCAGTTCGTCGGCACTCAGATCCTCGGACAGTTCCTCGAGGATCTCCGCGAGCTCATGGCCGGTCGCGGCCATCTGTTCCGACAGGGCATCGCGGCGCACCTCGATTTCCCGTCGCTCCACGCGCGACTCGCCGAGTTGTTCCCGCTTCTCGGCCAGCCGCCGCTGGATTGCCGCGCGTCCCGATTCCGCCGCGGCCAGCGTGCTGTCGGCCTGTTCGCGCGACTTCCGGGCCTCGTCCAGGCTCCGGTCGATCCGGGGTTTGCGCCTGAGCGACGACTTCAGCTTGTGCCTGGCCCCGTCCAGCGCTTCGATCGACTGCTCGCGCAGGCTCCTGAGCCGACCGATCCGCGCTTCAATGTCGGTGATGTCCGCGGCGATGCGTTGGCAGGCCCGAAGCGCCGCCTGGCGCTGGGACTCAAGCTCGGCCTCGCGGCGCTCCAGGTCGCGGCTGCGCTCGCGGGCCTGGGCGGTCCGCGACCGCATCGCCTGTATGTCCTGGGCCGGACCGGGCTTGCGGCCCGCAACGGACTTCTGTTCGGCGCTGGCAGCCTCCAGGTCCTTGTTGAGTCGTTCCAGGCGGGCCTGCAATTCGGCCCGGGCGGATTCTCCGTCAGGTATGTCGAGGACCGGCGCCGCATAGTCGTCCGTATCCTCCAGGACCTTCCTCAATGCGGCGATCTCTTCCTCGCGTTCCAGCGCGCCCTCGCCCTTACGGCCGGCCACCCGCAACCAGCCCCGGCCCAGCCACACACCATGCGGCGTGATCACGGACTCTCCTTCGCCGAGGTCCGCAAGCCTGGCCAGCGCGGTGGAGATATCGGGCGCGGTACGCACGGTGGCGAGCCATCCGGCTGCGGCGCCCGCTCCGCGCACCTCGTCAAGCAGCGTCCCACGCTCCGCCGACGTCTCGCCGCCTTCGACCAGCATCAGACCCGGCGCCAGTTCGTCGGAACGCGCCAGGGACTCAAGGCCGTCCACGCTGGTGGCTTCCACGAAATCCCCGAGCACCAGTTCGACGGCGCTGCGCCAGCGTCGCGATACCTTCAGTTTCTCCGAGAGGCGGGGGCGTTCCGTCAGACCGCTCGTCCGCAGCCATTCAACGGCCTGTTCGCCACTGCGCCGGCGCGCCGCTTCCTGCAGCGAAACGAGGCCGGCCAGCCGCTCACGCAGCAGTATCTCGCGCTCCTGACGCAGCGCCTGCAGGCGCATTTCCGCGGCGTGCCGGTCCGCTTCCCAACGCGACTGGCGGTCCACGGCCTGTTCGGATCCGGCGCGCAGGTTTGCTTCTTCCGCACGCGCCGCCTTGAGTTCCGGCTCCAATTCGGCAAGCATGTGCTTGCGCCGCTCGCGAGCGGCGGCTTCCGTCTCGAGTTCGGCACGCAATTCCTCAAGTCTTTCAGCCAGTTGCGTCAGTTCGGACTCGCGCTCCCGGCCCAGGGCCTGCTGCGTACCGACAGTATCCTCCAGACCCGCGATTTCCGCCTGCAGTTCGTAATATGCGCGGTTGGCCTCGTCAAAGGCCGCCTGCGCCTCCGTCTGCTGCTCGCGCGCGGAGAGCATGCGGGCCTCCAGGCCCCGGTTCTCCGCCTCGACCCGGGCAAGCTGCGTTTCGCGCGTGCGGGCATCGATCTTCTTCTGCTCGAGCAGCCGGTCCAGGTCGCGAATGTCCAGCGACAGGCGCTGCGCCTGCACCCGCCTCTTCTCGCTCAGGTTCTTGCGGTAGCGCCCGGCCGCCGAAGCCTGGCGCTTCAGCCGGCGCAGACTGCTGCCCAGTTCCGCGCGGCGCTCCGCCAGCCGCTCCAGGTTCTCGCGGGTGCGCGCAATGCGCAGCGTGGTCTCGCGCCGCCTCTGCCGGTAGCCCGACACGCCCGCCGCCTCCTCGAGATAGGCGCGCAGCTCGTCCGGGCGGCCCTCGACCAGAAGGTTGATCGTGCTCTGTTCAATGATGGCGTAACCGCCTATGCCGAGGCCGGTGCCGGCGAACATCTGCGTGATGTCCTTGCGCCGGCAGCGGGAATTGTTCAGAAAGTACCCGGAAATGCCGTCGCGCCGCACCGTGCGCCGCACGGTGATTTCGCTGTAGTCCGCGAACTTCGAATTCGGGCCCGGCTCGGTATTGTCGAACAGCAGCTCCACGGTCGCCGCCCCGAGCGCCGTGCGCCGCGAGGAACCGTTGAAGATGACTTCGGCCATCGCCCCGCTGCGCAGCTGCCGGGCGGAGATTTCGCCCAGCACCCAGCGGACCGCGTCGATAATGTTCGATTTTCCGCAGCCGTTCGGGCCGACTACGGCCAGGGATTTCGTTGGAACCTCGATATTGACCGGGTCCGGGAAGGACTTGAACCCGGCCAGGCGGATCCTCTTAAGGCGCATTGCCTGCGGTTCTCAAGGGCGGGGCAAGTGGTGTAAATTTCCCTGCCATGAACCCCATCCTGGAGACTTTCCCGAACCCGCGCACGGGCCGCAATTATACCATCAGGGTGCGCGCGCCCGAGTTCACCTGCCTGTGCCCGAAGACCGGCCAGCCGGACTTCGCGGAGCTTGTGATCGACTACGTGCCGGACGCCGTTTGCGTGGAGCTGAAGTCGCTGAAACTGTATCTGAACTCGTTCCGCGACCGCGGCGCGTTCCACGAGGCGGTCACGAACGAGATCCTCGATGAGCTGGTGTCGCTGACCCGGCCGCGCCAGATGCGCCTGAGGGCCCGCTTCAATGTCCGAGGCGGACTCTATACCACGGTGACGGCAGAGCACCTTTCGCCGGGATGGGACCCCGATTCGCCGCTGGACGAGGACCGCGCCGAAGAGACCGCATAACGCTATAATGCCGCGCGCTTGCAAGACCATGAAAGACCAACTCATACACGGCATAGCTCCTTATCGCCCGAAGAAGGGTGAGAAGTACATGAATGACTCCCAGCTGGAGCATTTCCGCAGGATCCTGCTCGCCTGGAAGGCGGAATTGATGGGCGAGGTGGAGCGCACCGTGCATCACATGCGCGACGACGCCAGCAATTTCCCCGACCCGAGCGACCGTGCGACCCAGGAATCGGAATTCGGCCTGGAACTGAGGACGCGCGACCGGGAGCGCAAACTGCTCAAGAAAATCAATGCCGCGCTGGAGCGGATCAATGACGGCAGCTACGGCTATTGCGAGGAAACAGGCGAGGAAATCGGCCTGGAGCGGCTGCAGGCCCGCCCTGTGGCCACGCTGTCGGTGGAAGCCCAGCAGCACCGCGAAATGGCCGAGCGCCAGTACCGCGACCGCACTACCCGGTAGTCCCGCGAATCCGGCTTTAGCGCGACGAAACGCGCTCCGGGGGGCATCGATCAGGAGATCGGCGGGGGGGCGAAGCCAGGGTGCGCCAGCGGCCGGATTCGTTTTGCGCCGCGTTTCAGATATGTTCGCGGAGCCGGTAGGCGTTCACAGCCAGCGCCCCGTCCTTGACCGGATGGCTTTGCGGCGCACGGCACAACACCATTGCCGGCAAGCATGCATGCGGCAACAGCGACTGCACCGCCAGAACCTGATCGAAATCACGCGCTACGGGAATTTCCTTCCATTTCGATTCGGCCAGCGTGAGTTGCCCGTCCCGGTCGATGAGAAAATCCACCTCCCGGGA
>CAYMQG010000044.1:0-20286 GCA_964392625.1 uncultured Gammaproteobacteria bacterium | reverse complement strand
CGCCGTGCTGGCGGGCGGCACGGCGCTTGGCGCGACGATCAATGCGGCGGTCCTGTGGCTGCTGTTCAGGCGCCAGGATCCCGAGGGCAAGCGGGGCGCCATGTTCAAGCCGCTGCTCAGGATCGTTGTAGCGGTGGGCCTGTTGTCGATGCTGCTGATCGAATTCGCGCCGGCGCCCGCGCTCTGGCCGGAGGTTTCGCGGATTGTCCGGGTGCTGTGGATACTGGCTTGCGTGGGCGGCGCCGCGGCGGCCTATTTCCTCTGCCTGTTCCTGACCGGCCACCGCTGGCGCGATACTTCCTACCTATAATTGCTCCACTGGAGCAATTATTTCACCCACCGCAGTTTTTTCGCGCCGCAAGCGATGCTTCTCCTACGCCGAATTTCCCGCTTGCCGGCCTCCATCGACCACGGATGCGCCGTGACCATAGGCGGTTTCGACGGAATGCACGTCGGTCACCAGGAGGTCCTGGGGCGGGTCATCCGCGCCGCCCGCGAACGCAACCTGGCCTCGGTCGTGTTCAGTTTCGAACCGTCTCCGAAGGAATTCATGGCACGCGGAGCGCCGCCGCCCAAGCTGATGACCCTGCGCGAGAAATGCGCCTCGCTCAACGCCGCCGGAGTGGATGCCCTCTACTGCCCACCGTTCAACGATGCGATACGCACGCTCTCGCCGGATGACTTCATGCGCAAGCTGTTGGCCGGACTGCTGAATGCCCGGCACGTGATCCAGGGCCCGGGTTTCCGGTTCGGCTACCAGCGCGGCGGCGGAATGGATGAACTCGCGGCGGGGGGACGGAAGCTCGGCTTCAGTGCGGAGCAGGCGCCGCCCGTTAGCGTCGACGGCGAGCGCGTTTCCAGCACCGGCGTGCGGCGGGCGCTGGCGGCCTCGGACCTGGCGCAGGCCGCGAGGCTCCTGGGCCGCCGTTACTGCATGGGGGGGCGCGTCATTCACGGTTTGAAGATCGGCGCCGCGAAGCTGGGGTATCCCACGGCCAATATTGCCCTGAAAGGCCGCGTCAGTCCCATTGACGGCATCTTCGCCGTTCGCGTGCACGGGGTGGAGGACGAACCGCTGGCGGGCGTGGCCAGCATCGGCTACCGGCCCACGGTGGGTGGCACCGAAAAGATCCTGGAAGCGCACATCTTCGACTTCAGCGGCGATCTGTACGGACGTTTCCTGGACATCGAACCGGTGGCGAAGCTGCGCGACGAAGTGCATTTCAAGAACCTCGACGAATTGCGCGTGCAGATGGATCGCGACGCCGACCAGGCCCGCGAACTCTTGCGCGCCGCGTAGTCGTTCGCCACACTTCCGTTTCAAGCACAGTTCGCAGCGACATGCCCGACTACCGCGACACACTGAACCTGCCGCGTACGGCTTTCCCGATGCGCGCCAACCTGGCGCGCCGCGAGCCGGAAATGCTGCGCGAGTGGGAGAACGGTGGCCGCTACGGGCGGATCCGCGAGCACATGGACGGGCGGAAGAAGTTCACGCTGCTGGACGGTCCGCCGTACGCGAACGGTTCGATTCACATCGGCCATGCCTACAACAAGGTGCTCAAGGACCTGATCGTTAAGTCGAAGATTCTCGACGGCTACGACGCACCCTACGTTCCCGGTTGGGACTGCCACGGTCTGCCGATCGAGGTCCGCGTGGAGCGGGAACTGGGCCACGAGGCCGCCGCGCTGGACGGCGCGGCCTTTCGCGAGGCCTGCCGTCGCTATGCGGCCAGCCAGGTGGAAGGCCAGCGCGAGGACTTTCGCCGGCTTGGCGTGCTGGGCGAGTGGGAGCGTCCGTACCTGACCATGGCGGCGCGTTACGAGGCCAACCAGATCCGGGCGTTCGCGGAAATCTTCGCCGGCGGGTACGTCTATCGTGGCCAGAAGCCGGTCCACTGGTGCCTGGATTGCGGGTCCGCGCTGGCGGAGGCGGAAGTCGAATACGAAGACAAGACCTCGCTCGCCGTCGACGTGCGTTTCCTTGCCGCCGATCCCGCCGATTTCCTTTCCCGCGTGGAGGGCGTGGACGCAAGCGATGCGCCGCTGTATGTCCCGATCTGGACCACCACGCCCTGGACCCTGCCGGCCAACCGCGCGGTGGTGCTCAGCGACGCGTTCGACTACGTGCTCATGGAGGCGGAGATCGACGGACGGACCGAGCGCCTGGTGCTGGCGCGCGGGCTGGCCGACGACGCTCTTCAGCGCTACGGCGCGACCGCCGCGCGCGAACTGGCGGCGCTCAAGGGCGCGCAACTCGCCGGCGTAAACCTGCGACATCCGTTCTACGACCGCCTGGCGCCCGTCCTGATCGCCGACTACGTCACGCTGGAAGCCGGCACCGGCGCGGTGCATACGGCGCCCGCACACGGACTGGACGACTTTGCGACCTGCCGCAAGGCGGGTCTGCCGGCGGACAATCCGCTGGGCACGGACGGTCACTTTCTGAAAGACACCGGCCTGGTGGGCGGACTGCACGTCGAAGAGGCCGACAAGCGGATTCCCGACCTGCTGGCCGAACGCGGCATGCTGCTTTGCCGGGAAAGCCACCGGCACAGCTATCCGCACTGCTGGCGGCACCATCGCCCGCTTCTGTTCACCTCAACGCCGCAGTGGTTCGTCGGGCTTGACCGCGAAGGACTGCGCGACAAGGCCGCCGGGGCCATCGGCGAAGTGGACTGGTATCCGGGCTGGGCCGAGCAGCGTATCGCGGGAATGGTCGAGACCCGGCCGGACTGGTGCATTTCGCGCAGCCGCGCCTGGGGCGTGCCGCTGCCGATTATGGTGGATCGGGAAACCGGCGAGCCGCACCCGGACTCGGCGCGGCTGATGGCGGAGATCGCCGAACGGATGGACGAGAAGGGCATCGAGGCGTGGTTCGCGCTGGACCCGGCCGAACTGCTTGGCGACGAGGCCGGCCGCTACCGCAAGGTGACGGACGTCATGGACGTGTGGATGGATTCCGGACTCGTGCATCGCTGCGTGGGCGCGGAGCATTCGGAGATCGAAAACCCCGCCGACCTCTACGTGGAAGGCTCCGACCAGCACCGCGGCTGGTTCCAGTCGTCCCTGCTGACCTCGGTGGCCATCGACGGCCGCGCGCCGTATCGGGCGGTATTGACGCACGGTTTCGCCGTGGACGAGAAGGGCCGCAAGCAGTCGAAGTCGCGGGGCAACGTCGTGGACCCGCGCGAGGTGGTCGACAAGCTGGGCGCGGACGTGCTCAGGCTGTGGGTCATGACCACCGACTACCGGCGCGAAATGGGCATATCCCAGGACATCCTCACGCGCGTATCCGACGCTTACCGCCGCCTCCGCAACACGGCCCGGTTCCTGCTCGGCAACCTGAGCGATTTCGATCCCGCCCGGCATGCGGTGGCGCCCGAGAACGCCGTGGACCTCGACCTGTGGGCATTGCGGCGGACCAGCGAACTCGACGACGCGGTGTGGAAGCACTACCGCAACTACGAGTTCCACCCGATATTCCAGCAGGTGCACAACTTCTGCGTCGTCGACATGGGCAATTTCTACCTGGACGTGATCAAGGACCGGCTCTACACGATGCCCGCGGACAGCCACGGCAGGCGTTCGGCGCAGACCACGCTGTGGCATATCGGCGAATGCCTGGCGCGCTGGCTGGCCCCGGTGCTGAGCTTCACCATCGAGGAGTTCTGGAAGGAATTTCCCGGCGACCGCCCCGAATCGGTATTCATGTGCGCGCCGCATGCGTTGCCGGACCTGCCCGAATGCCGGGCGCACTGGGACACGCTGCGCGAAACGCGCACGCAGGTGCTGGGCGTGATGGAGGAAGCGCGCAAGGCAGGCGAGGTGGGCTCGTCGCTGGAGGCGGAGCTTGTCGTGCCGGCCGATGACGCCACCTTGCACGCTTTGCGGCAACTGGGCGACGAGTTGCGCTTCGTCTTTATTTCCGCGGCGGTGGAGCTGGAGTCGGGCGCGGCGGATCAGGCGCCCGTTTGCCGGGCGAGCGAGCACCCGAAATGCGAACGCTGCTGGCACCGCGTGCCCGTGCGTCCGGAAGGCGAAGATCACGCCGGGTTGTGCGAGCGCTGCGTCGTTAACGTCGAAGGCGAGGGCGAGGCGCGCGTCTGGGCATGAAGGCGCCGCGTTTCGGTATCCTGCTCGCCGTCTCCGGCGGCGTTGCGGTCGCGGACCAGATCGTGAAGTGGATTGTCGCCGCGCAGCTGGACGAGTTGCAACGCATCGTCGTGCTGCCTTTCTTCGACCTGGTGCGCTGGCACAACACCGGAGCCGCCTTCGGCCTCCTGTCCAGCGCGTCGGGTTGGCAGAACGCCCTGTTCCTGGTCCTGGGGCTGGTGCTGGTGGTGTTCCTGGGCTCGATGATGCGCGGCGCCTCGAAAGACGGAGACGCGCTGTGGGGCCTGGGCCTGGCGTTGATGACCGGCGGAGCGGTGGGCAATCTGATCGACCGCGTGGCCCGCGGCTATGTGCTGGATTACATATCGGTGCATTACGGAGGCTGGTACTTCCCGGCCTTCAACGTTGCGGATTCGGCGATCACCGTGGGCGTTTCCATGGTGCTCCTGCACCTCATCCGACAAACCCGCACCACCTGACTCTCGGCTAGGGCCAGCAAGCGTCCGTGCTGTCGTCGCCACTGGCGTTTTCGGATGAACGGCGGCCGGTGGAATCCACGGACAAGACACGGCACTGTTCATCGCCGGCTTGGGGGCCTTGCGGATCCGCGACTGCCTCTATTGCGAAGCCGTCGGGCAATGCGCCCTCTGGCGGTCGCAGGCGGAGTTGGTAGTAGCCGCGTTCGGTGCCGGCGACGCCCAGTCCCGCCGGCGGGTGAGCCGCCAGTTCGCCTGTGCGGGCATAGCGTCCGTTTTCGAAATGGAAGCGCTCCTGCAGGACCGCGGCGCGCACCAGCGCGTCGGTCGCGTCCAGCCTCCGCGCGCGCTCAAGCTGCTTGATCCACAGGGGCGTGGCCGCCGCGGCCAGCAACGCGAGAATCGCCAGCGTCACCAGCAGCTCGGTCAAACTGAACCCGCGGGTATCTTTCATTCAATGTCCTCACGCCAGTAGCGTCGAACGGGCGGTTCCGCGGAATCCTCCGGGCAATCGTCTTCCTGCCGGCAGACTTCGATCTCTTCGGGCAATTCGGCGTCCGGTTCGCCGTGTGCAAGCAGCATGAAGCCCACCACGACCGGCGCCCGGGCCCGCGGCCAGGCGGTGCCCAACGCGCCGATCTCGAAGTGCAGCGCACGTTTCGGCACGTCCGCGTCCTCGAATCCCCTCGGAGGCGCGGTCGTTTCCACGTGACTCACGGTCCACTCCACGCAGCGCGACGCGATTCTGCAGTAGCGGCCGCGCTGCGGCATATCCAGCCGGAAACGGTCGGCGGCCAGCGCCATGCCGACTCCGGTTTCCGCCAGCCGCACCGCCTCGGCGTATTCTCTTGCGTTGCGCACCTGCAGCCACTGCAGCGCAACGTCGCCCTTGCCGGCCACGGCCAGCAGCGACAGGGCGGCAAGAACCATCAGCACCACGGCCAGGACGACTCCGCTCTCGGAACTCTGATCACTGTCGCGCATTCGCCGCCACTTCGCTCGCGCTTACCAGCAGGCGGCGCCTTGCATCGTCGAAACTGCGCGCCGCGCGGTCCGCGTAGGCATAGGTCCTGCCGTCCGCATGACCTGTCTCGGGGTTGTCGTGGCGCAGGAGCAGCCAGAGCCGGACCGCCACGACACGTGCGCCGGACGGCGCGGGCGCACCCGGATCGACCACCCCGTCCGCCGTCCCGTCCCGGTCGGTGTCGAACGCGAGGCGAACCTGAAAGTCCTCTACGCCCGACAGGATCTCCTCGTCGCGCAAAAGTCCGCCTCTTACCAGTGTCTTGCGCCGCAGCGACGGTTCCGCGGAGTCGTGACTGGACCGGGCGGCCACGTACCAGGCGTGCACGATGAGATCGCGAAGTTCGGTTTCGCCTTCCAGGGGCGGCGGTGAACCCGCGGAAAATACGATGCCATCCAGGCGCGACGAATGAACCTGCAGCCTCCGCGAATCCACGCCGGTAGTGGCCTGGCCCGCCCTTCGAATCTCCAGCACGTCGGTTTCCGGCTGCCGGCGGTTCCGGTACGGGGAACAGGGCAGGGGCCATACTTCGGCGGCGGCCACATATTCCTGGAACCGAAAGGCCCAGTCGCTCGCGTCCACCCCGCCGCAGCGCACCGACGCCCCCGCTGCCACGCGGAGCGCCCCGGCGTCGGAATGGAGCCCCCAGAAGCCGGCCGAACGGATGTCGGCGCGCAGCAGCTCCAGCGCGAAACGCGCTTTCTCCTCGAGGCTGTGCAGATTGTCCGCCGCGCGCGCGGATTGCCTCATGGACTGGGCGGAGCCGAATACCCCGAGCAGCAACAGGCTCGAAACGGCCAGCGACACGAGCAGCTCGGCCAGGCTGTTACCGCGCTGGCCTTCGCGGCCGGGATCTATCGGCCGGCCCAAAGCACCAGCCGGCCGGTGTCGTCCGCGCCCGCCGGCCAGCGCATCTCGACCTTGTATGCCGGCGGCGTACCGCCCAGCGCCGTCACCTCGCACTGCAGGCCCGGCAAGGCGGACGCGGCCTGCCGCTGCCACGCCCCCAACTCTCCTCCGCCGGCCGCCGAAGGGTTTGCGCCGATGCGCGCAACGAGGTCCTGCGCCAGCATCTCGGCACGAAAGTAACTGTGCGCGGCGCGGCTTTCCCTCAACCGCTCGGTAATCAGCGCGCCTGCCCCGAGCAGGCCCAGGCTGAATATGGCGACTGCGAGCAGGCATTCGACCAGGCTGAAGCCGCTTTCCGGCTCAGCCGGGCGGGCAGGAAAGCGGGTCGCCATCGCTGGCCGTATCGGCAAGCCGCGGCCTGCCGATGTTGTTTACGACGATTGCGCGCGCCGCGCCGCTTCCGCGACGGTCGCAAACGACCAGGGTGCCGTTGGTGGAGCGCCCGCGGAACGGCCGGAACACGAACCGGGTGCGATTCGAGCGAATGGACAAACCGGCCTGGCCTCGCGATCGGTAGAGGATCGAACCCGGCGGCGGCGCGGGCGCCGTCGAACCCGTTGGGCCGTCGTGAACAATCCAGCCGGCGTCCCAATCCTCCGCGGCCCCGCACCGCGATCCGTCGGGACTGGAACACACAGTCGTGTCCCGGCCCTTCTCGGCGGCCGTGCGGCGCGCGAAGTGCAGGCTGCGGATCAATCCGTTGATCGTCGTGCTCCGCTGCAGATTGAGCATTCCGGTAGCGATAACGGGCTGGGCCAGGAGGACTGCAATGGCGCTGACAGTCAGTGCGATCAGAGTTTCCAAAAGCGAAAAGCCACGCATCATGCGATCCCTTGCAAGCGCCGATCCCGCGGGCGCAACAGGGAAAATACGCGCTTGACGGAGTCCGCTGAAGACACCAATTGCGCGCATTCGCCGACAAATCCGGCAAACGGGGTTTGCGATACAATCCGGCCTTTCCGGTGCAGCGAAGGACGTTACTGCTGGACCACCAGGCCGGAATAGCTCAGCTGGTAGAGCAACGCATTCGTAATGCGTAGGTCGTCAGTTCGAATCTGACTTCCGGCACCACCCTGCATTGCGCTAAAGCCGCCATACACCGCCATCTGCGAGGACTGAAGATCGGACGTGACGCAAGGGTCGTCGGTCACTGCGCGGCCGGCGCAGGGATTCGGCCGACGTGACGGTTCCGTCACGGATGGCCGCAGTGCAGCTCGTCGGCCACGGCGGACTGGACCAGTTGCGCTACCGGGACGACCTGCCCACCCCGACGGCTCGTGCGGGCGAGGTACTCGTCAAGGTGGCCGCCGCAGGCATGAACAATACCGACATCAACACCCGCGTCGGTTGGTACTCGAAATCGGTTGGCGCGGCCACCGGAGACGGTGGGCTTGAGGGCTTCGACGACGCCAACGAGGGCGACGCAGCCTGGTCGGGCGGCCCAGTGCGCCTTCCGCGAATCCAGGGGGCGGACTGCTGCGGCCGCATCGTGGCTGTAGGCGAAGGCGTCCACCGGAACCGCATCGGCGAGCGCGTGATCGTACGCACCATGCTGCGCAAACTGGCGGACGATCGCCCGTTGACCTGCTGGACGCTCGGCTCGGATTGCGACGGCGCGTTCGCACAGTACATGAAGGCCCCCGCTCGCGACACGCATCGCGTCGACTGCGACTGGACCGACGCGGAACTGGCGTCGATACCCTGTGCGTACTCGACGGCCGAGAACCTGCTGCACAGGGCCTCGGTGGGGGCGGAGCGCGTGCTCGTGACCGGCGCGTCCGGCGGGGTCGGGACGGCGGCCGTGCAGCTCGCGAAGCGGCGCGGCGCCCATGTCGTCGCAGTTGCCGGTGCGGCGAAGGCCGATGCGGTGCGCGCGATCGGAGCTGACGAGGTCCTGGAGCGGGGAACGGACGTCGTGGCCGACGTCGGCCCGGGCGGCATCGACGTCGCCATCGATCTGGTGGGGGGATCGTCCCTGCCGCAGCTGCTTGACGCGCTCAGGCCCGGCGGGCGCTACGCGACCGCCGGCGCCATTGCCGGCCCGCTGGTCGAACTGGACCTGCGAACGATCTATCTCAAGGATCTGACACTGTTCGGCTGCACGTTCCAGGACGACACCGTCTTCGACGACCTGGTCTCCTACATCGAGTTGGGCGAGGTGCGCCCCATCGTCGCGAAGACCTTCCCGCTCCGCGAGATCCGTCGTGCCCAGGAGTTCTTCCTGTCGAAGGCGTTTGTCGGCAAGCTGGTGCTGATCCCGCCCTCCTGATGGTAGAGTCCGACTTCCGCCACCACCCAGGAATCGCATGCGACTCATCATTGGAATTTCCGGCGCCAGCGGCGTGATCTACGGCATCCGGCTGCTGGAAGCGCTGCGCGAGGCTCCGGAGGTGGAGACTCACCTCATTATCAGCAATGGGGGCAAGGTGAATATTGCGCTGGAGACGGACTGGAAGGTCCGGGACGTGGAGGCTCTGGCGGACGTCGTGTATTCAGACAGCGACGTGGCGGCCACGATCGCCAGCGGCTCGTTTCGGACCGGCGGGATGATCGTGGCTCCCTGCTCGATGAAGACGCTGGGCGCCATCGTGAATTCCTACGCGGCCAACCTTCTGGTGCGCGCGGCGGACGTCACGCTGAAGGAGGGCCGGAAGCTGGTGCTGGCGCCGCGCGAAACGCCGCTGCACGCAGGGCACCTGCGCCTGATGCACGAAGCGGCGCTGATGGGCGCGGTCGTGGCGCCGCCGGTCCCGGGTTTCTATGCGAAGCCTGCCAGCGTGGAGGACATCGTCAACCACACGGTCGGCAGGCTGATGGACCTGTTCGGCCTGGAAACGGACCTCGTGCGCCGCTGGCCGGGCGGCAAGGAAGCCGCGAAGAACTAGGAGGTTGGCGGGCGCCGGGCGCAGGTGGTCCAGTGGCGGATGCGCCAGTCGCCGTCCATTTTCTCGGCCACCAGCGTGCCCATGCCTTGCTTGGTACGCCGCTGCCCGTCCCGCTCGGCGGATGCCGTGAACACGAACACGCCGTAGGACAGACCGCCGTGGCCGAAAGCGTGCACCCGTTCCGCCTTGTATTCCATGTTCTTGAGCATGCCCAGCTCAAGACTGAGGTGATTCTTGTCATAGTCCGCCCAGCCGTAGTTGGGATAGCTGGATTCGACGCTCAGAAATGCCTCGTCCGTACGCATGCAGGCCTCGACTTCGGAAAGCTCCGCGGCCTCGACGCCCTTCGCGTAACGGTCCAGCAATTCCTGCAGTTCCTGTTCGATTCCGCTCAGCGATTCCGCGGGGCCGAGCACGGGCATGTCGGACAAGGGGCGCGTCACCCACGCCGGCATTTCTCTTCCACCTGGTGCGGCCATGACGATGTCTCCTGTGGTTCCTGAACCGGTTCCAACTTTACCGCAGTATCGGCGTACCGGCTAGAATTGCGCGCCATGAACGAGCGGAAGACGGCCATCGTAACGGGATCGGCCACAGGTGTCGGCGCGGCCGCGGCGGAGTTGCTGTCGGAACGCGGCTGCAACGTCGTCGTGAACTACACGCGCAGCGAGAAAGAGGCGCATGAGACCGCCGCGCGCTGCGAGGCGGCCGGCGCGGAGACGCGGGTCGTGCAGGCGGACGTCTCCGAGGACGCCGATTGCCTGAAGCTGGCGGCGGCGGCCATGGATGCCTGGGGACGGATCGACTACCTGGTCAACAACGCCGGGCGGACCAAGTTCAACCCGTTCGCCAATCTCCACGGCATCGACAAGCAGGACTTCCTCGACATCTACGCGGTCAACGTGGTGGGCACCTACCAGATGATCCGCGCCGTTGAGCCGCATATGCGGGCCCTGGGCAGCGGGGCGGTGGTCAACAACTCCTCGATCGGAGGCGTGACGGGCATTGCGTCCTCGATTCCGTACGCGGCGTCCAAGGCCGCCCTGAACCTGATGACCAAGTCTCTTGCTCACGTGCTGGGGCCCGAAATCCGCATCAACAGCGTCGCGCCCGGCATGATCCAGACGCGCTGGCTGCAGGGCGGCATGGGCGACGAGGCCTACCAGGCGATGCTGGACATGGCCAGCGAGGCGCTGCCGCTGAAGCAGGTCGCCGAGCCGCGCCACGTCGCCGAGGTCCTTGTCTGGTTCCTTGAAGGCGCCCCGCTGGTCACCGGCGAGACACTGATCGCCGACAGCGGCGTGCATATCGGCCAGTTGCCGCCCCTGGCCAGCGGCGACTCCGACTAGCAAGCAAGACGAACCTCAACGCGGTGGCTGAAGGCGCAAGTCTGGCGCAACTCAAGGCGCGGCTGAAGCTGCCGGCGTTCGCCGCGCCCATGTTCCTGGTGTCCGGGCCCGATCTCGTGATCGAGGCCTGCAAGGGTGGTTTGATCGGCGCGTTCCCGTCGCTCAACGCGCGTCCTCTGGATACGCTGGAGGAATGGCTTAAGCAGATCTCGGGAACGCTCGCCGACGAAGAGCGGGCCGATCCGGGAACGACCGCTCCCTGGGCCGTGAACCTGATCGTTCATCGCAGCAACAAGCGGCTGGCCGCCGACCTCGACCTCACGGTGAAATACGAGGCGCCGATGGTCATCAGCTCGCTGGGCAGCCCCAGGCTGGTGCGCGAGGAAGTGCATTCCTACGGCGGCTTGCTGTATTGCGACGTCAACAGCCTGTTCTACGCGCACAAGGCGGCCGACGCGGGCGCCGATGGCCTGATCCTGGTGGCGGCCGGCGCCGGCGGGCATACCGGCATGATCACGCCATTCGCGTTCGTGGCCGAGGTCCGCAAGTTCTTCGACGGCGCCATTGTGCTGGCGGGAGGCATCTCGTCGGGCGCGGACATTGCCGCGGCAATCGCGATGGGCGCGGATTTCGCCTACGTGGGGACCCGGTTCATCGCCGCGCGTGAAAGCCTGGCGTCGGACGGCTACAAGCAGATGCTGGTGGACAGCGGCGCCGAAGACCTGGTGCTCACTCCCTACTTCACCGGCGTGCCGGCCAATTACCTCAGGGCGAGCGTCGAGAGGGCCGGGATCGACCCCGCGGAGTTGGGCAAGGCCAATCCCGACATCCAGTTCGACAACGAGGAGAAGCGCTCGAAGGCCTGGCGCGACATCTGGTCGGCGGGACAGGGCGTGGGCTCGGTCGAAAGCGTCCTCACCACCGCCGAACTCGTCGCCGAACTCGAGGGCGGCTACCGCGAGGCCATAGCCCGCCTTAGTACGACCTAGCCGGCGTCCGCCCCGGCTCAGGGCCCCCTAGCCCGTGGGCCAGCGGGTGTGATGCAGGTCGATAACGTAGTCGTGCGAGTGGCTCAGGGGCTCGTGGCGGTGCGGATGGCTGTGCGGTTCCTCGCCTTCGCCGCTTCCGCCGCCTTCGCCGGCTTCATGGGCGTGCTGGTGATGGCGGTCATGGAAATGCTTGTGGGTGTGCTCCACCGCCTCATGTTCGTGCAGTATTTCCTCGTGGTCCTTGCGCGGCCACAGCCGCGCGCCCGCCACCGCCAGCACGATGCAGATCAGTCCCAGGATCAGACCGGTCGTGGACAGTCCCAGCGTCGTGCCCAGCCATCCCGCGAGCGGGTAGCCGACCAGCCACGCGCAATGCGACAGCGAGAAGTGCGCCGAGAAATACGCCGGCAGGTCGGCCGGGTTGGAGGACCGGTTGATGACCCTTCCAGACGGCGTATAGACCCAGGAACCGCCCGCGCCCATGACCGTCCACATGATCAGCACCGGGACCAGGCCGGGCGAAAGAATCATGAACAGGGCGGCAAAACCGGCCAGCAACGCACCGCGCGACATCAACTGGCGGCTCTTGATGCGGCGCAGGATCAGCGGGGTGGTCAGGGCCGCGGCCATCGATCCGGCGCCATACGCCAGCATGGTCACGGCCACCAGAAAGTCCGCGCCGCCGAGTTCGGTGCGCACGTAATCGACGTTGTTCACCAGCACCGCGCCGCTCACCATGGCGGCGCCGAAGTAGAGCACCAGCAGCGCGCGCAGCCTTGGCGTGGCCATGTACGAACGCACGCCGAAGGTCACGTCGTCGAGCACCCGACCCGTGCGCTCGACGGGGGCGATCTTCGGCAGGCGCGTGACGACGATCAGCAGCGCCGAGATCAGGAACGCGGCGGAGTTCAGTTCGAACAGCAGCTCGAAGCCGCTGCCGGCGGCCATCAGCGTTATGGCCAGCATCATGCTCCCGACCGTCTCCAGGTCGTAGGCCAGACGGGTCCAGGAAAGCGCCCGCGTGTAGGTGGCCTGGTCCGGCAGCACGGTCGGAATGATGGCCTGGAACACCGGCTTGAACGCCGCCGACAGCGCCTGCACGGCGAAGATCAGCAGGTAGATCTGCCATTCCGTGGTCACGAAGGGCAGCAGCAACACCAAGCCTGCCCGCAGCACGTCGCTCGTCACCAGGATGCCCTTGCGCGAGGTCCGGTGCGCCAGTCCGCCGCAGATCGGCGCCAGGAACACGTAGGCGATCATCTTGATCGACAGGGCCGTGGCCAGCACCGGCGCCGCCTGGCCGCCGGTCAGCCGGTAGGCCAGCAGTTGCAGGCCCACGGTGCTCAGGCCGGTTCCGACCAGCGCGATGACCTGGGCCGCGAACAGCCGCCGGAAACCCGCGTAACGGAACGGGTTGTCCCGCATCGGGAGCGTGTCCTTACTCATCCCGCCCCCCGTAAAGCCGGCGCAGTTCCGTCTTCAGCAGCTTGCCCTGCGGACTGATCGGCAGTTCGTTCACGATCTTCACCTGCCTGGGAATCTTATAGCGGGCCAGGTGGTTGCGGCATTGCTCCAGCACCTCCTCCTCGGTAACCCGCAGGCCCTTGCGCGGCAGCACCAGCGCCAGGCCGACTTCGCCCCACTTGGGGTCCGGCACGCCGATCACGCCCACCATGCTGACCGCCGGAATTCTGACGACCACGTTCTCGATCTCCACCGGGTAGATGTTCTCGCCGCCGGAAATGAACATGTCCTTGAGCCGGTCCACGATCGTGAGCGTGCCCTCGTCGTCCATGCGGGCGCCGTCGCCGGTCCTGAACCAGCCGTTCACCCGCGACGCGGCCGTCAGTTCCGGGTCGCGCCAGTATCCGGGAGTAACGCCCGGGCCGCGCAACTGGATCTCTCCCACCTCGCCGCGCGGCAGTTCATTGCCCTCGTCGTCGCCGACCTGCACCTCCACGTGCATCATCGCGTGGCCCGCCGAGCCGAGCATCTCGCGGGCGCGGTGCGGCGGCGTCAGCGTCACGCTGAAACACTCCGTCAGGCCGTAGGACTGCGCCAGCGCCACACCCTTGGCCTCCCAGGTGCGCAGCAGTTGCATGGAAGCGGGGGCGCTGCCCACGCCAAGGCAAGCAAGGTCCGGAAAGCTCGCACTCTCGAATTCCGGCAGCTCGCTCATCATCAGGTAGTGTGTGGGCACGCCTATGCAGTGGGTTATGCCCATTTCGGGGTCCGTCAGGTAGTCGAGGCACTTCCGCGCGTCCCATCGGGGCATCACGTTCACGCACCCGCCGTAGTGGAACAGCGGCGTGCCGGCCGCGTTCAGTCCGGCCGTGTGAAACAGGGGGGCGTAGGTCAGGCTCACCGAGTCCCGCGACAGGCCCGCGTGCAGTGCGCCGCACAGCACGGTGTTGTGGACCATGCGGTAGTTGTACGTCACCCCCTTGGGCCTTTCGGTGGTGCCGGAGGTGTAGAGCAGGCAGTTCAGATCGTCGCCGGTGAGCGGCGGCATGACCGCCTCCGGCCGGTGACCGGCAATCAGTCGCTCGTGGTCCGAGTCGCCGCCTTCCCGGCGGACCAGCAGCGCCCCCTCGTTCCAGCCCTCGGCCAGCGGGGCGTATTCCTCGTCGCAGAACACGGCCTTCGGCTCGCCGTGCGAAAGAAGCTCCCCGATCTCCACCGGGTGCAGGCGCCAGTTCAGCGGCATGAACAGCGCGCCCAGCTTCCAGCAGGCGAACATGAGTTCGTAGAAGTCGGTGCTGTTGGCGGCGATGATGGCCACCCGGTCGCCCTTTCCCACGCCGTGTTCGGCCGCCAGCCCGGTAGCCAGTCGCGTGCTTCGTTCGTTCATCCCGGCGTAGATGAACCGGCGGCCGGTCCCGAGGTCCACGCAGGCGGGCGAGTCGGCGTTGTAGCGGGCGTGATACGCCAGCCAGTCGTAGACCCTTTCGCTGCTCAAATTGCGGACCCCATGCGCCGGCTCACCCCTGCCCGTGGAAAGAAACGGTAAATTGCATTAGGCTGCGCGTTTACGCAAGTGCCGACGGGAGGTTTGTTCATGGCATACGAGGATTTTCGGGCATTTCTTGATCTGCTTGAGGAGCGCGACGACCTGCGCCGCATCTCGCAACCGCTGTCGGTGGGGCTGAACGAGTCCGACCTGCAGCCGCTCATGGCGCTTCTGCACAGCGGCCCCAATCGCGCCCTGATCCTGGAGAACCTGACCGGCTACAACACGCCGGACGTCCCCGTGGCCTTCAACCCCTACGGCTCGCGCGAGCGCACCGCGCTGTGCATCGACGAGGAGGACGTGCTCGAAGCCAAGCGCAAGCTGGCGCGCGTGCTTGCGGATCCCGCGAGCTGGCACAAGCCGGTGATGGTCGACCGGGATGACGCGCCGTGCAAGGAGGTCGTGATTCCGGAGGGCGAGGTGTCGCTGGGCAAGCAGATTCCGCACGTGTGGTTCGGCAAGGAAGGGCCGGGCTACATCACCAACGGCATCGCGATCACCAAGGACCCCGAGACCGGCGCCCGCAACGTGGGCTGGTACCGGCATACCCAGCTCTGGAACGCCCAGCATCCGGCCGGCGGCGAGTATTCGCAGCACAACCAGGACCGCTGCCTGGCGGTTTTCGTGTACTGGAATCCGCCGATGAATCACGGCGGCCTGCACCTGGCCAAGGCCATAGCCGCCGGCAAGACCCTCGAAATCGCGATTGCCTGCAACTGCGACCCGGCGCTGCACCTGGCGTCGGCCACCGGCCTGCCGTTCGGCCAGGACGAGTACGACTTTGCGGGCGGCCTGCGCGGCTCGCCGCTCAAGCTCGTGAAATGCGACACGGTGGACATCGAAGTTCCGGCCACAGCGGAATACGTGCTGGAAGGCGAGTTCCTGCCCGGGCAGCAGGAGCAGATCGGCTGGCACTCCAATCCCCTGGGTTACTACGACGCGGTGCAGGTGTTCCCGGTGATGCAGGTCAACCACATCACCCATCGCAACAACCCCATCTGGCACTCGACGATGGAGATGGTGCCGCCGTTCGATCACAACTACCTGGCGCTGCTGCCGGTGGAAGGCGAAGTCCTGAGCGACCTGGGGCGCAAGATTCCCGAGGTCCAGGACGTCGTGGTGACGCCCAACATGACCTACATCGTGCAACTCACCGTGGACGGCGCCACCAAGCCGCATCCGGAGTTCGGCAAGTACGTGCTGCACGCCGTCTGGGGCGCGGCCGGGCGCTGGGGACGCACCGCCAAGCTGGTCATCGTCGTGGGGCCGGACGTCAATCCCTACGACCTGGCTTCGGTGGAGTGGGCGATCATGACCCGGGTTCAGCCGGTGTCGGACATCATCATGAATGCCTCCGGCCAGGCCTTCGTGCTGGACCCCTCGGCGCCGAAGTCGGCCCAGGGCGTGCCGGTGCAGTCCGAGCAGATGGGCATCGACGCGACGGTGAAGATCCCGGAGCGCTTTACCGAGTACCCCGAAGTCAGCCAGGCCGATCCCGCCGACGTGGCTGCGCTGGCCAAGCGCCTGGGCGACGCGCTGGACTAGGGCTGACAGGCCCCGAAGTTGGCGGACGAAATCGACCTCTCGAAACTTCCGCGGCTGACCAGCCGCGACGCGGTCGGGGGCGAACTGGTCTCGGTGGATGCCGAGGCAGGCGTCGTGACCGCGTCCTACCTGCCCCCGCGGGAGCTGGCCAACCCGATCGGTTCGCTGCAGGGCGGCTACGCGCTCGCGATGCTCGACGACGTCAGCGGTTCCACGACCTGGTTCGCCGGCGGCGGGCGCCCGTTCACGACGGCGCAGATTTCCGCCAACTTCCTCAAGGCTGTGCCGATGGGAGAACCGCTGCTGGGGGAGGGCCGGATCGTGCACAACGGCCGTCGCCAGGCCGTGGTCGAGGCGGAGCTGAAGCGCGGGAACGACGGCGCCGTGCTGGTCCGGGCCACGGTGACGAACGTATTCCTGAATTAGGGGGCGGCCAGCGCCCTTGACGTGATGGGGAAGTCGGAACAGCCCGCCGCACCCGCGGAAGCGGTGCGCGAGGATGTGCGCCGGGCGCTGCGCGAAGACGTGGGAGCCGGCGACGTTTCAGCCGCACTGCTGCCCGGGAATTCCAATGCCGTCGCGGTAGTCGTCGCGCGCGAGGAGTGCGTGCTGTGCGGGCGCGACTGGTTCGACGAAGTGTTTCGCGCCTGCGACGAGCGCATCGCGATCCGCTGGCGGGTAGCCGAGGGCGGGACTACCACGGCGGACGAGGCCGTGTGCGAGCTTGAGGGACCGGTTCGCGGGCTGCTCAGCGGCGAGCGCTCGGCCCTGAACTTCCTGCAATTGCTGTCGGCCGTGGCGACGCAGGCGCGCTACATGGTGAAGGCGCTGGAAGGCAGTCGCACGGTCCTTCTGGACACCCGCAAGACACTGCCGGGCCTGCGCCTGGCGCAGAAATACGCGGTTCGCGTGGGCGGCGCAAGCAATCACCGGATGGGGCTGTACGACGCGGTCCTGCTCAAGGAGAACCATATTGCCGCTGCCGGCGGCGTGCGCCAGGCGCTGCAGGCGGCTCGGGAGCGCGGCGGCAACCTGCCGGTCATGGTGGAAGTGCAGGACCTGGATGAGCTGGCCGAGGCGCTGGGCGCCGGTGCCGGCTGGGTCATGCTCGACAACTTCCCGACGGATCAGCTTTCCGCCGCCGTGCGGCAGCGCGATCGGCACGGCCGCAAAGTGATCCTCGAGGCCTCCGGATCGATCGGACCGGACAACATTGCCGAAGTGGCGGCCACCGGCGTGGACCGCATTTCAGTGGGCGCCCTGACGAAGAACGTCAGGGCCTGCGATTTCTCGATGCGCCTCCGCGGGGGCTAGAACATCATGCCGTGGCCGGCGCCCACCATGCTGGCGAGCATCGGAATCGAAAGCAGCGTGTTGGTGCGGGAGAACACGAAAGCGGTCCGCCGCGCCTTGTTGATTTCCTCGGCGCTGGCTTCCACCATGCCGAGCACCTTCTTCTGGTTGGGCCAGATGACGATCCACACGTTGAACAGCATGATCGAGCCCAGCCAGGCGCCGATGCCGATGGTCAGGCCATACATGGCGTCACCGCCGCCGGATATCGCGCCCAGCGTGAAGGCGTTGATGAAATCGCCGCGGTGCAAAAGGAAAGTGGCGCCGGCCAGCCAGGTGACCAGCGCGGCCCAGCGGAACCACCATAGCGCGCGGGGCGCAACGTAGCGGGTAATGGCGGCGCCGCTCGGACCCTCGTCGTCCGAAGCCGCGTCCGAAAGTGCCTGGACCTGCACGAAATTGAAGTAGTAGAGCAGGCCGATCCAGGCAATGCCTGCAAACACGTGAAGCCAGATCAGGAAAGCATTGACCCAGTTGGCCCCGGCCATCGAACTGCCGGTGCCGGCCGCGATGGCCATGATGATGAGTGAAAGTACGAGGCCGCCTACGAGCGTGCCTGTAAGGGTGTTCAATGGGTTCATAACGTCCCCTCTACGTTAAATTCCGGAGCGCCGATTGTGCCACAAACGGTTTACCGCTAAATTTCATCGCCTTGGGTTCTTGTCGATAAGGGGCAGCGCATCGTGAGCATAGTTCAACGCATACTCGGGGCGTATTCCGTGGTCATGGCCGCCGTCGTCGGCGTCTTGTTCTTCCTGACTCCCGTCTATGACGACGGCAGCACCGGCTATCCCACCTGGGTGGTCGTCAACTGGTTCATGGCGCCGGCCGTGTTGATCGCCCTGGCGGCGAGTTTCGCCTGGAAACTCGGGATCAACAAGGGCGAAGGCGACCTCAGGCGATCCCTTGAGGTCAACACGCTCTTCTACAGCGCGCTCGTGCTGGCCCTGTGGTATCTCTCGAACTGGTTCGGCGACATGGTCGGCAGGGAAGTGCCGCTGCTCTGGTCCTTCATCGATCCCCTGTACGTGGCCGTGACCGGCGCCTGCGGCGTGCGCCTCTGGCGCTCTGCCGGCTCCGGGTAACAACAAGAGCCTCGCAATCTGTCATAATGCGCCCGCGAACGCGCAAACAAGCCGCGCCATGTTTTCTCGCAGCAGGTGACTGAATCGGTCCTCCCCTGCATTTCCCCGCGCTGAATACCTGTTACATCTCATTCCTGGACCGAGGAGTCCTACCCGTATGTCTTTTCAACCCCGCTCGACGCGCAGGCCTTCCGGCCGCGGGTCGAATCGCCGGTCGTCCGGCCGCAAGCAGCGCTTTGATGTCGCGTGCTCGAACTGCAATACCGCAACGGTCGTTCCGTTTCGGCCAAAGCCCGGCCGGCCCGTGTACTGCCGGCCCTGCTTTGACAAACTTCGTAACGACCGGTCCGCGGCCAGGGAGGAAGCCGTCAACGATCCGCTTGCCTCGAACCATCCGCCCGCCGGTCACGCCGCCGATGGCGCAAAGGCATTCCCCGGCATGCTGATGAAGCCCGCCACGCGCGCGGCGATTGCCGCCATGGGCATCGCAGAGCCGACACCCATTCAGGAGCGGTGCATTCCCCAATTGCTGGAAGGCCGGGACGTGATCGGCCAGGCGCGCACCGGATCCGGCAAGACACTGGCCTTTGCCGTGCCCATGGTCGAATGTTGCGATCCCTCCATTCGCAAGGTGCAGGCTCTGGTGCTTGTGCCCACCCGGGAGCTGGCGATCCAGGTTGCGTCGGTTACGGAAGCGCTGGTCTCGGAACAACGGCTCAATGTGACGCTGTTGTACGGCGGCCGTTCGGCCCGGCCCCAGCAGGCTGCGCTGCGCCGCGGCCCGCAGATCGTCATCGGAACGCCAGGCCGCACGCTGGACCATCTTCGGCAAGGCGTGCTGGATCTTCGCTCGGTGCGTTTCCTGGTTCTCGACGAAGCCGATGAAATGCTCGACAAGGGTTTCGCTCCCGATGTCGAAGCCATTCTGCGCCGCACACCTGCCGAACGGACGACCGCGCTGTTTTCCGCAACCGTTCCCGCCTGGGTGGAGAAGACGGCCAGGAAGCACCAGCGCGGCCCGGTCATCGTGGAGGTTGACGCCGACACCAAATCATTGCCCTGTGTGGAGCACCTGGTTTACATGATCAAGCGGGGCGACAAGCCCAAGGCGCTTCAAACGCTGCTGAACCAACGCGACGGCGACCCGGTTATCGTCTTCGGCAGGACCAAGCACGGCGTCAGGAAGCTGGCGCGCCAACTTGACGGGCTGGGCTATCCGGTGGGAGCGCTGCAAGGCAATCTCAGTCAGAATGCGCGCGAGCGGGTGATGGCGGCGTTCCGTACCGGCGCCACGCCGATCCTGGTGGCAACCAATGTCGCCGCGCGCGGCCTGGACGTGAAAGGCGTCGATCGGGTCATCAACTACGACCTGCCGGAATCGCAGCAGTATTTCACGCACCGGGTCGGGCGCACCGGCCGCATGGGGCGCGCCGGTGAGGCGGTGACATTCATCACGCCGGATGAAGAGTCGAAGTGGCGCGAGATCGAACGCGGCCTCGGACGCCGGTTCACGCGCAAGCCCTGGCGCAAGGCAGCCTAGCGGAC
>CAYMQG010000043.1:0-6254 GCA_964392625.1 uncultured Gammaproteobacteria bacterium | reverse complement strand
AAACGCCTTCACCTCACCACCGTGACTCGCCGCCATGATCTTCGTCAACGCCGCCGTCAGCGTCGTCTTACCATGATCCACGTGACCAATCGTACCCACGTTCACGTGCGGCTTGGTACGCTCAAATTTCGCCTTGGCCATGACTACTCCTTATCGAATCGCGCGCGCCCGCGCGTAGCGGGTTCATCAGGTTGCAAAAAAAAGCCCACAACCGGACTTGAACCGGTGACCTCTTCCTTACCAAGGAAGTGCTCTACCGACTGAGCTATGTGGGCGACGTATACCCCCTTCCAAATGGAGCGGACGATGGGAATTGAACCCACATCATCAGCTTGGAAGGCTGAGGTTCTACCATTGAACTACGCCCGCAATGCTCCGCAAGCCCTTTTGTGTCCGTTCCCGGCCGGGTACTCAAAAAATCTCAGGGGCCCCACCACCTCACAAATGGAGGGGGTAGGATTCGAACCTACGAAGGCTGAGCCAGCAGATTTACAGTCTGCCCCCGTTGACCGCTTGGGTACCCCTCCGTGGACGTAACGGCCCATGTTCTCACAAGATCTTTGCCGATGTCAACCTGTCACGTTCTGGAATCCGCCGGATGGCGGCCCGCGAATCCTGCCTTGTGGATATGGTGGAAAATAGGTCCCCATGCGACGCATAACCCTTCCGCTGCTGATCGCCCTGATCACGGCCGGACTCATCGCCCTGCTGGTGATCACGCGCCCCAGCATGGCGCCTGTCGAACAGGCGGAAATCCAGTGGCCCGTGCGGGTCGCCACGGCCCGGTTCGAGGACCTGCGACCGGTGCTCGAGTTGTACGGCGAGATCGTAGCCGGGCGCGAAAGCGAACTCCGTGCCCTCACGCCGGGCCCCATCGCCGAGGTCGGCGAGAACTTCCGGGAAGGCGCCCGGGTCGAGAAGGGCGAACTGCTGGTGCGCGTCGACCCGTTCGACTATGAGATTGCGCTGGCGGAGCAGAGCGCCGCCGCGGCCGAGGCCGAAGCGCAGTTGCGCCTGAGGGAGCAGGACAGGGAGCGCATCGAGGCGCTCTACGCCGAGGGCAACGTCTCGGCCCAGCAACGGGACACCGCGGAGCTGGAGCTGGACATGGCGCGCGCGGGCCTGGAACGCAGCCAGGCCGCAGCGCGCCGCGCCGAGCGGGACCTCAAGGACACCCGGCTGGTGGCGCCGTACGACGGCGTCCTGGTGGACGTGAGCGCCAACCTGGGCAAACAGTTGTCCACCTCGGACCGCGTAGCGCGTATCGTCGACCCGGCTTCGCTGGAGGTGGGATTCCCCCTGTCAAACGAGCAGTACGGAAGGCTGATGTCCGAGGGCAGCCTGATGGGCCGGCCGGCGCGTATCTTCTGGAAGGTCGGCGAAGTCGAACTGCAATACGGCGCGCACATTGAACGGCTGGGCGGCGAGATTGCCGCGGCCAGCGGCGGCGTGCGGGTGTTCGCGGAATTGCTCGACACCTCGATCGACACCCCGCTGCGGCCCGGCGCCTTCGTGCGCATCGAACTCGACGACCGGCTCTATCCCCGGGTCGCGGCGATACCGGAAACCGCGCTGTACGGCGAAGACCGGGTGTTCGTGGTCGAGAACGGACGGCTGAAGTCCCGGCGGGTGGAACTGCACGGCTACGACGGCGAATTTATACTGCTGGGCAGGGCGCGGGAGAACGCGCTCGAGAACGGGGAACAGGTCGTCATCACCCAGCTCCGCGAAGCCGGCGAAGAAGCCCGCGCAACAATCGTCGAGTAACCACCCCCGGTTAACGCCATGGCCGCCAACCGCATGCTCGTTTTCTTCGCCCGCCACAAGGTGGCCGGCAACCTGCTGATGGCGCTGATGATCCTGTTCGGGCTGCTGGGGCTGACCCAGCTCAACCGCCAGCTCATGCCCGACTTCACGCTGGAGCTGATCCAGATCGACATCATCTGGGTAGGCGCCAGCACCCAGGACATCGAATCGAACGTGATCGAGCCCCTGGAAAGGGAGTTCATGCGGCTGGACAACCTGGACCGGGTCAATGCCACGTCGTTCGAGGGGCGCGCCGTGATCCAGCTTGAGTTCGACTTCGGCAGCAACATGGCCAAGGCCCTGACCGACGTGCAGTCGGCCGTGGCCCGGGTGGCCACCTTTCCGCAGGAAATGGAGCGCCCCGTGGTGAGCCTGCTCGAGCCGACCGAGGTCATCTGCAACATCGAGATTTCCGGTCCGTTTACCGAGAGCGCCCTCAAGGCGTACGCCTGGGAAATCCGCACGGCGCTGCTGCAACGGGGCGTCAGCTCGATCCGCATGAGCGGCCTGCGCAAGAGCGAACTCAGGGTGGAGGTGCCCGCGGAGACGCTGCGGCGGCTGGACCTGACGCTGGACGACATTGCCCAGCGCATCGCCCGTTCCAGCCTCGATCTGCCCGGCGGGACGCTCGAAACCGACCGCATCTCGCGGCAGATCCGCAGCGAACGGCGGGCCCGCACGGCGGCGGAACTCGGCGAACTGGAGGTCCTGTCCAACGAGTCCGGCGAACGGCTGCAGCTGAAGGACATCGCGCGGATACACGAAACCGCGGCCGACGGCGAGGTGGCCCGGCAGGTCGGCGAGCATGCCTCGATCAACATGAACGTCAGGCGCAGCCGGGGCGTGGATTCGATGCTGGCGCAGCAGTGGGTCGAGTCGTACCTGGAGGAATTCCGCGCCACGGCTCCTTCGAGCCTGAAGGTGGAATTGTTCGACGTTTTCGCCGACCAGGTGACCCAGCGCGTGAACATGCTGCTGGTGAACGGCGCCGGCGGACTGCTGCTGGTGCTGGCGGTGCTCTACGTGTTCCTCGGCGGGCGCCCGGCGTTCTGGGTGGCGGTGGGCATCCCGATTTCCTTCCTCGCGGCGATGGCCGGAATGGCGGCGATCGGACTGAGTCTCAACATGATCAGCATGTTCGCGCTGATCATGGGCATCGGCATCATCGTGGACGACGCCATCGTGGTGTCCGAACACGCCGGCACACTCTACAACTCCGGCGTGCCCGGGGGCGAGGCGGCCGAGCGGGCGGCCCGGGTCATGTTTCCGCCCGTCCTCGCCGCATCGCTCACCACGCTGGCGGCATTCCTGCCGATACTGCTGGTCCAGGATGAAGTGGGCACCGTCATCAAGGAGCTGCCGCTCACGCTGGCCTTCGTGATCGCGGCCAGCCTGGTGGAGTGCTTCCTGGTCCTGCCCATGCACCTGCGAACCGCGTTGACCAAACAGGGCAAGCCGCCGCCCTGGCGCATCCGCTTCGACGAGGGCTTCGCGCGCTTCCGCCAGGGCGCGTTCACCCGCATGCTGCAGGCGGCGCTGCGGCAACGCTATGCGAGCGTCACCACCGCGCTGTGCCTGTTTCTTCTGTCGATCACGATGATGGCTACCGGAAGACTGGGCTTCGACTTCTTTCCGGCGCCGGAGTCCGACCTGGTGTTCGCCAATTTCTCCTTTACGCCCGGCGCGCCGCGGCGCGAGTCCGAAGTCATGGTGGAAGAACTCGGCAGGTCGGCGCGGGCCGCCGAGCGCAAACTGGGCTATGCGCCCGGCGAATTGATCGCCTTCGGAGTGGGCTCGGTGGCAACCCGCGATCCGGGCGTGGGCAACGCGCCGCTGGAGGTGAGCGCCGACCACCTGGGCGTCTATACGATCGAACTGGCGCCCGGCGATACCCGCGAGGTGCGCAACGAGGCGTTCATCGACGCATGGAAGCGCGAAGTCACGCGCTCCCCCGGCGTGGAAAAACTCATCTTCTTCTCCCGGCAGGTGGCGGGACCGCCGGGGAACGACGTGGAATTGAGCCTTTCGGGCGCCGGCCTGGAGGACATGAAGGCGGCCGCCGTCTATGCGGCCGGATGGCTGTCGGCGGTACCGGGCGTGGACTCGGTGGACGACGACCTGCCCCGCGGCAAGCAGGAAATCCTGCTGGAGATCACGCCGGCCGGAGAAGCGATGGGATTCAGCGCGGCGGAGGTCGCGCGCCAGGTCCGCAACGCCTACGAAGGGGCGCTGGCCGACCGGGTGCCGCGCGACGAGGAGGAACTGCGGGTGCTGGTGAAGCTGCCGGAAGCGGGGCCGGGCGAGGCCGGCCTGCGCAGTCTCTACCTGCGTTCACGCTCGGGCGTGGAGGCGCCGCTGACCGAAGTCGTGGACCTGCGCCAGCGGGTGGGTTTCTCGCAAATACGGCGCACCGACGGCGTACGCCAGGTCACGGTGTCGGCCGACATCAATCCCGCAATGACGACCAGCGGACAGGTGATTCGCGCGATGCAGGAACAGGGCGTCATGCGCACGATACGGGAACGGTACGGCGTCACGATCGGCTTCCTGGGGCGCGCCGAGCAGCAACAGATGGCGCTGGCGGACTTTCGCATGGCCGCGATCGTGGCGCTGGGCAGTATTTACATCGTGCTGGCCTGGGTGTTCGCCCGCTACGCCACGCCGCTGGTGGTGATGAGCGTGATCCCCTTCGGCCTGGTTGGGGCGATCCTGGGCCACCTGGCGTTCGGCTTCAACCTGAGCATGTTCAGCCTGGTCGCGCTGCTGGGGCTGGCGGGCGTTCTGGTGAACGACTCGATCATCCTGGTGTCGGCGGTGCAGCGCCACCGCGACGAAGGCGAACCGCTGCTGGACGCGCTGCTGCACGGGGCGCAGGAGCGCCTGCGGCCGGTGCTGATGACCAGCATGACCACGATCGTGGGCGTTACGCCCATCCTGTTCGAGGGCAGCCTTCAGGCCCAGCTGGTGCAGCCGCTGGCGATCACGCTGGTGTTCGGACTGGCGCTGGCGCCGCCGCTGGTGCTGGTTTACGTGCCCTGCGTGATGGCGATCGGCGGCGACCTCAGGCGGCGCTCGCGGGCGCGCCGCGCGCGCCGGCAACCGGACGCCCGGCCCGCTTCCCTGACCACGCCCTGATGATCGAGGAAATGCGCGATCTGGTCGCGCGGTGGGTTGCGGAGCGGCTGGCGCCCCGGGCCGCGCAGATCGATTCCGGGAACGAGTTTCCGCGCGATCTCTGGCCGGAACTGGGCGAACTGGGGGTCCTGGGCGTTACGGCGGAAGAGGAATACGGCGGCGCCGGGCTCGGCTATCTTGCGCACAGCGTGGTCATGGAAGAGATTTCCCGCGGTTCGGGCTCGGTGGGGCTGTCCTACGGCGCGCATTCCAATCTCTGCGTGAACCAGATCCGCCTGCACGGAACCGGAGCGCAGAAAGCGAAATACCTTCCCAGGCTGATTTCAGGAGAACACATCGGGGCGCTGGCCATGTCCGAAGCGGGCGCGGGCTCCGACGTCATGTCGATGAAGCTGCGGGCCGAGAGGAAATCGGACCATTTTCTTCTCAACGGCAACAAGATGTGGATCACCAACGGTCCGGTAGCCGACACCTTCGTCGTCTATGCCCGGACGGATCCGGACGCGGGCTCCCACGGCATATCGGCGTTCATCGTCGAGAGGGGCTTTGCGGGATTCTCGACCGCCCAAAAGCTGGACAAGCTCGGCATGCGCGGGTCCGACACCTGCGAGCTCGTGTTCGAGGACTGTGCCGTGCCCGAGGAGAACCTTCTCGGGGAAATCAACCAGGGTGTGGGGATCCTGATGTCGGGACTGGACTACGAGCGCGCGATCCTGGCCGCCGGGTCCGTCGGCATCATGCAGGCCTGCCTGGACGTGGCCGTTCCCTACACCCGCGAACGGAAGCAATTCGGCGAGCCCATAGGCTCCTTTCAACTCGTGCAGGGCAAGCTGGCGGACATGTACGCGGCCACCGGCGCCTGCCGCGCCTATGTCTACGAAATCGCCAGGGCCTGCGATCGCGGTGACGCGTCACGCAAGGACGCCGCCGCCTGCATCCTGTTCGTTTCCGAGAGGGCCACGCGCGTTGCGCTGGACGCCATCCAGCTCCTGGGCGGGAACGGCTACGTGAACGAGTATCCGACCGGGCGCCTGCTGAGAGACGCCAAGCTCTACGAAATAGGCGCGGGCACCTCGGAGATCCGCCGAATGCTCATCGGCCGCGAACTCTTCGAAAGCGACGCGTAAAGCGCCACGATCGGCGGCTAAAGCCCTTTTCCGACACACCCCTTACGGGGAGCGTTGGAGTATCCATGTTGTCAAGCATGGTTGATCAGAGGGGCTTGTGGAGTCCACAGGCGGTCTTGCTGGATCAGGGCGTTGGCCAGGATCAGGAGTTTTCGCATGACGGCGGTGAGGGCGACCTTGCCGGGT
>CAYMQG010000042.1:0-7739 GCA_964392625.1 uncultured Gammaproteobacteria bacterium | reverse complement strand
ACCCGGTCGGCGACCTCCTGGGCGAAGCCCATCTCGTGGGTCACGACGAGCATGGTCATGCCGCTTTCGGCCAGGGTGACCATCACGTCCAGCACTTCCTTGATCATCTCGGGATCGAGCGCCGAGGTGGGCTCGTCGAACAGCATGATCTTGGGGTTCATGCACAGCGAACGGGCGATCGCCACGCGCTGCTGCTGGCCGCCCGACAGCTGGCCGGGGAACTTGTTGGCCTGTTCGGGAATCTTGACCCGTTCCAGATACTGCATCGCTGTCTGCTCCGCTTCGGCCTTCGGCATCTTGCGCACCCAAAACGGGGCGAGGGTACAGTTTTCGAGCACCGTGAGGTGCGGGAACAGGTTGAACGACTGGAACACCATGCCGACTTCGCGCCGCACCGCGTCGACCTGCTTCAGGTCGTTCGTCAGCGGGACGCCGTCGACCACGATCGAGCCCTCCTGGTGATCCTCCAGGCGGTTGATGCAGCGGATCAGGGTCGACTTGCCGCTGCCGGACGGCCCGCAGATCACGATCCGTTCCCGCGGGGCGACCTCCAGATCGATGTCGCGCAGGACGTGGAACGCGCCGAACCACTTGTTCAGCCGGTCGATCCGGATGGCCGGTTCACCGTCGCCGCGGGCGTGTGTGGTTTCTTGAACGGACATCGGGTCCTCCGCTCAGCGTTTGGTGGTGTCGAGGCGCTTTTCCAGGTTCAGCGAATAGCGCGACATGGAGAAGCAGACGATGAAGAAGAAGAGGGACGTGAACAGGAACCCTTCGGCGTCGACCTTGCCGATCCAGTCCTGGTTCTGCTGCAGCGACCGGGCGATTCCGAGAATGTCGAACAGGCCGATCAGGAAGACGAGCGTGGTATCCTTGAACAGGCCGATGAAGGTGTTGACGATGCCCGGGATGGAGATTTTCAGCGCCTGGGGCAGGATGATCAGCCGCATCGACTGCCAGTAGCCGAGGCCCATCGCCTGGGCGGCTTCGTACTGGCCCTTCGGGATGGCCTGCAGGCCGCCCCGAATGACCTCCGCCATGTAGGCCGAGGCGAACGCCGTTACGACGACGATCACCCGGATGACCAGATCGGGGCTCCAGTTTTCCGGCAGGAACATGGGCAGCAGGATCGCCGCGGTGAACAGCAGCGTGATCAGCGGAACGCCGCGTACGAGCTCGATGAACATGACGCAAAGGATGCGCAGCACCGGAAGGTTCGAGCGCCGCCCCAGCGCAAGCAGGATCCCGACCGGCAGCGACAGGACGATACCCGACAGGCCGACCGCAAGGTTCAGCATGAAGCCGCCGAAGCTGGAGGTGGGCACCGCTTCCAGGCCGATGCCGCCGACCAGCAGAAAGACGGCGATGACCGGGTAGGCGAGCGAAAAGTAGCGCAGCCGGCGGGCGTAGGGGATGCCGTCGAACAGCAGCGGCAGGAGCGCGGGGATCAGCAGGATGACCGTCAGGTTGACGCGCCAGTATTCGCTCGCCGTGTAAAAGCCGTACAGGAACTGGTCGATGCGTTGGTCCAGCCAGGCCCAGCACGCGCCTTCGGTCGTGCATTCGCGGCCGGTGCTGCCGCTCGCGTCGGCGTGGATGAACGCCCAGTCGATGAACGGCGGGATGATGGTCCACAGCAGGTACAACGCCAGCAGCGTGAGCCCGGTGTTGAACCAGTTCGAGAACAGGTTCTCGCGCAGCCAGCCCAGGGTTCCCGTGGTGGTGGCCGGCGGCGGACGCTGGGCGAGCATGTCCTTTTGTGCGCGATGGAAGGGCTGAATGCTCACCGTTCGCGCCTCACCGTTCGACCAGCGCGATGCGCGCGTTGTACCAGTTCATGAACGCCGACGTGAGCAGGCTGAGCGAGACATAGACGACCATCCAGCTGAACACGATCTCGATCGCCTGGCCGGTCTGGTTCTGGGCCTGGGAACCGATACCGACGAAATCCTGGAAGCCCACGGCGAGCGCGAGCGAGGAGTTTTTCGTCAGGTTCAGGAACTGGCTCGTCAGCGGCGGGATGATCACCCGCAGCGCCTGCGGCATGATGATGAGCCGGGTGGTCTGCCAGCCCTTGAGGCCCAGCGAGCCCGCCGCTTCGGTTTGCCCCCTGGACACGGAAAGGATGCCGGCGCGCACGATCTCGGAGATGAACGCGCCCGTGTATGTCGACAGCGCGAACCAGAGCGCGACGAGTTCCGGCGTTACCGTCAGGCCGCCGCGCAAGCGCCCGAAGCGGTTCGCGGCCGGGGTGTCCCAACTGATCGGCTGGCCGCTCGCGAAGTAGGCCGCCAGCGGCAGGAGCACGATCAGGCCCAGCGCGATCCAGCCGGCCGGAAGCCGTTCGCCGGTCGCCGCTTGGCGCTTTCGCGCCCAACTCAGGACCGCCCAGGCCGCCGCGGCACCGGCCGCCAGGGCGATCAGCACGGCCGAGGCGCCCGGTTCGAAGACCGGGGAGGGGCCCGTGATCCCGGAATTGTTGAGGAATATGGAATCGCCGATCCGCAGCGTCTCGCGCACGGTCGGCAGGCTGAGCAGCAATGTCCACCAGAAGATGATCTGGAGGAGCAGCGGAACGTTGCGGGTGAATTCGACCCAGGTGGCGATGATCGTTCGGATCAGCCAGTTGGGCAGCAGACGCATGATCCCCGCCGCGAAGCCGATCGCCGTCGCCGCGACAATTCCGAGGACCGACACCAGGACCGTATTGAGCAGGCCCACGGTCATCGCCCGCAGCCACGTGTCGGTGGAACTGTATTCGATCAGTGAAACGCCGATGCCGATCCCGGCCGGGTCCGCCAGGAAGTCGAACCCGATGTCGAGACCTCGATTGTCGAGGTTGGTGCGGGTGTTGTCGGCGACCCAGACGAGCGCCAGAGCGACGAGAATGACGACGATCGCCTGCGACAGAATCCCGCGATAGCGTTCATCCGTCCACAGCCGCGAAATATTGAAACCGGCAGCGGGGCCGGCTGGCGAGTTTGTTGAGGCCACAGCTTCGTGTCGCTCTCGCAAAACCAGGTCTTTAAAGCACTATCGCGCCCGCCGAAGTGTAATCCGGCGGGCCGACAGTACGGGTTACGGCCTAACGGAACGGCGGAGAGTAGAGGATGCCGCCATCCTTGTAGAGCGCATTCAGACCGCGCTTAAGACCAAGCGGTGTGTCCGGGCCGACAAATTTATTGAAGATTTCGGCGTAGTTGCCGTTCGCCTTGATCGCGTTCACGGCCCAGTTCTTCTCGAGGCCGAGCATTTTCGCGTACGAACCTTCGCTGCCGAGCATCCGGTTGATCTCGGGATTCTTGCTGCCCTTGCTGAGTTTCTCGACGTTGGCCTGGGTCACGCCCAGCTCCTCGGCGGAGATCAGCGCGTTCAGGACCCACCGCGCGATATCGGCCCATTGGTCGTCACCGTGGCGGACGAGCGGACCGAGCGGCTCCTTGGACACGATTTCCGGGAACACCATGTGCTTATCGGCGTCCTCGAAGGTCGATTTCGTGGCGGCGAGACCGGACGCGTCCGTCGTGTAGACGTCGCAACGCTCGGCCTGGTACGCCGTGCGGGCTTCCGAGTTGGTCTCGATCGGCACCGCTTCGTAGGAGATGTTGTTGACGCGGAAGAAGTCCGCGAGGTTCTTCTCGGTGGTCGTGCCGGTCTGGATGCAGACCGATGCGCCGTCGAGCTCCTTCGCGCTTTTCACGCCGAGCGACTTGCGGCCGATGAAGCCCTGGCCGTCGTAATAGTTGACGCCGACGAAGGTGAAGCCGAGGTCCACATCGCGCGAGAACGTCCAGGTGGTGTTCCGCGAAAGCACGTCGATCTCGCCCGACTGAAGCGCCGGGAACCGGTTTGCGCCGGTCAGGTTCACGTATTTGACCTTGTCCGGATCGCCGAGTACCGCCGCGGCCACCGCCCGGCAATAGGCGACGTCGAACCCGGTCCATTTGCCGTCGTCACCGGTGAACGCGAAGCCCGCCAGACCGGTGTTGATGCCGCATTTGAGAACGCCGGCCGACTTTACGTCGTCGAGCGTCGCGGCATGCGCCGGGACAGCCATTCCGGCAACCGCGAGGATGCCCGCGACGGCCGCCATTCCTGTGAATGATTTGATATTCATGAAACCCCTTCCTTTGGTCATTGGTTAATCCATGTTGAATTTTCAAAAATATTTTCAAGTATATTGCTACGATTCACACTACATTTTCAACTTCCGGCAAGGTGCCCTGATCGGCGATCGGGAAAGTCTCCTTCCCCGGTTTTGGGGTCAGGCCCCGCAGGCTCACGCGGCGCGCGTGAGTCACGATTTCCTGCGATCGAGAGCCATCAGCAGCGGGGGCAGGAGCAGGAAATCCGCTATCAGCGCAAGGACGAGGGTGAGCGCAACCAGGAGGCCGAGCGCCCAGCTGACCTCGAAGCCGGACGAGGCAAACACCAGAAAGCCGAGCGCCAGCATGGCGGTGGTGGTCCACATGGCGTAGCCGACGGTGCGGAAGGCCGTGCGTATCGCCGCGGGCGTGTCGCCGCCATCCCGGCGGGCCTGAAGGTATTTGGTAAGGAAGTGGATCGTGTCGTCGACGACGATACCGAATGCGATCGCGGTCATCACCGAGCCGGCGAGGCCAACCCGGCCGACCAGGAAGCCCCAGAGGCCCAGGCTCATCGCCGCGGGGATGAAATTCGGCACCAGGCTGATCAAGCCGATCCGCAGGCTCCGGAATACGAAGACCAGGATGAGCGAGATCAGGGCCATGGCGATGATCGTGCCGGTCAGCATGCTCTCGATGTTGCGCTGGGAGAGATGGGCGAACACGATACTGACGCCCGAGGTCTCGGTCGTCAGGAGACCGGGGGCATTGGTCCGAGCCCATGCCCTCGCCCGCGCGTCCAGCCCGCGCTGCGCCGAGGCGGTGAGGCTCTGCAACGCCACCGTCATGCGAGTCGCCGTCTTGCCGATATCGATCCGGTTGTTCAGATCCCTGCCCTGCGGAAGGGACAGTTCGTAAAGAAGCAGGAACTGCGCGGCGAGTTTCGGGTCGTCCGGAACGCGGTAGAATTCCGGGCCGTCGCCGTTCATGTTCTTGTTCAGGCGCTTCATGATGTCCGAAAAGGCCTCGACATGGGACACTTCGGGCTGCTTTCGGAACCATTCGGCGAACGCCTCGACCTTGTTCAGATAGCCGGGCTCGAAGATGCCGCCTCTGCCGCCCGCATCGAGCACGTATTCCAGGGTCTCGATGCCGGTCAGGTTGTCGATGACGAAATCCGTGTCCTTGCGGAATTCGTAGCGTTCGCCGAGATACTTCGTCCAGTTGTCGGTGAATTCCAGGCGGAAAAGACCGCCGACCATCACGATCGCGAGGACGGTTGTGCACCAGAGCAGAACGCGGCTGCGGCGCACGACGAATGTGCCGAAGCGGTCGAAGAAGGCCGACTGTCCCTGGTGCAGCGCCTTCGCCCGCAGCGGCAGGACCGAGAGCAGCGCGGGCAGCACCGTGAGCGAATAGACGAATGCGCAGAACACGCCGAACGCCACCAGGTTTCCGAGGACGCGGAAGGGCGGCGAGTCCGACGCGTTCAGGCTCAGAAACCCGATCATCGTGGTGAGCGAGGTCAGGAACACCGGCCACGCGTTCTCCCGGATCGCATGCGAAATGGCCGCGTTCCGATCAAGGCCCCTCGCGATGCCGGCCAGCGTGCTCGCGACGATATGGATCGAGTGCGCAATGGCCACCGTCATTACGATGATCGGCACGCCGGAATTGGCGGGGTTGAACACGGTGCCGAGCCAGCCGGCGAAACCCACCGTGGTGTTGACCGAGAACATCAGCACGGCCAGGGTCGCCAGTGTCGCCATGAGAGAGCGAAGCAGCACGGCCGCGGTCACCGTAACCACCACCAGCACGATCGGGACCAGGGTTTCGAGATCGTCGATGGTGGCGTCGGAAAAGGCGCGGTTCAGCGGCACGTCGCCGGTCAGGTGATAGGCGGTATCCGGATGGCCGGCGCGGGCCTTGTCGAGGAGACCGCGGAGATAGTCGGTAATTTCGACAACCGCGGCGTCCGGATTGTCCGGCAGGGCGAAGGTGATCACGAGCCCCGCAACCTTTCCGTCGCGCGAGACCAGGCGTCCGGCGGTCTCGACCGCGTTGAGTGCGATGCCCCGGGTCCGCTCCAGTTCGGCGTCGGTGAGCGAGCCCGCGTTCTTGACCAGCGGGCGAACGATCAGGTCGTCGCCCTCCGCCCGGCTGTAGGAGTAGTTCGTGAGAGAGTCCACCCTTACGGCATGGGGCGCCCGCCAGGCCTCCCGGGTCAGTTCTTCAACGGCGCTTAGCGCGTCGCGGGTGAAAACCGTATCGGTTGCCGGAGCGACCGCGATCAGCGCCCTGTTGGACGCGCCGTAGTTGGCCTCCAGCGCGTTCAGGGCGGCGAGCTGCGGGTTATCCTTGTCGAACAGGCTCCGGTAGTCGTTGGTTACCCCGACGAATCCCGCGCCGGCCGTTACCGCCAACATTACCAGCGTGGTAACCGCGAGCACGATCCACCGGCGATGCAGCACGGTCTCGGCAAAGCGGTCGAGAGCGCTACCGGTCATCGCAGGCCTCGAGGCGGCCGGAGGCGTCGGCCGGCCCGCGGCGTTCCCGGCCGCGCGTTCCGTCCTTTCGCGTGTCGGCGAATCGGTGCGGGCTTAAAGGTTCTACCACCGCGATGACCGCTCCGCGTGGACGTGGTCGGGCAATCGATAGCTGATACCCAATTCGTCGAAATGAGAGACGTCGAACAATGTGTTGAGGGTTGCCTCGGCGCCGGAACGGCCGGGCATCAGCCTGTCCTTGATCCGCTCGAACCGATTGGCCGTCCGAAACTTCCATAGGCTTCCGAACGTCCGGCTCTTCGGATACCTGAGTGCGTCCGCCATTTCGTTGCCGATAAGGGCGCGTGAGACCTGCGCGACGTAGCCGGAGAGATTCCGGCGCTCGTCGTCATCGTCTATTCCGGCAATGAGCGGCGCGGAGTTGATCAGAGACGTTGCAAGCACGATCGATTCCAATGACGGCGGCGGTTCGCACAGAAGGCCTATCCGAAATATCTCGAGCGCCTCCTCTTCGTCACGGTAAAGGATGGTTTCCGGAACGCCCATCAGATACCCGGAATACCGCCACACCGCCATGAAGCTTCTGCGCTCCTCCTCGTCGAAGGAGCCGCCGAGGCGTTTGAGATGCTTAAGCAGCCTGGCCGAAAAGGCGGCAATGGCGAATCCCACGTGCGCGGCGCTGAGCGGCGTGCCCAACTCCGCAACGTCCCATTCCTTGGACTCGCTGAGCAACTTGCGGATTTTTGCGTGGACCAGCCTCACCCGGACGGAATGGGTCCACCCGTCGGCGTGGGTCTCCATGCCGCCCGGCATGAATATCTCCAGCATGTGGCGGTTGTTCTGCTTCAACCGCCGCACGCCCTGATCGCGCAGCCGGCCGGTTAGGAAAAAGGATTTGGCGATGTTCGTTGCAAACCCCTCGACCAGCACGCCGCCCACCATACCGGCGAGCACAAGCCGCCCGTTGCGCCAGAACATCTGGCAGCCGGGAAGCAGAGACGGCAGGTCAAGCCAATCCGGCGGTTCGACGGCGTGGGAGAAGAACTCCCGGACCGATGCCGGCGCCCCGTGCAGCGCGTCGCCGTCGTGATCATGCATGCCGAGCCTGATAAGCCGTTCCGATTCCTCTTTTCCGAGCAGCTCGAAA
>CAYMQG010000041.1:0-5292 GCA_964392625.1 uncultured Gammaproteobacteria bacterium | reverse complement strand
ATGGATTCGAGCTTTCGCACCTGCTGGCTGATGGCGCTATGGCTCACGCACAGTTCTTCCGCGGCGCGCCGCATGTGCAGGTGGCGTCCGGCCGCCTCAAATGCGCGCAGTGCATTGAGCGGAAGCAGGCGCTTTTCGGTTTGCATCTATGTCCGCATCAGTCTGTTAGAAATACTTACCATCGCGTAGCAACTTAAGCCAATTGCATCCAGTTTTGCAATACACTAACTTGGGGCTACCGGAGGGAGCCGCAGCCTGTTGCGAGCGTGAAGTTCCGGTCGTCTGGAGGAAGGGGCAATGCAAGGGAACACATCGGGAAAGCGCAGATTTCAAACCACCGCCATTGCCGCCGCGGTATCCGCGGCGCTTGCAGGGTCGCATTCTGCAGCCGCTCAGGAACTGGAGGAGATCGTGGTCACGGCGACCCGCCGTGCAACCTCCGTCCAGGATGTGCCGTACAACATTTCGGCGTATACCGGAGACAGCCTCGAGCAGCGCGAGATTACCGCGCTCGGGGAATTCGTGCGCCGGGTACCCGGGCTCAACATCAACGATGTCGGTCTGAGGGAGGCGGGCAACAACAGCACGCTGGTAATGCGGGGACTGTCGGCCGAGCCAGGAAGCGGTGCCGGCGAGATACCGAACCTGGCCCGTCCGACGGTTTCGACCTATGTGGGCGAGACGCCGGTTTACTACAGCTTGAAGCTGACCGACATCGAGCGGGTCGAGGTTTTGAGAGGCCCGCAAGGCACGCTGTACGGCGCAGGGTCGCTCGGCGGGACGCTGCGCATCATCCCCAGAAAGCCGGATACGAACCAGTTCGAGGCCAGAGTGCGGGCCGGTGGTTCGAGTACCGCGAACGCCGACGACCTGAGTTACGATGTCGACGCGATGCTGAACGTTCCCGTCAGCGACAATGCCGCCTTCCGGCTGTCTGCGGGATACGAGCAGGTGGCGGGTTTTGTCGATGCGGTGGCGCTGGGAAACCGGGGCCCGGACGGGGCCTTTCTGCTGGCTGACCCGAGCGACTTCCTCGGCAGCGGCCCCGACCGGTCCGGATCGATGGAGGACTCCAACGAAGGCGACGTCAGCCATGTGCGGGCTGCCGTGTTGTTGGATATCAACGAGAGCCTGGAAGCGGTGCTGACGTACCACCATCAGGAGATTGAAACCGACAACTATCAGGCGGAGAGTTTCGGCGAACACCGCACGCTCCGGCTGCACGGCACCAATCCCCTCGAGTCGAGCCTCGACCTGGCATCGATGGAGGCAACCGCAGACCTGGGGTTTGCAACGCTGACCTCTGCGACGTCCTACTACGACCTGAGTACGGAAACCAGTGTTGATGCATCGGGAATCTACGAAGACTTCTTTTCCTTTTTCTATTTCTACTATCCACGCATTTCTACGGTTTCCAACTATGACGGCAGCGATGAAGCGTTCGTGCAGGAGATACGCCTGGCATCGAGCGGCGACAACCGCATCGACTGGATCGTCGGTGGTTTCTATCTGGACCAGGAACTGGACTTCACGACGACGCAGACCATGCCGGGTTTCGAAGGCTGGTTCGAAGCCTCGGGATTGCAGGCCTATTTCGGAACGCCCGTTCAACTCACGGACCCGCCGAACCTGGTGTACCGTCAGGATCGAACGACGAAATTCGAAGAAATGGCGCTCTTCGGCGAAGTCAGCCTCAATGTGTCCGATGCCTGGCAGATCACTGCCGGTGCGCGCGTTTTCGAACAGACCATCGACAACGACAACGTATCGATCCTGCCCACCTGCTACACGATCCTGGAAAGCTTCGGCGCGGGCTTCTATTGCGGCGACCCGCCGCTGGGCGGTTCGTCCAAACAATCCAAGGACACGGTGGACGACACTGTGTTCAAGGTGAACACGTCCTATGCGATCAACGACAACTCGAACGTTTACTTCACCTGGTCGCAGGGGTTTCGGAATGGCGGCGTCAATGCCCTGCCGACCGTAGGCTACGTGGACGATACCGTCGGAGGCACCTATCCGAACGTCAACACCTTCACGGCAGACAAGGTGGACAATCTCGAAATCGGCATAAAGGGCAGCCTGGCGAACAATACGGCCCAATACAGCGTCGCTTTGTTCACCATGGATTGGGAGAACGCCCAGGCCAGGATCGCCGGTGCTTTCAGCGGTGTGGACGGGGTCGGGAACTCGAACGCCGACGCACGATCCCGGGGGCTCGAGCTGGAGATCAGCGGCATCGCCGGAGATCAACTGAGTTACACGCTCGGATATACATACACCGATGCCGAATTCGTGGAGGACGGAGAGATCTACACCTCGACGGTTACGGACGGAACTCCGCTGCCGGGCCATTCGGAACACATGGCGGCGGTGTCGGTGAGCTATCGCGTTCCCGTGGCCGGGAACGCGCTGCGATTCACCGTCGATGGCTTTTACCGCTCCGATTTTGAAAACGGCTTCCCTGGCGGCAGAGGGGAATACCGGTTGGACTCGTACACGATCTGGAACGCGAATGTTGCCTATCACTGGGAAAACTGGACATTGCGGCTGTTCTCGAAGAATGTGACGGATAAAGAAGCCGCCGTTTCGGCGAGCCTGGTATCGCCGCAGACCAATCGATTGGTGCTTGTACGGCCGCGAACTGTCGGGCTCAGTGCGACCTACTACATGCGATGAACCGTGCCGGGCCGACTGAAGCAATCGCGATTCAGTCGACAGGCCCGCCGGCAATCGCCCGAATTTCATGACCATGCCAGGCAATGCCTCCCGGCCCAGCGGCGAGAAGATGGCGCGACGATTGTCGGAACTCGTCAGGCAGGGAAAAGCGGAGCGGGTCCTTGCACGCATTGACGAGCTCGCGCGGGAGTACAGCGATCACAGCGGGGTCCAGCAGGTAATCAGCGAGGTCGCCGTTCTCGCGAAGGACTTTCCGAAAGCAATCAGCTTCGCCGAACGGGCCCTTGAACTGGACAATGGCAATGTCAAGCGCCGTTTGCACCTCGCCATATGCCATATAGCGGCGAACGAGCAACGCAGGGCGGCTGCAATCCTCGCGCGCGCCGAAACCGGTCTCGATGGCTCGGCCGAGCAGTTTTCGATGCTTGCGAGCCTCTACGTTCGCCTGGACAGGCACGAGCGCGCGGCTGAATTCTACAGACAAGCGATCGAACGGGAACCGGGCAACGCCAGGCATCACTTCAGCCTGGCGGCGACCTGTCGATTCATGGGATTGCTCAACGAGGCGGAGCAGGCGTGCGACGAGGCGCTCAAGTGCGATCCGACAGAATACGAGGCCTACCTGATCCGATCCGATCTGCGCAAACAGACCCGGGAGCGGAATCACATCCGGCAGATGGAGGCGGTTCTCGCGCGGGGCACGGGCAACTACATGGGCGAGGCGATGCTGTGCCATGCGCTGGCCAAGGAGTGCGAGGACCTGGAGCTTTTCGAGAAATCGTTCCGCTATCTGAACCGGGGCGCCGCGGTTCGAAGACGGCACCTCACCTACGATGTGAACAAGGATCTCGAGCTGATCGACCTGATCGTCACCACATTCGTCGATACGCGGATTCGGCGTGTCGATTCGCAGGGATACCGCTCAACCGAACCGATTTTCATCGTCGGCATGCCCAGGACGGGCACCACTCTCGTCGAGCGAATCATCGGCAGCCACTCCCAGGTCAAGTCGGCCGGAGAACTGCCGAACTTCCCGCAGGTCATGGCGCAGATGGTCAACAGGCAGAGCGCGCAAAAAAAAGTCGCACAGACCGCCATGGTGCCCGCCTCGCTGAAGCTCGACATGAGGGAACTGGGCGCGTCCTATATTCAGAGCACCCGCGGCAGCACCGGCGATACACCGCATTTCATCGACAAGCTTCCCTTCAACTACCTGAATATCGGACTGATTCGCCTGGCATTGCCGGACGCCAAGATCATCCACGTCAGCCGCGATCCCATGGATACCTGCTATGCGGTATTCAAGACCCTGTTTCAGCGCGCTTACCCGTTTTCATACAGCCTCGAAGACCTGGGCAGGTACTTCGTTGCCTATTGGAAACTGATGGCGCATTGGAAATCCGTTTTTCCCGGCTGGATGTACGACGTCAGCTACGAAACGCTGGTGAACGATCCGGAGCGGGAGAGCCGTCGCTTGGTCGAGTACTGCGGGCTGGATTGGGAGGATCAATTGTCCCGGTTTCACGAACAGGATGCGCCGTCCATGACCGCAAGCGCCAGCCAGGTGCGGCAGCCCGTGTACCGGTCGTCGGTGGGCAAGTGGCGCAACTACGAAAAGCAGCTCCGCCCGCTCACCGGCCTGCTGCGGTCCGCCGGCATCGAGATCCCATCGTGAACCCGGAGGCATTCATAACCTGCGCACTGACCGGTTCAGGGGATACGGCCCACAAGAGCCCCCACGTTCCGATCACGCCCGGGGAGATCGCGAAAGACGCGCTGGAAGCGGCGGGTGCCGGCGCCGCCATCGTCCACATTCACGTCCGCGATCCGGAAACAGGCCAACCCTCGCGCGAAATGGCGCTTTACAGGGAGGTTGTCGAGCGGATACGGGAGTGCAACACGGAATTGATCCTCAACCTTACCGGCGGCATGGGCGGCGACCTCTGGTTCGAGCTGGGGGATGAGGTCAGGCTGTCGCCGATGTGCGATTTCGTCGGGCCGCTGGAAAGAGTGCGGCACATCATTGAACTCGGCTCCGACATCGGCACCCTCGATTGCGGCTCGCTCAATTTCGGCGAGATGGTGTACGCGACGACGCCCAACATGCTGCGGGAAGAACTCAGGGCGTACCGGGAGCATTCGGTGCGCCCGGAAATCGAAGTGTTCGAGTTGGGCCACATCGAGATCGCGAAACTGCTGATGGGCGAAAACCTCTTCGATGCCCCGCCGTTGTTTCAGCTTTGCCTCGGCGTTGTGCACGGTGCTCCGGCGACGCCGGACGTCATGAAGGCCATGCGCGATTCATTACCGCCAGGGTCGATCTGGGCAGGATTCGGAGTGGGGCCGATGCAGATTCCAATGGTTGCGCAAGCCGTGCTTCTCGGCGGTCACGCAAGAGTGGGCCTGGAGGACAATCTCTACCTGGAGCGAGGGGTTCTGGCCACCAACGCCGGCCTGGTGGAGAAAGCGGTGGGCCTCATCGAGACGCTCGGCAGCCGGGTTCTCGACGCCGTCGAAACCCGTGAGTTCCTTGATCTGAAACGTCCGGCAGCAGCGCCAGCCGGCAACGCGCCATGAAACTGCTGCTCGCGACCATGAAGCATGAGACGAATA
>CAYMQG010000040.1:0-3508 GCA_964392625.1 uncultured Gammaproteobacteria bacterium | reverse complement strand
TGCGATGGGCGGCGCCGTGTGGGTGAACCGGCCCGCAGGCATGGCGCACTCGGGATGCTGTATGCTGGCGCCCGCGGAGAACTTCCTGAGGCTGGCGATCGCCATGCTCCAGGACGGCGTATGGCAGGGCGAGCGGATTCTTCCGGACGGGTACGTCAACGAAATGATCACGCCCACACCTGAAAACCCCTACTTCGGCCTGAGCATCTGGGTGGCCGGGCGCTATACGGAGCGGCGCGGCTTCGCCAACCCGGCCCGCGGCATGGCGGAAATCCTACACCGCGAACCCTATCTGGCCGGCGACCTTTACCTGTTCGACGGCAACGCCAACCAGGTGGTTTACGTAATTCCCTCGCAGGACCTGGTGATTCTGCGCACGGGACTGCCGCCGTTACGCGACGAGAGCACCGAGTGGGACAATTCCTATCTTCCCAACACCATCATGCGCGGAATCGTCGGGGACCGGCGGCCGTCCACGCCGCAACGCTAGTCAGCGCACTTTTCGCCTGCGCCACCACAGGAGAAACCCGGTCGCGAACAGCGCCGGAAAGAACAGGCCCGCGACAAACATGACCAGACGGCCGGGCAGACCGGCTACGGCTCCGCTGTGCAGGCTTGCGGCAAAGTCGGCGGAAAGCAATGACATCCATGTCGGTGCGGCAGGGGCGGACAGGCGGATGATTTCGCCCGTATACCGGTTGACGAAAACTGTCGTTTGCCTTGCGACCGCGTTCTCGCCCGGAGGGAAAACCCGAATCAGGAAAAAGGGCTGAGGTCCCAGGGGCCGAAGAATGAAACCCAGCCAGGAACCGGGCACGGCCTTGATTGCGGCATCGGCAGCGTCCTGCCAGGGGATGGTTGGTGGCGGACCACCCGCTTGGGCCCGCATCGGCGGGCCGGCATTCCCCGGCGCGGACGGCGGCGCCGGGGGCGGCGCTCCGGTGGCCGCCGGCGGTCCTGCCTGCGGCGCGGTCAGCTTCCAGACAATGGGCGGGACCGTCACGGCCGAGAGAAACAGGAAGGCGAACATGTAGACGCCGCCGAGGTTGTGCAAGTCGCGCATGACACGGCGCGAACCGCCGTCCCACTTTACCGAAAGAGCTTCAGGCAGTCGCTCTTTCCTGGGCCACCACAACGCCAGTCCTATCGTGAACATGGCCATCAGCAGGACCGACAGGAGACCGAGTGCGTTCTCGCCGATGGCGCCCAGCGTCAAGTCGCCATGTAACCTGCGGATCAGCGCCAGGGATGACAGACTGGAGCGTTCACCGACAGTTTCCGCTGTGAACGGATCGACGAACACCTGGCGTTCGTTGCCGCCTGGGTCCACAAGCGTAACCGTGAGCGTTCTGTCCGGCGCGTCGTCCAGGCGCGAGACAAAGGCAGGCTGCCAACCCGGATGGGCCTGGACAGCTTGTGAAACGACCTGATCGAGCGGCAGACGGGATCCCGTTACCTCGGCGCTATAGAGATCCGGACTCAGTGCGATATCCAGTTCATCCTCGAAGACGAGCAGGGAACCGGTCACGCCCACAAGAACTATGATGAGCCCGGCCAGAATCCCCGACCATCGGTGGAACGCGAGAAGGGCCCTTTTCGTGCGCGGCTTCATGCGTCGCAATATCCGCGCTAGTCGCCGTCCGGCGGCAGGTACCAGATGGGCGAGGTCCAGGCCATTTCCTGAATGGTCTTCGGTGCATCGGTGTCGCAGGTTTCCGGACGATCGTCGGCCGGCAGGGCAATGCATTGCGCCCAGTTCCAGCGCAGCGTGGGCACTTCCACGGCCCGCAGGTAGTAGTACGACGCCTCGGAGGGATCGAACTCCGGGTCCTCGAACACGGCGCACAGGTCCTCCGATCCCGTGCCGCTCCAGGCCCCGGTCTGCAGGTCCACCTCGCCCTCCTGATTCTCATGGCCTGCGACATTGAAGATCTTGTAACGGGCCTGGCCAGCGTCGTCGATCCAGCCCTTGATCACCTGCAGCTTCTGCAGTTGCGCCGCGTGCGGATCCTGGATGGCGCTTACGAAGAGTTGCGGCGGGGCGCCGGCAGGCCCGTCGCTCAGGTCGCCGCCCATGGGAATGCCACGGGCGTAGCCGCGCGCCGCCCTGTCGTCCAGTCCGCAGGCGTTTTCCCCAAAGTCCCAGCCTGCGAAAAGCCGCGGCTCGATGCGCGTTCCGGTGGTGCCGAACACCTCCTTGCGCCGCAACGATTCGAAGATCGCGTCGCGCGAATTTTCAACGGCCCATACCCCGGCCAGGCCGCCCGGATTGGTATACAACCCGTAAGGTGAACTCAGCCGGCTCTCGAATTCGGTCTCCGTCGCCAGGTGTCCGTGCCAGTGCTGTTCCTCCGTCCCGCCTGCGGTGGAAATGTGTCCGTCGGTGGAGGCGATCACACCCATCTTGTAGGAATTGACGCCGATCACGGCCTGGTCCTGCAAGCCGGTCAGGAGGATGCTTCGGAAGAAGTCATTCTTCGAAATGCAGCCGAAGCGCGCAAAGCCGCGGATGCCGATTTCTCCCTCTTCACAGAACCGTACAACAGACGGTTCGCCTGCGGAAGAAAACACTTCCCTGCCGACGCTGCGCATCTGCTCCTGTTGGCACAGTTCATCCTCGGCGCCGAGAATGTTGGGCAAGCCGTTGAAGCACTCGGAATTGCCCTTGTGCTGGAACACCTCCATTACCGGTTCCATGGCATTGCGCAGTTCCGCTGTCGCGCGCGCCGTGTCCCTGGACTCGAACCTGGAAATGAAGGACGGGAACATGGCCCCGGAACTCAGGTTCGAGTTATGCGGGATCGCCAACACGTCGCAACCGTCCACGCCCTCCAGACACTGCTCGGTCAACTGCTCCCACAAATCGACGTCCGTGGGGGATTCGATATAGGAGATCGCGTACTCGGGCACCCGGTCGTTCCGGAAAATGACGTTGCGGTGATAGTTGTTGCCCCTGGGCGTGCCCGTATGTTCGTAACCCACGAACGTGGTGAAGCTACAGGCCGAGGTCCGGTCGTAGGCTTCTTCGGCCATGTCCTGGGTGGCCTGCCACAGGGAAAGAGAGGCCTTGAGACAGTCCGACCCGTCATCGCCGCAAATGTCCGTCACGCGTTCGGGATTCTCGCTGATGATTATCCGAATGAAAGGCGACAGCCCCGCTCCGCTTTCCCCGCGCAGAAACCTGCAGGAATCGGCGTTGTAAGCTTCGCTCTCTTCATCGAAACAGAGCTTCATTTCACCGAAGAACTCGGAGTGATCGGTGACCGCCGCGAAATCCAGCGGGCGCGTGATCTGCTGAGTCATCAGCACGCTGCCGTCCTCGGCGTAGGGCGGGATCGGAATGGCTTCGCCCCTGGCGAAACGGTATGCGTCGGCCGGCGTGGTTCTCGTACCCAGCGGGCGGGCGTCGTAGGAGTAGGCGGTATGGATGTGCAGATCGCCGAAATACGCATTGCGGTTGGCGTTTCGGTCGATGCAGACTTCCCTGTCCTCGGTGTACGTCACCAGG
>CAYMQG010000039.1:0-17147 GCA_964392625.1 uncultured Gammaproteobacteria bacterium | reverse complement strand
GCCGCGGCGTAGCGGGCGACCGACCGCTCAGCGCTCCACAGCGCCCTTCGGACTCCGTCCTTCAGGCGCTGTGGAGCGCTGCACCCAAACCGGACAGTTCATTTGTTCTAAAACCGGACACTTCTATTTGTTGCCAACAGTCATTCGTTGGCTGGCGCCAGCGCGGCGAATGCCGCATGCAGCTCCAGCGACGCCGCCAGCAGATCCTCGTTGGCGCGACCCAGCCAAGCCCGGCCCTGCTCCAGCGACTCCCGGTGCGCATTCAGCATTCGCCGGACTTCTTCGGCCTGCGGTCCCCCCGGGCCCTTGCGGTCCGCCAGCATCGCCACGGGGTCCATCGCACGGCGCAGTTTTTCCACGGGCACGGGGAGGCGCCGGCCCATGGTATCCCGGTAGATCGTCTCGAGTTCCTCGTCGCTCAGCGATTCCGGCCGCAGCCGGTTCGCGCGCCCGTAGTCGGTCAGGGCCGAGGCGTAGCGGTGTGCGGCGCGGAAAGGCAGGCCGGCCTCGCGTACCAGCATGTCGGCGACCTCCGTCATGGTCGAGAAGCCCTGCCGCAACTCGTCCAGGGCCCGTTCGCGGTCGATGCGAAGCAGGCCGATGAGCCGTGTGTAGCGCCGGTACATCAGCCCCGCATCCTCCGCCAGTTCCAGGATCGGCGCGATGTCGCGGTAGTCATGCATGCCGGTGTTGGTGTTGTGCGCCAGCAGCATCTGGGTCTGCGCACCGCCCAGCACCTTGCCGGCCTGGCTGCGAACGCGGTCCAGCGGGCGCGGGTTGCGCTTCTGCGGCATGATCGTGCTGATGCTCACGGCGGACTGGTCGAGCACGATCCATGGCCTGGGGTTGTGGTACTGCGTGTGGAGATTTTCCGCCAGTTGGCCGATGGGAATGGCGGACAACTCGAGAATGTTGGCGAGTTCCCTGCGCAGGTCGCCGGAAGAAACGAAGTTGGCGTCGTAACTGTTGTCCACCGGCGCGGCGAAGCCCAAAAGGCGCGCGAGCCGTGCGCGGTTCAATGCGAATCCGGAAGTCCCGAGCGCGGCTGCGCCCAGCGGGCTCAGGTTCATCCGGGCGTAGCCTTCGCGGTACCGCTCAAGATCGCGCTCGAGGTTGGCCGAGAACGCCAGCAGGTAGTGGCCCAGCGTCGTGGGCTGCGCCTGCACGCCGTGGGTGTATGCCGGGATGGGCGTCGCGGCCTCCTGCTCCGCGAGGCCCAGCAAGGCGGCCCGGGCCTTCAGGGCGCCGCCGGCCAGCGCAAGCCACTGGTCGCGAATGAGCATGCGGCGCACTACCCCGTGAAGGTCCTGGCGGGACCGGCCCAGGTGAAGGTCGGCCGCTTCTTCGCCGGCCAGTTCGATCAGGCGCTCCTCGTACGGCAGGTAGTTGGCCTCCCGCTCCGCGCCTTCGGCTTCCTGCTCCGCCCTCAATTGCATCATTGCGGCCGCAATCGCCTGCGCCCGCGTGCGGTTCACCAGACCTTCCTCGCTCAGCATGACCAGCGAGGCCCTGTTCGCTTCCGCCAGGTAGCAGAAGAAATCCGGGCACAACGCGCCCCGGCGGCGTCCCGGCGGGCCGTTCGCGCCGCCCAGGACCGCGACCAGCGCGTCCGCCAGTACGGGTGCGGTGGAAGCGATCTCGTTCCTGGGCGTGTCGTCGCCCGTTTCGACCGTGATTGCCGGCACGCCGAAGCGGCGATAGAAGTAGTTCTTGGCAATCGTCGTGTCCTGCGAAGACCGGGGCGCCCGTTCGAACGCGTAGGCGGCCCCGCTTGCCCGCGTCAGGCGCAGCCACCGGGTTGCGAACGCCGGCGGACGGGTGGAGTCCTTCAGGGTCGGGACGTAGAACACGTTTCTACGCGTGGAGTGGAAATCCAGCATGACCGCGATTGCACTGCCGGCTTCTTCCAGCGAATCGATCAGGCGCTGGACGGCCTGCGTCTCGGGCTGCGCGAAAGTTCCCCAGTCGCGGTTCAGGTCGGTCCCGTCGAGGTTGTGCCGCCAGTGCCCCAGCGCTACGCCGTCGGGATTGAGATTGGGTATGAAAACAAGGCTGTGCCCGGTATAGAAGGCGCATTTTGCCGAGGACGGGTCGTCACAGGCGCCTGAGCGGTCTTCGAGCAGCCGTTCGGCAAAGGCCATGAACATCAGGGCGCCCGGGACCTCGGGCGGATGCTGCCGGCCGATGAAGAGCAGGTAGCGGGGTGCGCCGGGAGCGGTCTCTGCCGCGAAAATCGGGCGTCCTCCCCTGGAGTCGCCGATGCTGCGCCACTGGAGTCCGTCGAAGCGCCCGGCCATGTTGCGGCGCCATTCCTCGTAGAAGCCCAGTCCGAGGTTCTCCTGCGCCGAAACGAACAGCCCGTCCGCGCCGGGTTTGAGTTCCATCGTCGCGCGGCCGTCCTCGTGGGCCAGCCATTGGCGCTCCGGCAGCGGGGTCCACTCGCGGCCGTCGACGCTGGTGCGGGGCGCGTAGCGATGCCGGCTGGCGGAATAGCGCAGCGTGACGACCACGGTCCCCTGCTCGTTCGCGTTCTTCGCGCGCACGTGGAATCCGAACCAGGGACTGGGATTGATCGGCGGAGGGTCCTCCGGATCGATGGTCAGGATCACGCCGCGTGGATTGAAGACCCGACAGGCGTTGGCGCGCGCGCCTTCATGGTCCGCACTGAATTCGTACAGGCCGGTGTCGCAGGGCAGTCCGCTTGCGGCATCCTGCGCGATCGCGAGCGGCGCCGTGGCCAGTAGCCAGGCGAGGAGCGCGGCGAGCGATGCAGGACGCGTCATGGCTTGAACGTCATTTCCTGCTGCGCGTCGGCGGCGATGGCGGCGTCGGAGAACCACCAGTAGCCGATATCGCCGGACAGCCATGCCGGAAGCTGGTCGTTCAGGTGCGGATCGAACAGGCGCCCGCTGACGCCGCCGGGTATGACCGCCAGGACTTTGTCCGGATCGCCGAGGTCGGCCACGAAACGCAGTGAATCGATTATCCGCGGATCGTAGTTTCCGAATCCCGGAAAGCGCGCCCGCCCCAGCGTTTCTCCGGAGCCGCGGCCGGGATAGTCGCCGCCGCCCAGCAGCCGGTCCGCCATTTCGCCCGGCACCCATGGGTTGCTGAACCGGAACCGGCTCAGGTCTCCCCAGCGCCAGGCGGTCGGGTCGGGTCCGAGGCGCGCCTCCAATTCGGTCCAGGCGTCGCGCGCCGCGGCGCGCAGCAGGTCGTCGCGACCCTCCACCGCCTCGGTGCGCGTATCGTCGAACCACTCCCACTCGCCCGCCAGCAGCATCCGGTACACGCGCTCCTGCCAGTAGTAGATGTCGCGCGCGTATTGCCGCGCCAACACCTCGCCCAACTCGTCCTCGAAAATGCGCCGGACCAGGCTGGCCATCATTGCCTGGAAGAGGGCCGGCGCCGCCAGCTCCGGCTCGTCGTGGAAATTCCAGTCGGCCAGCATCGTAGCGGCGGCCCGCGTTTCGGCGTGTGCTTCCAATGCCCGGACCATGACCGGGACGAGGCCCCGGGCCATGGGGTTGAGCGTGTCGTTGATCGCCGACCAGTGGTCGGCATCCGATAGCGTGCCGTCGCCGTCAAACAGTTCCTGCATCCGCCGGTAGCGCCAGGAGGAGGCCACGTAGCTGGTCCAGTGCCCGTCAAAATCGCCGCTCACGGTGCGGTGGTTGGCGTTGCCGACCCATCCCCGTGATGGGTTGATGGACGTGGGAGCGCGGGCAAAGGGCACAAACGACGGCCAGTCGTCCCCGGTGTCCACAACGGGAAGGGGCAGAGCTCCGTCGCCCCGCCGCCGCACCGGCACGTGACCGGCCGTGTAGTGCGCGATATTTCCCTTCGTGTCGCCTACCGTGTAGTTGTACGGAGCGTTGATCACGCCGATGACTTCGCCGGCTTCAAACGTATCGCGCGCGAGCATGACGCGTTCGATTCCCACCTGCGTGCCGATATTCTCGGCCACGCTCCAGCGCAGCGAATATACGCGGCCGTCGCCTCCGGTCAGGCCGTGATCGGAAATGACCGGTCCGCGCCGCGTATGGCGAACCGTCAACGGATGCTCGCGGTAGCCGCCCGGCGCGTTGCGGTCGCGTATGCGGATGGTCTCCTCCACGATCCGGTACGGAACCGACTGTTCGCCTTCCAGGTAGTGTCCCGGCCGGTCGGGATCATCCCGTTCGATGAACAGGTCGGCGACATCGGAAAAGGCGTTGGTTATGCCCCAGGCAACATCGCTGGAGCGGCCTACACCCATTCCCGGCAGGCCCGCGCCGGCGGTGCCCACCGCCCGCCATTCGGGCGTGATCAGACCCACCGGATGCCAGATGCTGGGCAGGCGGCGTACGTCGATGTGCGGGTCATTGGCCACGATCGGCGCGTTGCCCGCCGACCGCCGGGCCGATGTCGCCCAGCTGTTGGAGCCGTCCGCCGGCTCCGGTAGCTCGGGGAAACTCGCGGGCCCGCCCGTCGGCGGGGAGTTCTCAGCCAGGCTGTAGTCCGATGCCCACTCGCTCTCGTCGTCGGGATTGACGGTCAGCATCGAGATTTCGGCGGCCTTGCCGGCGCCGAGATGATCGACCAGTGCCTGGCTGAGTACTTCCGTGCGCCAGTTTCCCGTGCTGTTGAACGCCAGGAACAGGTACTGCGTCGTCAGATCTTCCAGCGTGAACGGCGCCGGCGGCTCCCCGGCCAGCCGCACGGCCAGCGGAAATTCATCGGCCTGCGTCGCGATGTAGGCGTTCACCCCCTCAAGAAACCATTCATGCAATTCGCGGCTGGGCGATTCGAGTTGCGCCGCCCACATGGACCCCATGCGGCTGAGGCCCATGACCCGGATCAGCGTATCGCTGCGCAGCCCGGCCTCCCCGATCTGCTCGGACAGGCGTCCGCGAAACAGCTCGCGGGTCAGCAGCATCTGCGACAGGCGGTCCTGGGCCGTGACGAAACCCTGGACGCGCACGGCGTCGGCCAGCGTCTCCGCGTAGATGTAGGGGACTCCCTGGCGGTCTCTCTTCACGCGCACTTCGTCATCCAGCATCGCGAGGACGGCCGCATCGCCGATGTCCCGGTCACGGTCCGGGATATTGCTCTCCCTGAGCCAGGCGATTCCCGCGGCGGCTGCCAGGACGATCACCAACAGCATGGCGATAAGCGCGATTCCGATTTTTTTCAGCATTCCGGGTCCTCACGGGTCGGTTTCATGGCGCGAGCGTGACTTCCTTACGCGCGTTGGCGCTGATGGCCTCGTCGGAGAACCACCAGTAGTTGATTTCGCCGGACAGCCATAGCGGCAACTGGTCGTTGAGGTGCGGATCGAACAGGCGTCCGCTCACGCCGCCGGGAATGACCGCCAGCACCTTGTCCGGGTCGCCCAGATCGGCGACGAAGCGCAGGGAATCGATTCCCCAGGCGCCGTAGGACGGACTGCCGTACGATCCCCACAAGGTCTCCGGCGACCCCGTGCGCGGAAAATCGCCCCCGCCCAGTAAACGGTTCAAGAGTCTGTTGCCCGCCGCCGGGACGGGGCTGGAAATTCTCAGCCGGCTGATATCGCCCCAGCGCCAGTCGCGCGGGGTCCCGCCCAGGCTCACTTCAAGTTGCCGCCAGGCATCCAGCGCCGCGCCCCGGATCAGGTCGTCCCGGCCCTCCGTCTGCGGCGTATTGATGTCGTCGAACCAGTCCGATTCGCCGGAATTCAGCATCGAATGGACCCGCTCCTGCCAGAAATAGGGAGAGCCTTCGTAGCTGTACACCAGCGTGTCCAGCTCGTCGGAGAAGACTCGGACCACGAGCGCGCGGATCATCAGCTGGAACAGCGCAGGCGCGGCCTTCCCGGCATCGTCGCGGTAATCCCAGTCGCCGAGAATCTCGGCGGCCGCCTGCGTTTCGTGAGCGGCCTCCAGGGCCGGCAGGAACAGCGGGACCAGGTCGCGGGCCAGCGTGTTCCTGGTATCGGTGATCGCCGACCAGTGGTCCTCGGCGGAGAACACGCGGTCGTTGTCGAACAGTTCCAGCATTCGGCGGTAGCGCCAGGAAGGGGCCGAATAGCTGCTCCAGATGCCGTCGAAGTTTCCGCTGACTGTCCGGTGATTGGCGTTGCCCACCCAGCCTCTTTTCGGGTTCATCGAAGAGGGCGCCCGTTCAAAGGGAACGAACCCGGTCCAGTTGTCCTCCCCGTCCGTTACCGGCAGCGGGAGCGCGCCGTCTCCCCTAAGCCGGACGGGAACATACCCGGAGGTGAAGTGAGCGATATTTCCCGCGGTGTCGGCCACGTTGTAGTTGAGGGCGCCCACGATGTCGCGGATCGCCTCTCCGGCTTCGGCGACACCCTTCGCCAGCATCAATCGATCGACGCCCACCTGCCTGCCGACGTTCTCGGCCACGCTCCAGCGCAGCGACAGGGAGCGGCCGTGCGCATCCACGATCAGAGTATCGGACACCACCGGCCCGCGCCGGCTGCGCCGGACCTCGAATGTGCGTTCCCGAATGCCGCCGGGAGAATCCGGGGCCCGTACCCGTACGGTTTCGCTGACGACCTCGTACGGCAAGGACAGCCCGCCTTCCAGGTAATGGCCTTCGTTTTCGGGATCGGGCCGCTCGATGAACAGGTCCGCCGTGTCGGCGGCGGAGTTGGTGACGCCCCAGGCGATGGAATCGGACCGCCCCACGGCCAGGCCGGACCATCCCGCCGCGGCAACGCCCACGGCTCGCCATTCCGGCGTAATGAGGCCGAGGGGGTACCAGATGCCCGGAAGCCGGCGCGCGTCGAGGTGCGGGTCGTTGGCCAGTATCGGGGCCGCCCGCCGCGTCCGGCGCCCGGACACGGCCCAGCTGTTGGAGCCGCCCACCGGGCGGACTTCCATTTGCGGTTGCTCATGCATTGACAGCAGTGGTTCCCTTGGCGCCAGCGCGTAATCCGACGCCCATCGGCTGCCGTCATCGGGATTTACGCTGACCAGGGAGATCTGGGCGGCCTTTTCCCGGCCCAGCCGGTCCACGAGGCGCTGGGCCAGCCACTCGGAGCGCCAGTTCTCGGTAAGGTCATATGCCTGAAGCAGGTAGTGCGCGCTGATGTCCTCCAGCGTGTAGGGCGCGGGCGATGTCCCGGAAATGCGCACCGCAAGCGGAAACTCATGCTCCTGCGTGGCGATATAGGCGTTGACGCCCTCGAGATACCACTCGTGGATTTCCCGGCTGGGGGACTCGAGGCCGGCCGCAAACCTGCGGGCCAGTTGCCTGATTCCAAGCACCCGGACGCTGATGTCGTTGCTCTCCCCGCGAGGTCCGATACTTTCGGCCAGACGTCCATTGACCGCTTCGCGGGCCAGGAGCATCTGGGTCAGCCGGTCCTGCGCGGTGACGAATCCCTGCGTCCGGATCGCGTCGGCCAGCGATTGCGCATGGATGTAAGGGATCCCGTAGCGGTCCCGCCTGATGGTAACGGGCGCATCGAGCACGCTCAGCTGAATCGGTTTGTCGACGGATCCCGCTCGGGTCGGAGTGTTGCTTGTGCGCACTCCGAGAAAGGCCAGCCAGGATATCAGAATTAATATTGATATCAGAGTGATAAATGAAATAGTTAATTTCTTTATCACTTTCAGTTCACATTCAGGCCGCCGTCCAGGTCGAAAATTGCCGCCAACAGCGCGACCCGCATCCACATGCCGTTTCGCTCCTGGCGCCAGTACATGATGCGCGGATCATTGTCGATGCCGGGGTCGAGTTCCGGCCCGCGCGGCAGCGGATGCATGATGATTGCCTTGGCCGGAAAACGCCGCAACTGTTCCGGACCGATCGCGTAGGACGCGTAATCGGCGTGCTCCGATTCGTCTTGCTCGTCGTATTCCTCCTGCAGCCGCGTCACGTACAAGGCGTCCAGATCGCCCAGCACGTCGTCCAGCCGGCTGGTGGAGGCGTACTCCACGCCGTGGGCATCGAGATGGTCGAGGATGTCCTGCTTGATCTCGAAGCCCGGCGGCGCGACGAAACGCAGGCGAACGTCCCGGTAGTTCTTCATCAGGTAGCTGAGCGAACGCACGGTCCTGCCGCGCCGCAGGTCACCCATCATGGCGATGGTGCTGCCGTCTATGCCGCCGCGCTTCTCGAAGCTGCGCTCCAGCGTGTAGATGTCCAGCAAGGCCTGGGTGGGATGCTGGTCGGGACCGCTGCCGGCGTTGATGACCGGCACCGGGCGCGGAATGGAGTCCATGAGTTCGGCCGCGCGCGCGGCCTTACCGCCTTCCGGAGTGCGCATGATGATGACGTCGGCGTAAGAACTGAAGGTGCGGATGCTGTCTTCGAAGGTCTCGCCCTTCACCTCCGAGGAGATGGACGGATTGCGGATTTCGCTGGTTTGCATGCCGAGGATATGGCAGGCGCTGTTGAAGGACAGGAAGGTCCGGGTGGACGGCTGCGTGAAATAGAGCATCGCTCGCCGGTTGGGCGCCAGCGCCTGCAGGGTTTGCGCGCCGGTGCGCGATTTCGCGAGGGTCCGCACATGGGTCGCCAGGCGGCACAGACGGTCGAGCATCGGCCGGTCGAACTGCCGGGTATCGATAACGTGAAACAACCCGCTACTCCCCATACCGCCGCCATTATCGTTGAACGGCGCTCTGGTGTCGCGCGATGCGTCGCCGGGGGTAAACTTTTCGCCGCCATGCCCACCAACGTCACGCAGGAATACAAGAAGGCCGAGCAGGCGTTTCGCGAAGCCAGGGAACCGCAAGACCGTCTGCGCTGCCTGCGCGAGATGCTGCGGCTCATCCCCAAGCACAAGGGAACCGAGCACGTACAGGCGGACATCAAGACCCGGATCAAGCAGCTCACGACCGAACTGTCCCGTCCGCGCAAGGGCGGCGCGCGGTCCGGGCCCGCTCACGCCGTGCGTCGCGAGGGAGCGGCCCAGGTGGCGCTGCTGGGCGCGCCCAACTCCGGCAAGTCGCAACTGCACTCGGCGCTCACGGGGTCCCAGTCCACCGTCGGCGCCTGGCCGCATACCACCGAGACGCCGATACCGGGGATGGCGCCGTATCACGACATCCATTTTCAGTTGGTGGACCTGCCCCCGGTCGCGCTCGAGCGCACCCAGCCCTGGCTTGCGACCGCCCTGCAACCGGCCGACGGCGTGTTGCTGGTCGTGGATATCGCCTCGCCGGACTGTGCCGCTGAGGTCGGCGTGGTGCTGGACAAGATGGCCGAGAAGCGCGTGACCTTCGTTGCCGAATGGCCGGGACTGCCGGACCCGCGCAAGCGCCGCCGCAGGAAGCGCCGGGCCCGCAGTCAGGAGACGTTCGAGGACCTGTTCCGGATCCGTCTCCCTGCCCTGCTGGTGGCCAACAAGACCGACCTGGGCGACTATCGGGACCGGCTGGAGGCCTTAAGCGGGAAACTTGGCTTTCCTGCGCTTGCCGTGTCCGCCGAGACCGGGGAGAACCTGGATGCGATACCCGGGTTCCTGTTCAGGGGACTGGGCGTGGTGCGGGCTTACACCAAGACGCCGGGCAAGCCGCCCGATCTGGGGCGGCCGTTCACGTTGCGCCACGGCGCCACGGTCGCCGAGCTGGCGTCGCTGGTGCACAAGGACATTGCCGGCAGCCTGCGGTTCGCGCGGATCTGGGGGGAGAAGGTGTATGACGGTCAGCAGGTGAGTCCGAAGCACCTCATTCATGACGGCGACATCCTGGAGCTGCACCACCGCTAGGCTGCGGCTCAGGTGCCGGGTTTGAATATGGAGAGGATGGTGATGGCGGCGATGAATAGCCAGAGCAGGCCGAGTATAGAGGTGCCGGCCGCGTAGTTCTTGCGGATCGCGCGCTCGTGCGACGGGTTGGAGCCGTCGGCTTCGATTTGGCGCCAGATGCCGAAGAACTGGATGATGTAGTAGCGGATACCGATGCCGCAGGCGATGACGGCGCCGAACAGAACGAGTTTCCAGGCCAGCCAGGCCTGAAGCGCCAATGCTCCGAAGACCGCGGCAAGGCCGCCCAGCACCAGCGCTGCCAGCAGCGCATATCGGACCAGGCGGTCCAGAAACGCCAGTTTTCTTCCGGACGCGCGGTGCCTCAGGCGGTGGACGATCTCGACGAACGCGAGCCAAAGCAGTGTTGCGAAGCCGGCTGTCCACGCCAGTGTTGCGCCCCCGGGGAAATAGCCGAGCAGGGCCGAGAGGGCGGTTCCCAGGCCGGCCTGGAGCACCAGCGCATAGCGAACGTGCTGGTCCACGTCCATGACGTGCTCCATCAGGCGCTTGCGCTCCTCGAATGGCATGGACGCCGCGCGGCAGACAAAGCGGAATTCGCTGTTGATGACGAACTCGGACCCCAGCCAGTACCCGAGCACGGCGATATGGACAACGAGGAGTACGTCAACCGGCATATGTCACCAGGGCACGGACTCGCCATGCAGGTTCAGGAACCTGCCGGTGTCCTCCGGCCCCAGGGCCGTGACGACCTTGATTTGTTTCGCCACGGTGTCTTCGACGCTCCACGTGGCGGTCCAACCGCCCAACGCGGTTTGTGTCCAGCCCGGCGCCATGGAGATGACTCGAATCCCGCGTTCCCTGAGGTCAGCCGCAAGACTCCTGCCGATCATGTTCAGCGCGGCCTTGCTGGTGCGGTACGCGTAACTCTGCCCATTCAGGTTGTTGCCTATGGATCCGAGGTCCGACGACATCATGACCACCAATGGACTGTCGCTCCGCATCAGGGACCCTTCCAGTGCCCTGGTCAGTCGGAACTGAGCGATCACGTTGACGCGCATGATCTCCTCCCAGAGCCCATAGTCCATGTTGTCGACGCTTTGCCGGTGGGAGTCCTTGGTCCAACTGCCGCCGTACAAGCCTGCGTTGTTGATTAAATAGTCGATTCGCTCCCCTTCCAGATTCCCCGCAAAGGAGTCGATGGAATCCCAGTCGTTCATGTCCAGTCGGCTGATATTGAGCGAAGGTGAATATTGGCTGGATAATTCGATCAGCGATTCCGCATTTTCCGGGTCACGGACTCCCGCAATCACTTTTTCTCCCATGGCAAGAAGTTGTCTTGCGTATCCAAGGCCGATGCCGCGATTGGCGCCGGAAATCAACCAGGTATTGCTCATCTGTTTCTCCTGACGAAAGTGAGGTTTGCGTCTATTGGCATGAATCTATTGTTTCCAGGACGGTCTGATTACTGGCCGTTTCCGGAAGCTCCATGTACGGACGGGTGCTGTAGGCTTCATTCAACCGGCTCAGCAGCGCGTCCGGAAGCGACATTTCGGCCGCGGCCAGCGCATCCCCGATGTGTTCGAGACGGGTCGCGCCGACCACCGGGGTGGTCACGGCCGGCCGGGTCCACAGCCAGGCCAGGGCCGCGCAGGCGGGCTTGATTCCATATTCGTCCGACACCTCCGCCAGCACGTCGAGCACTTCGTCGCGCGGCGCGCCATACATCTGGTCCGCTACGTCGTCCACCATTGCACGGGGAGTGGACAAGGGCGCGCGCGGGCGCGCCAGCCGGCCGCGCGCGAGCGGACTCCAGGGCAATACGGCAATGCCCTGGTCGATGCAGAACGGCAGGAGATCGCGTTCTTCCTCGCGATACAGCAGGTTGTAGTGCACCTGCACGGTCTCGAACTCGGGCCAGCCGTTGGCCCGCGCCGTGAAGTTCATCTTGGCCAGCTGCCAGGCGCGCAGATTGCTCGCACCCAGGTGGCGCACCTTGCCTTCCCGCACAAGCCGGGCAAGCGCTTCCATCGTTTCTTCCACGGGCGTTTCATCGTCGTAGAGGTGTATCTGCAGCAGATCGATGGTGTCGACATCCAAGCGCCGCAGTGATGCTTCGCATGACGCAATCACGTTGCGGGCGGAAAGGCCCATTTCGCCTTCACCAACCGGGAAATAGACCTTGGTTGCGATCATGACGCGCCCGCGCGCTGTGGTCTTGCGCAACATGCGGCCGAGCACCCGCTCGCTGCGTCCGGTGGAGTACACGTTGGCGGTATCGAAAAAGGTGATGCCGAGCTCCAGCGCCCGGGCGAGTATTTCCAGGGACTCCTGCTCATCAAGTACCCAGGACCGCCAACGGCTGGACCCGAAACCCATGCAGCCGAGCGCAACCCGCGGCAGGGACAGCGCCATCAGATCTGCTTGCCGAGGACTGGTGAAGCGTCGTCTGAGGTCGCGCCACCGTCGATCAGCGGGTCTCCGGTCGGCACGCCCAGTCGGACCTTGCCTGTCGGCGCCATGGACTGATCCCAGTTGAGCTCGATATGCGTGGATATGGCGCGGCAATCGCGGTACAGCCGTTGCACGGGATTGGACGCCTTTTGGCCCGTAACGCCCATCATGGCTGCCAGGGAGTCGGCCGTGGACGTGCACAGCCGCGATCCTAAGGTCATCAGCCGCCGCAGGCGCAGCAGACGCTCGCCGGCGATTTCCTCACCTGCCGCGCCCGCAGCATGAAGCACCCTGATTACTTCCTCAAACAGCAACTCCGCGGCGTCGAGCCGCGCGCACGCTTCGCCTACGCGGACCTGAACCGGCACCTGCGACACGATCGATTCTCCGAACAGCCTTCCGGTACGCTCCCGGGTTTGCTCGCAATAGGACTCCAGAGCCCCCCGCGCCGTGCCGAGCAGCGGCCCTACGAGCCAGCTTGTCTGATAGGGCCAAGTGCGAACCCGGTGTATGTAGCTTTCCGCAATCGCCGCGCCCGGCGGATTCATGCTGGCGAACTCTTCTATGGTCATCACGCGCCGCGCCGGCACGAGTACCTGATCGACCACGACGTCATGGCTGCCGGTACCGCGAAGTCCCTCGACATGCCAGGTGTCCAGGACCTGGTACTCTCCCGGAAGCAGTATCGCAAAGTGGGAAATCGGGCCGCTGGAGTCTTTGCGGGCGGTGACCATCACGCCGCTTGCCACGTTCACGCCGCTGACGAATGCCCAGCGCCCCTTCAATTGCCAGTCCGAGCCATCGCGGCGGATGGCGCCTCCACCCGCGGAGCCGCTCGCCAACACCGCGTCGTCACCGGCGCTCTCAAAGAACTCCTCCTGGGCCTCCAGCGGAAACCGGCCCAGGTACATCACGTGGGAAAAGACCAGTGACACCAGCCAACCGGTTGATCCGCACTCGCGCGCGAGCCGCTCACTCACGGTGAAATGAGGTCCCCAATCAAGACCGTAGCCCCCGAAGCGTCGCGGCCTGTACAGTTTGTGCAGCCCTGACTTTCTCAGCGCCTCCACCACCTCGGGCACAGGGTCGCGCAACTCCTCCGCCAGGACGGCATTCTCGCGAACGAGCGGAGCGAGCGATTCGGCGGCCGCCGTCAGCTCAGCCGGCGTCGGTATCGCGGAGTCTGTTGACGCCGGAGCGGGGTTCTGGGGCATCCTTGGAACCTGACGATAGTCAAGAGTGAACGGGGAATAATAGCGCCATGAGCAATGACAGCATGAATCGAAGTGGCAGGCGGGCGGCCGCCGGGTCGGGCGGGACCTGGTCCGACAGCGCCTTGAGGGCCTTGCATCATCCGTCACTGAAGGACCGCGTCGTCATCGTCACCGGCGGCAGCCGGGGCTTCGGCTGGTTCATTGCGGAAGAACTGCTGCGCGCCGGCGCGCGAGTGACGCTGACCGGCCGCAACGGCGACACGCTGGGGACTGTTGTCGACGAGGCAAAGCGCATCGCAGGGGCCGGCCGGTGCATTGCCGTGGCCGGTGACGTTACCCGACCGGAAGATTGCGCCCGCACCGCGGAAGAAACCGTTCGCGAATTCGGCCGCATAGACGTTCTGATCAACAACGCCGGGCGATCGTACGGGGAATTCGGCGACAGACTGGCGAAGATTACGCCGTTCTACGACGTCACCGAGCCGCAGTTGCGCGCCATTGTCGAAACCAACCTGTTCGGCGTCTTCTTCATGACCCAAGCCGTGATGCCGCACATGCTGAAGCGGAATTTCGGCAAGGTGGTGTCCGTTTCCACCAGCCTGCTGAATATGGTCCGGCCGGGGAATTCCGTTTACGGGTCTTCGAAGGCAGCGCTCGAAACGGCGCATCGGTGCTGGGCGGGCGAGCTTGAGGGAACCGGCATCGACGTGAATATCCTGTTGCCGGGCGGTCCGTCGGATACCGAATTGATCACGCCGGCCATGGTGCCCGGCGTTGTCGGCCAGCGCGCCGGCGGTCGCCTGCTGCCCGGCGACATCATCGTGCCGCCGGCCGTGTGGTTATGCACGGACGCAACCAACGGCATGACCGGGGAAAGGGTGATCGCACGCTTCTGGGACGTGGACCTTCCGCCGGACGAGGCCTTCAGGGGCTGTCTGCAGGAGCACGTGGAAGAGCCGTCGATCATGTAGTCCCGCGACGCTCAGGACCAGATCGTGGGTTCCGTGCCGAGCGACGGGTCAAGCGAGAAACTGTTGGCGGGCCGTTCCAGGCCGAGGTTCTCGCGTAGCGTCCCGCCTTCGTAGTCCCTGCGAAAAAGTCCGCGTCCCTGCAGGACCGGCACGACTTCATCGACGAATTCGTCCAGGTTTTCCGGCAGGTAATTCGGCGTGACCGAGAAGCCGTCCGCGGCGCCGGCGCGAAACCACTCTTCACAGAAATCGGCAATCTGCTCCGGAGATCCGGCCCGAACCAGGCTGGCGCGGGATACGACGACACGCCGTGCAAGCTCACGTATCGAGAGATTGTCCTGGCGGGCCATCTTGACGATCTGTTCCTGGACCCATTGCCCGCCCTCGGTTTTCTCGATTTCGGGCAAGGGGTCCTCCGGGGAGCAATGCGACAGGTCCGCGCCGATCTGCAATTGCAGGGTCTGTATGGCGAGCGCGTCCGGAATCAGGTCGATCAGTTCCTGCTGTTTGCGTTTGGCTTCCTGTTCCGTTCCTCCCACGATGAACTGCACCGAGGGAATCACCTTGAACTTTGCGGGATCACGGCCGAAACCGGCGGCGCGTTGCTTCATGTCCTTATAGAAGGCCCGCGCGTCGTCCAGGTTGTTCTGTGCGGTGAATATCAGGTCGGCGGTCCTCGCGGCCAGCGCTCTCCCCGGCGGTGAGCCGCCCGCCTGGACGATGACGGGGTGGCCCTGGGGCGGCCGGCCGATATTCAGCGGGCCGGCAACCCGGAAGAATTCGCCCTCGTGGTCCAGTTGATGGACCTTATCGGGCGAAAAGTACCGCCCCGCGCTGGCGTCGCGGATGATGGCATCGTCTTCCCAGCTGTCCCAAAGCCTGCGCACGACATCGACGAACTCCTCGGCGCGCTCGTATCGACGGTCGTGGTCCATGATCCTCTCGAAGCCGAAGTTGCGCGCCTCGATCGAACTCGTTGACGTGACGACGTTCCAACCGGCGCGGCCGTTCGAAATATGGTCGAGTGACGCAAAACGGCGGGCGACCGCATAGGGTTCGTTGAACGTGGTGGACATTGTCGCCACCAGGCCGATATGTTCGGTAACTGTCGCAAGCGCCCCAAGCAGCGTGCTGGGCTCCAGCTTGCCGGCGTAGTCGGTGGCCGCGAAAGCTTCCCTGCCCTTGATATTGGGGTAGCCCATCGAATCGCCCGAGAAGTAGATGTGGAGCTTTCCCTGCTCGGCCTTTCTCGCCAGCCGCGCGAAGTTGCCGAAGTCGTGCTGATCAAGCGGGCCTCCCCTCGGATAGCGCCAGCCGCCGGGGTGCGAACCGCTGTTGTGGACGAAAATTGCCAGAATCAACTGGTGCGCGTCCGGCATGGAATCTCCTTCAGGCGCGCCGAATGCCCGGATCGGGAATGCTCATTCGACGCGGTAGGTCCGGCCGCCGACGCAGGAGAAAAGGCGCCCATCGGCATCGTTCACGACTTCAACTACCCCCTCCTTCATGTAGATCAGGTCCTCGAAGTGGAATTTGCCGATTTCAGGCTGGAACCAGGGCAGGTCGCAACTGATCACCATCCCGTCGACCAGTTCGAAATCGTGGATTCCGCCTCCCGGGTGCGGGTGATCGGTATGCTCCAGGCCGACCGAATGGACGCCGCAGGCCCTGAAATCGGGGTTTCCCGCATCGCGGATGGATTGAGCGACAGCTTGCTCCACGTCGAGCGACATCCTGCCGGGCCGGAATTCATCCAGGGCATTCGTCCAGCCCTGCCGGGTCGCGTTGTAGCGCCGGAGCTGCTCGGCCTTGGGTTCTCCGATGATTGCGGTGCGCCCGATGTCGCTGGTGTAGTGAGCGAATTCGGCTGTCGCGTCGAACGTGACCATGTCGCCGGGCAGCAGCGCGGAATCTTTGCCGAGGATTCCGTGACCGGGCCGATAAGGCGTGATGAGCAGGAAGACCGGTCTGCCGCCGGCCAGCGCCGCGCCCGACCAGAAGCAACGCTCGGCTTCGGCGCAGTTCGCACCGGCGGCAATCGCTTCCGCGCTGATCTGCAGGGCCAGTTCGGTCTTGCGCGATGCCGAGCGTATGTGAGCGACTTCCTCGGGAGTCTTGACCATGCGGATTTCACGCATCAGGTCCCTTGCGCCGATGAAACTGAATCCGTCGCCGAGAATCGCCTTGACATCGATTGCCAGGCCGCGGTCCTCGAACGCGACGCGGGACTGCTGGAGTCCCAATTCCGTAAGGTACGACGCCACAGCTTCCTGGTGGTTCCGGGGCAGATCGTTCCGGATCAGCAAGTCGGTCAGGATGCCGCCGGGGCCGGTCCCCGGCTTGCGCGCGTAACCGCGGACGATACGCATCCAAGTGCCGTCACGCTGCTGCGGTTGACCGGCGTCGATCTCGATCGTCAGTACGGCGCCTTCCTTGTCGCGATCGCGCGGCAGGATTGCGAGCGCGAGATCGCCGAAGCCCCAGCTCGGATCCGTGGCCCAACTGCTGATGTAATAGGTATTGATCGGGGTTGAAACGACCAGCGCCTCTACCTGTTCACGATCCATGATCTCGTCGGCGCGGTCCCGGTTCAGCAGCATGGGTGGATTCCGTTGTGCAACGGCTCAATATATCGAAGTGCGCCTGGTTTGTCGCCTCTTGCGGATGCGTGTGTTAGCCCAAAGCAGTAATGTCCCCTTTCTCCAAAGCAGAGATGTCCCCTTTGATTGGAGTACAAGGTATTGCTTTGCTTTGGCAGGGGGTATCGGGTTTTGGGAAGAGAGGATGTGTTGATGAGCGCCCGGGAGG
>CAYMQG010000038.1:0-22420 GCA_964392625.1 uncultured Gammaproteobacteria bacterium | reverse complement strand
CAGGCGAAAAGCACAAGGCCGTTCACCAGCTTGTCCCAGGCCCTGGATACCCGACCCTTGGCCATGGCGCTAACCCCCGTCCTCCTCGCCGTAGAAGAGCGGTTTCAGCGCCTTCACGGAATCGGGAGCGCGCTTGCGCATACGCTCCCAGACCACCTGGTGGGCGAGGTCCCGAAAGGCCTCCGGATCGGGCGCCGGCACGCTCTGAAAACCGGTCTCGGCCAGTTCCGCGTATTCGCGAATGCGCAGGTCGCGGAACCATAGGTTCGCCTCCACCGCGTACTTCGTCGCCTCGTCGGTCAGGATGTGGCGCGCTTCCTCGCTCAGCGCGTTCCAGCGGTCCAGGTTGATCTGCAGGCAGATGGAGAGGTTGAGCACTTCCGGGTCGATGCGATAGCGGACGAACTCCTCCACGCCCAGGTCCGCGAGGCCCACGCTGGTAAAGGCCAGGCCATCCACGATGCCGCGCTGCAGGGCGGTATAGGTTTCGCGCAAGGCAATCTGCACGGGGCGGGCCCCGAAGGCGTAGAGCAATTCCCGGTTGGACGGCGAGGTGCGGAGCTTCAGACCGCGCAAGTCCGGCATGCCGTCGGGCGTGAACTCGGGACGGCGCGCCAGGTAGATGCTGATGCCGATGCCCGACTGCATCCAGCCGATCAGGTGGGCGTTGGCGCGCTTCTTCCAGTACGGCTGCAGGGCCTCGAGCGCGCCGCTGGCGCGCGCCTGCATGGGGTCGATGTTGGAGGCGAAGATGGCGTCGCCCTCCGGAAGCAGGCCGAGATAGTAGGTGATGCCGCCCAGGGCCATGTCGATCACGCCGCGGCGAAGAGCGTAGAAGAGCTGGCGCTGCGGGATGACTTCCGGGCCGCCGATGAACTCGATCTGCACGACGCCGCGCCCCCGTTCGTTGACCGCATCGATATAAACCTGGGCGTGCTGCGAAAAGTTGATCTGACGGTTCCAGGAACTGACCAGGGTCAGCGTCTCCTCGCCGCCGGCCGGCGCACACGCAGCCAGCGCGAGCGCGGCCAGAAGCGCCTTAAGCCGCGGACCTGCCACGGTCCATTTCCGGAAGGGCGCCGGTCAGCTCCACCTGGCGCAGACCGCGCCGCAGGAACAGAAAGCCGACGGTCGCGGACACCAGGTTGCCCAGGGCGCCGCCGAAGAACACCCCGATCAACCCGAACCACAGGCCCAGCAGCCACGAGAGCGGCACATAGACCAGCAAGGTACGGCACAGCGAGACCATCATCGCCGCCAGGGGTTTTCCGAGCGCGTTGAGCGAGGTATTGGCGACTATGGTCACGCCCAGCAGGCAATACGTCCAGGGCAGGATGCGAAGCTGCGTCACCGCCGCGCGCGTGGCGCCCTGGTCATCGGTAAAGAGTCCGACGATCGGTACGGCGAAGATGCTCAGCAAGGCGGCCACCGAGAGGCCGTATATGGACGTGAAGCGCAGGCACCAGTTGTGCGCCTCCCGCACCCGGTCCATCCGTTCCGCGCCCGCGTTCTGGCCCACGAACGGACCGATCGCCGCGCCCAATGCCATATACGGCAATAGCGCCAGCGCCTCGGTGCGGATTCCGACGCCGAAGCCGGCCACCGCGGTCTGGCCGAAGCGGGCCACCATCGCCACCACGAAAGCGGAAGTCAGGGGCGCCATCAGTCCGGAAGCGCTGGCTGAAAGGCCCACGTGCAGGATGCGCTTCCAGGAATCGAGAATCAGTTTCATGCCGCGCAGCGTCAGGAACTTGTCGCGGCGGATACCGATGACCAGCATGGCCGCGAGCGAAAGCACGTTGGCGATCACGGTCGCAAGCGCAGCCCCCTGCACCTCCATCCGCGGGAAACCGAAAAGGCCGAAGATCAGGATAGGGTCCAGAACGGCATTGACCCCGGCGGTCAGGGCGAGCAGGACGCCCGGCGACTTGGCGTCGCCCAGCGCGCGCAGGATCGAACCGCCGATGGCGGGCCCGATCACGAAAACCAGGCCGACCAGGTAGATCTGCATATAGTCGCGCACCAGCGGCATCGTGGTCTCGTCGGCGCCCATCACGCCGAAGATGTCTTCCATGAAGATCCAGCCCAGCGCCAGCATCACCAGGCCCAGCATTCCGCTCAACATGAACGCGTGGGTGGCGATGCGCCGCACCCGGCGCCTGTTGCCCTGGCCCAGCAGACGCGCGATCACGGAGCTTGCGCCCACGCCGATGCCCATCGCGACGGCGGCCACGACGAATCCCACGGGCTGCGTATAGCTGACGGCGGCCAGTGGAAGAGGACCCAGGCGGCTGACGAACCAGGCGTCCACCAGGCCGAAGGAGATCATGGCCAGCAACCCGATCATCATCGGGACCATCAGTTCCCAGAGATGACGGCCGACGGGGCCTTCGGTCAGGCGCGCTTCCATGACCCGCGCATGATACGGGACGGCATGAGCTCCCCTTCTAGAGCGCCTGAACGAGCTCGGCCAGGCTGGACACGGCGATATCGGGCAGCGCCTCGGCCTCCGGAGCGCGCGCCGCTCCGCTCTCCGCGCCGCCGTATCGATCCACCCAGGCGGTGCGGATACCCAGCGAACCGGCAGGCTGAACATCATGAAACAGGCTTTGCGCCGCATGCAGCAGTTCCCCGCCGGCAATGTCCATCTCCGAAAGCCGGGACAGAAGGAAGCGGAAGTTGCGCGGGTCCGGCTTGTAAGAGCCGATTTCCTCGGCCGTGCAAACCAGATCGAAGCGGATGCCCAGGGCCCGTTCGGTCGCCGCGAAGGATTCCTTGTCCACGTTCGAAAGCACCGCCAGTCGATAGCGCTCCCGCAACCGTGTCAGCGCCTCCGAGGTATCCGGAAACGGCGGCCAGCGGCGAATCGACCGGGCGAACTCGCCGGCCTCGGCATCGCTTACCGGCAGGGCCAACCTGCGTCCGATCCTTTGCGCTACCCGGCGCAACACGTCGGGATAGGGCAAGCGCGGATCCGCCGACTGCACCACGGGCTCCGCCTCGGAGAACGCCGCCAGCAATTCGGCGCGATCCGGGGCTGCTCCGTGGCGCCGCGACCAGTCCGACAACGCGTCGGCAATGCCGCTTTCCCAGTCGATCAGCGTTCCGTAACAGTCAAAACTGATGGCCTTGATTTCCATGGTCCCTTCCCGAGGCAGACGCGCATTTTAGGGCCGGCAGCGGAACGGGAAACGCCGTGCGTAGAATGGCAATCTGATTCGGAGGCTCTTCGAATGCGCAACAAGTCTTCAGACTTCCCCGCGGCGAGCGAAACCTGGGACCTGATCGTCGTGGGCGGAGGCTCGGCGGGGCTGCCGTGCGCGATCTTCGCAGCCCAGCAGGGCGCGCGGGTCCTGGTAGTGGACCGGGCGCACCGGCTGGGGGGAACGCTGGACCGCTCCACGGGGCAGATCGCCGCGGCCGGAACGCGTATTCAGGCGGAACAAGGCATTGAGGATTCGCCGGAAGCGCATTTCGACGACATCATGCGAATCAGCCGCGGCAAGGTGGACCCCGAACTGGCCCGCGTGTTCGTGAACGAGGCGGCCGGGACCGTGGACTGGCTCTGCGACCGGGGCTTTACTCCGTTGCCCGACCACCCGGTAACCACCGGCGGCCATGAACCCTATCGCGTGCGGCGCTACCAGTGGGCGGCGGGGAACGGCGTGGCGATCCTGAGGACCCTCCTGCCGGTATTCATGGACCTGGTCCGCAAGGGCTCGATCGAATTCCTGATCCGTAGCGACGCGAAGGAACTCATTCAGGACGCCGGCGGCGCCGTCACAGGAGTGATGGTGGAAGACGCCCTGGGCCGCAGGATGGACCTGATGGCGCGCAAGGTGGCGATTACCACCGGAGGATGCGGAGGCAATCCCGAGATGTTCGAGCGGCTGCACGGCGTTCCGATGTATGCACGGCTGGCCTATCCGTTCAATCTCGGCGGCGGCCTGGAAATGGGCCTGGCGGCGGGCGGCGTCCTGCGGGGCGCGGAACTGTTCACGACCTTCTTCGGCATGGTGCTGAACGACTTCAACGTGCCGAGCACCCCCGCCGGAGTCCCGGTCAACAGCTACCCGGAACGGCGCATGCCCTGGGAGGTGTACGTGAACTCCGCCGGGCAGCGCTTCGTGCGCGAGGACCATCCGAGCGTGGACGAACGCGAACACGCGCTGCTTGCCCAGGACAACCATCGCTACTGGATGATCTTCGACCAGGAGATCATGGACACGGCGCCGCCGGTGGCTCTGGGCTGGGACCGTGCGCGGCTGGACTTCGCCTTCAGCAAGTATCACTTCTTCTCGCGCGCCGAAACGCTTGGCGAGCTGGCGTTCTGGGCGGGCATCGAAGCGGACGGCCTTGCGGCGGCCATCGGGCGCTACAACGCCGGACAGGCCGGCGGGCGCGACCCGGACTTCGGCCGCGAGCACATGCCGTTGCCGGTGCGCAGGCCGCCGTTCTACGCCATCCGCATGCAGGGCACGCAATTGCTCACTTTTGCCGGCTTGCACGTCAATCCGCAGCTCGAAGTACTGAATGGGGACGGCGAGCCCATTCCCAACCTCTACGCCGCCGGCGAAGTGATTGGGGCCGGGGCGACCACCGGTTTCGGCATAGTCAACGGGATGATGCTCACTCCGGCGCTGGTGTTCGGACGCATGATCGGAGAGCGTGTCTTCGGCTAGGAGGCGGCGGCCGAAGGCTCAGCTCAGGATCGTGCGTAGAATGACTGGCTCGATTGGGAGGGTTCTTCAAATGCGCAACAGATCGTTTGAATTCCTGGCCGAAGCCGGGGAAGTGCAAATCAACAAGCGGGAACTGCTTGCCGGCGCCGGCGCGGCGGCGGCGCTGGCCATGATGCCGCGAATCAGCCGGGCGGCCAGCGAGACGTGGGACCTCATCGTGATCGGCGGCGGCTCGGCGGGACTTCCCTGCGCGATCTTTGCCGCCCAGCAGGGCGCCCGCGTACTCGTGGTGGAACGCGCCCACCGCCTGGGAGGCACACTGGACCGTTCCTCGGGCCAGATCGCGGCCGCGGGCACCCGCCTTCAGGCCGAACTGGAGATCGAGGACTCGCCGGAGGCGCACTTCGACGACGTCATGCGGATCAGCAAGGGCAAGGTCGATACCGACCTGGTGAGGCTCTTCGTCAATGATGCGGCCAGGACCCTGGACTGGCTGGGCGAGCACGGGTTCACGCCGCTCGACGGCCATCCCGTCAAATCCGGCGGACACGAACCGTACGTGACCCGGCGCTACCAGTGGGCCGAACAGGGCGGGGTCGCGCTCCTCAAGATCCTGCTTCCGCAGTTCCTCGACCTGGCCCGCCAGGGGTCGATCGAATTTCTGATCCGCACCGACGCCCAGGAACTCATACAGGACGATTCCGGCGCGGTGAAGGGCGTCATGGTGCGCGATGCAACGGGGCGCAAGATGGACCTGCTGGGCCGCAAGGTGGCGCTGACCAGCGGCGGTTGCGCGGGCAACCCCGAAATGTTCAGGGACCTGCATGGGGTCCCTCTCTACGCCAGCCTGGCCTATCCCTACAATCTGGGCGGCGGCCTGGAGATGGGCGTGGCGGCGGGCGGCACGCTGCGCGGCGCGGAACTCTTCCAGACGTTCTTCGGCATGGTGCTGAACGACTTCAACGTGCCGAGCACGCCCGCCGGGGTGCCCATCAGCACCGCCCCGGAACGGCGCATGCCCTGGGAGGTGTACGTCAACACCGCGGGACAGCGCTTTGTGCGCGAAGACCACCCCAGCGTGGACGCGCGCGAGCATTCGCTGCTGGCGCAGGACGGCCACCGCTACTGGATCGTGTTCGACCAGGGCATACGGGAAGCGGCGCCGTCGGTCGTCATGGGCTGGGACAGCGACCGGCTGGACTGGGCCTTCGACAAGTATCACTTTTTCTCGCGCGCCGATTCCCTGGCCGAACTGGCCTACTGGGCCGGCATCGATGGCGATGGGCTGGCAGCCTCCATCGGGCGCTACAACTCCGCCCAGGCGGCGGGCCGGGATTCCGATTTCGGCCGCGAGCACATGCCGCTGCCGGTGGGCCAGCCGCCGTACTACGCCATCCGCATGCAGGGCACCCAGTTGCTTTCCTTTGCGGGCCTGAACGTGAACACGAACCTTGAAGTGCTGAACGCGAACGGCGATCCCATCCCCAATCTGTACGCCGCCGGCGAAGTGCTGGGCGCGGGAGCGTTGACCGGCTTCGGCATCACCAACGGGATGCTGCTGACGCCGGCGCTGGTGTTCGGGCGCATGATCGGCGAACGCGTGTTCGCCTGACAGCCGTGGGAGGACCCCTGATGGGCAAGACTGACTTTGGTACCGCGGCGGACGCTGCGGATTTTCGGCTAAACAAGAGAGAGTTGATTGCGGGCGCGGGCGCGGCGGCGGCACTGGCGCTGATGCCCCGCATCAGCCGGGCGGCCAGCGAGACCTGGGACCTGATCGTGGTGGGCGGCGGGTCGGCGGGGTTGCCCTGCGCGATCTTCGCCGCACAGCAGGGCGCCCGCGTGCTGGTGGTCGATCGGGCGCACCGGCTGGGAGGCACACTCGACCGTTCCTTCGGACAGATCGCCGCCGCGGGCACGCGAATCCAGGCCGAACACGGGATCGAGGATTCGCCTGAAGCCCACTTCGACGACATCATGCGCATCAGCAAGGGCAGGGTCGACCAGGACCTCGTGCGCGTGTTCGTCAATGAAGCGGCCAGGACCGTTGACTGGTTGGGCGCGAACGGTTTCACCCCGCTGCCGGGCCACCCGGTCATGAGCGGCGGACACGAACCCTATAAGACGCGGCGCTACCAGTGGGCGGAACAGAACGGGGTCGCGATCCTGAAAGTCCTGCTGCCCCAGTTCCTCGACCTGGCGCGCACGGGTTCGATCGAGTTCCTGATCCGCACCGACGCGCTGGAGTTGATTCAGGACGACGCCGGCGCGGTGAAGGGAGTGATGGTGCGCGATTCAACGGGACGCAAAATGGACCTGCTCGGCCGCAAGGTAGCGCTGACCAGCGGCGGCTGCGCGGGGAACCCCGAAATGTTCCAGGAACTGCATGGCCCACCGCTGTATGCCAACATGGCCTATCCCTACAATCTCGGCGGCGGCCTGGAGATGGGCGTGGCGGCGGGCGGAACGCTGCGCGGCGCGGAGCTCTTCCAGGTTGCCTTCGGCATGGTGCTGAACGACTTCAATGTGCCGAGCAATCCGGCCCCGGTGCCCGTGCGCACCACGCCGCAGTCGCGCCTGCCCTGGGAGGTCTACGTGAATTCGGGCGGTCAACGCTTCGTGCGCGAGGACCATCCCAGCGTGGATGCCCGGGAGCACGCGCTGCTTGGGCAGAAGGACCACCGCTTCTGGATCGTGTTCGACCGGCAGATCATGGACTCGGCGCCGTCCCTGGTGGGCGGCTGGGACCGAGACCGGCTGGACTGGGCGTTCGACAAGTACCATTTCTTCTCGCGCGGCGAATCGCTGGCCGAGCTGGCCTACTGGGCCGGCATCGACGGCGATGGGCTGACTGCCTCCATCAGGCGCTACAACTCCGGTCAGGAGGGCGGCCAGGATCCTGATTTCGGCCGCGAGCACATGCCGCTGCCGGTCGGCAGGCCGCCCTACTACGCCATTCGCATGCAGGGCACGCACCTGATTTCCTTTGCGGGCCTGACCGTCAATCCGGAACTTCAGGTGCTGAACGGCAACGGCGATCCCATCCCCAACCTCTACGCCGCCGGCGAGGTGCTGGGCGCGGGAGCGACTACCGGCTTCGGCATCGTCAACGGAATGCTGCTGACGCCGGCGCTGGTTTTCGGACGCAGGATCGGAGAACGCGTGTTCGCCTGATGTCCCCGCCTACCCCGCGGGGCAAGAAGCCTCTGAACGTATGAAGTACGACCTGAAGACATTTCAGGGCGACGTGTTCGGCGGGATCACCTCCGCCGTGGTCGCGCTCCCGGTAGCGCTGGCGTTCGGGATCGCCTCCGGCCTGGGCGCCGAGGCGGGGATTTACGGGGCGATTGCCGTCGGATTCTTCGCCTCGGTCTTCGGCGGCACGCGGTCGCAGATTTCCGGGCCCACGCCATCGATGACCGTCGCCATGGCCGTGATCATCTCGACCCACGCGAACAGCCTGAGCGAGGCGCTGATCGTGGTGGTGCTCGCCGGGCTCATCCAGGTGCTGCTGGGCGTATTGCGGATCGGGCGCTTCGTGGTCTACACGCCCCATGTTGTGGTCTCGGGATTCATGTCCGGGATCGGCATCATCATCATGCTGATCCAGGTGCTGCCGTTCCTTGGCGCGCCCACTTCGCCCGAGGGTCCGATGGGAGCGCTGCGGTCGCTGCCCGGCGCGATTCCGGGATTGAACCCAAGCGCCCTGGCCATCGCAACCCTGGCGCTCGCCATCACCATCTTCTGGCCCCGGCGGCTGGAGCGCCTGGCCCCCGCTCCGCTGATTGCGCTCGTCGTCGGCTCCGCGATCGGAATCCTGTGGCTGACCGGAGCTCCTGCCATCGGCTCAATCCCGGAGGGCCTGCCGGCCATCAGCCTTCAGCTTCCTTCGGCCGACTTCCTGCTGGGCGCCCTGCACCCTGCCATCATCCTCGCGCTGCTGGGCTCCGTGGACAGCCTGCTGACGTCGCTGGTGGCGGATTCGATGACCGGCACGCGGCACAAGCCCGACAAGGAACTGGTCGGACAGGGGATCGGCAACATCGTTTCCGGGCTGTTCCAGGGAATGCCCGGGGCCGGCGCCACCATCGGGACCGTCACCAACATCCGGGCGGGAGGCAGCACGCCGGTTTCCGGCGTCATACGCGCGCTGTTCCTGCTGGCCCTGCTGCTGGGGTTCGGCGAGTACGTGGAACCGATTCCGCACGCCGTGCTGGCCGGCATCCTGATGAAGATCGGCTGGGACATCGTCGACTGGCGCCTGTTGCTGCGCATCCATCGCCTGAGGCGGGACCACCTGGTGGTCATGCTGATGACGCTGCTCCTGACGGTCGCGGTCGATCTGGTCACCGCCGTAGCGATCGGCCTGATCGTTGCCGGCATGAATCACGCGCGCCAGTTGAAGGGACTCGAACTCGACAGCGTGGTTTCGGTGCCGGTGCTCGACCGGACATTCTTCGCCGGCGAAGAGGGCATGGAAATCGGCGACCCCCTGCAGGCGCGGGTCGGAATGGTGGCCCTGCGCGGCACGCTGACGGTCGCTTCTTCACGCAACCTGGTGAGCGTGATCGGCGCGGACATCAAGGACCACGAAGTCGTGATCTTCGATTTTTCCGGCGCGAAGTATCTCGACGACAGCGCCGCCATGGTCATCGAGCAGTTGCTTGAAGTGGCCAGGGACGCGGACACCGAAGTGATCGTGGTCGGCCTGTCGGGAACCGTGGCCGAAATGATCAACACGCTCGGCGTGCTTCACGCCGTTCCGAAGGACCAGGTCGCGGGTGATCTCCCGCGGGCGCGCCGCATTGCGCGCAGGCTTCTGGAGGCCTAGGGGTCAGTCCGGCAGGGCGAACGCCACCACCGCATCCGATTGCGCGGTCCCGGCCCGCGCGTTGCCGCCGGCGGCGATCACCACGTATTGCCGTCCGCCCGCGCGGTAGGTGATCGGCACCGTCATGCCGGGCGCCGGCAAGTCGCCGGACCAGAGCTCCTCGCCGGTCTCCACGTCCAGGGCGCGCAGGTTGTGATCGAGGGTGGAGGCCACGAACACCAGGCCCCCGGCGGTAACGATGGGACCGCCGACGCTGGGCGAACCCCAGCCGAACGCGGACGGCAATGTAATGCCCATCGCGCGCAGACGTCCCAGCGGCACCTGCCAGCGCAACTCGCCGCTGTCCATGTCGATGGCGCTCAGCGTGCCCCACGGGGGCGGCGTACACGGGAACCCCGAAGGCGAGATCCAGACCTCGCCCTCCACGCGGTACGGCGTTCCGCTCAATGTGCGGTTGAGATAGTCGAGCGGCCCGTCATGCTCGCCTTCTTCCAGCGGCACGAAGCGCAGCCAGGTAGCCAGGTTCTCGGCCTTGATCACGAGAAGATTGGTTGCCGGATCGAATGCCGCGCCGCCCCAGTTGCCGCCGCCCAGCGCTGAAGGAAACAGGATGCTGCCGCGCCGGCTGGGCGGCGTGAAGAGGCCGTCGTAGCGCGATTCGTCAAACCGCCTGCGGCACCAGTTGCGGTCCAGCGCGGTTATCCCGAAAAGACTCTCCCGGTCCAGTTCGGTGCGGGCGAAGGTCGAGATGCCCGTGGGTATGGGCTGAGTGGGAAAGGCGGTCTCGTCGGGCAGGTCCGAAGGTGGAATGGCCTGCTCCTCGATGGGAAAAACCGGTTCGCCCGTATCCCTGTCGAACACGAAGAGATGTCCGCTCTTGGTCTGCTGGATGGCGACCTCGCGCGCCTTTCCGTCCTTGCGGATGGTCACCAGCAGGGCGTGGCCCGGCAGGTCGTAGTCGTACAGGTCGTGGTGAACGGTCTGGAACGACCAGGCGGGTTTGCCGGTCGCCCCGTCCACCGCCACTACGGCGTTGGCCAGCGGAAGGTCGATGCGGCGGCCTCCGCCGTAGTAGTCCACCGACGGGCTGGTAGTGGGCAGAAATACCAGGTTGCGCGCCGGATCGGCGCTCATCGTGGTCCACACGTTGGCGGCGCCGGTGACGGCGCTGTGCTCCGGAGGGATGGGATTGAACTCCCAGACCATTACCCCGGTTCGCACGTCGAAGGCCCGCACCACCCCGTCGTTCGCATCGGCTATGCCGTCGTTCGAACCGCTGCCGGCGATCACCAGGTCGCCCAGCACCACCGGCGGCGACGACATGCCGCGAACCTCTCCTTCGCCATAGCCCTCGTAATCCCAGTGCGACACGTAGCCGGGGTGATCCGTGGCCGCGCCGAAGTCCCGACAGGCTTCCCCGGTCAGCGCATCGATGGCGTGCACGGCGCCGGTGAAGTCGCCCTTGAAGATGCGCTTCACACAGGGCCCGGAAGATGCTTCCGTTCGCTCCCAGTAGGCCACCCCGCGGCAGGTGCTCGGTCCGCGCTCGCCGGCGCGTTCCGCTTCATTGCCCGTCAGCGCGGCGTGCGCATCGAATACCCATACGTCTTCGCCGCTTTCAGCATCGACGGCGAACACCCGGTTGAAGGGCGTGCAGAAATAGACCAGCCCGTTGGCCATCAGCGGCACGGCCTGCTGCGTCGACCCGATCCTGAAGGGGCCTTCCGCGTAGTCGCCGCTGTGGTGTACCCAGGCCTGTTCGAGACGGCCTACGTTTTCCCGCGTTATCTCCTCCAGCGGAGAATACTGGCTGCCGCCGGGGTCCCTTCCGAAATTGGGCCATTCACCCGCCGCATCATCAGCGGTCGCCGTCGCCTGCGCGCGAGCAGCGGGGCCCATTGAGATCGTCAGCAGGCATGCCGCGACGATGCCCGTAACCAGGGCATGCCTGGAAGCGAGGGCGTCGCGCCCTCGTGGCCGGGTGCGGCTCAAGCGTTGCGCGTTGCGTGAACCCGCCCGAAGAACAGCACGCCCTTCTTGGCTTCGCGCACCGAAAAGCCGGCCTTCTCGATCTCGGTCGGAAAATGCATGCTCGCGAACTCGTTGCGCCACACTTCCTGGTTCCAGCGGTGGTCCCACCAGCGCCGGAAACGGCGGTAACCGGTGGGCGGGTGCTTGTCGCTCGGGAAATCGAACGGCTGGAACACGCCGTTCGGGCGCGTAATGCGCCGCACCTCGTCGACGATGTCCCTGGTGATGCTCGCCGGGGTCTCGTGAAAGACGATGTATGAAGCGACCACGTCGAAGAAACCGTCCGGAAAGCCGGTCTTCTCGCCCAGCGCCTGCACGAAGTGAAGCTCCCTGCCGAGCTCGACCGCCCGCATGTGCGCATAACGCACCATCGGGGCGGAGACGTCCAGTCCCCACACCTCGGCGTCCGGGAAACGGTCCTTCAGCGCCAGGGTCAACTGGCCGGGTCCGCAGGCCAGATCGAGAATGCGCTTGACCTGGCCGTCTTCCGGCGGTTCGACCGCCGCCGCCAGTTGCGCGTGCACCTCGTCCTGGTCGTTGTGACCCATGTAGAAGTGGTTGGTGCCGTAGTGATAGATGTGGCCGGCAAAGGGATCGCCCACGTAGCCGCCGGGCTGAATGTGGATTTCGTGCGAAGCGTAGTCCGGGACCTTGAGGTCCGGGTCCAGCTTCAGCGAGCCGGGACCGGCCTTGTCGGCCGCGTCCAGTTCCGCCAGGTAGGTGTCGGCCTTGCCGTGAAACTCCTCCTGCAGGATCTTCCAGCTGATCTGCTGGCCGCTGATCCAGTAGCGCATGCTGGCGCCGATTACCGGATCGCGCTCCAGCACCTCGCGCAGCGCCTCGATCGAAAGATCGGCGGTGGGATCGATGCCCTCCTGCTTGAAGATGGCCTCGGCGCGAACCTGTGCGGCGCGGCCGAGAGGACCGTTCGACCAGACCCGGAAGCCGGTCAGGAAGTCCTGGCGGCTTTCCAGGTCGAGACTGGCCAGGCGCTCCAGCTTGCCGATGTTGCCGCGCGGCTCGAAGTCGAACGGCGGTGAGGGCGGAGTGGCCGTGGACGCGCTCGCCTTGCGCGACGCCACCGTGGCCGAAAAGGCCGCGGCCAGGGAACCCAGTATCGTGCGTCGATTCATCATGACTGGTCACCTCCCATGCCCGACCGGTTGCGGAACTCCATCATCGGCTGACCCTCGCCCGAATGCCCCACCGTGATCGAACCAAAGGTCCGCTCGATGAAGCTGTCGCGCTCGGCACGCCAGGACGCCTCCTCCTCGGCGCTCGGTCGGTATCCCTCGATCATCTCGCGGGTCACCTTCCCATGGTCCTCCAGCAATCGCTCCATGATCTTCATCCGCCGGGCCTGCACCCAAAGCTCGGTACTCACCGACACCAGCGCCGTCATCAGATGATCCATCGCCGGATCCTTCATGAACGTCGCCCGGTCCGTGTCGGACTTGATGAAATCGGCCGCGTAGCCGGGTTTGTCACTCATGGCATTCTCCCCATGCTGAACGATCGATTATAGGGCCTGTTCAGGGGTCGGGAGGGCTGACGGAGAGGATGCGGTCGACGCGAAAGGTGCGCTCGTCCTGGCGAAGCATGCACCAGGCGCGCATGCCGAGGAATTCCCGGTTGGAGTACGAGCGCATGCCCACGTCCAGCGGGCGGATGCGACGACGCGTGCGCACGTCGTTGCGCTTCAGGTATTCGATATCCAGGGGGCTGGCGTCGGCGATGGCTTTCTCGATGATTTCGAGCTTGGTGTCCGTGGACAGCTTGCGTTCCGCGCGCCTGTATTGCTCGCCGGTCAGAAAGCGCTGCACCCGCCAGTCGCAGCGGATCGAACCGGCCGTCAGCGGGCGGGTCAGCACCAGCCCCTCGAACGACGTGCAGCGGCTCAGGGCGACGTAGGCCTGCCCGGCGGCGAACACCCGGTCGAGATCGACCACCATACTTTCGAAGGTCTTGCCCTGGCTCTTGTGCACGGTCACCGCCCAGGCCAGCCGGAAGGGAAACTGGGTGAAAGTCCCCGCCGGGCTGCTGACGATCGATCCCTCGCGGGCCTCGAAGCGGATCAGCTCCCATTCGTGGGGCTCGACCCGCACCCGCCGTCCGGAATCGGCCAGGCGCACCAGCACATAGGCGTCGCCGCCGCCGATCTTCACGCCCTCGATAACACCGATGCTGCCGTTGACCCAGCGCCCGGCGCCGTCGTTGTTCAGCAGCATGACCTGGGCGCCGGCCTTGAAGCGAAGTTGCGCCTCGGTGGGGTAGTACTCGCGGCCGAAAGCTCCCTCGATCGCGGCATCGAACCGATGCTCCGGGGCGGCGAGACCATCCAGCCGCATGCGGTTGATCAGGCCCGCCTTGCGGTTGGTGCCGGTCAGCGTGATGTAACCCTGGTCGTCGGGCGGCTCGAAATGGGGGTCCACCCGCCGATTCAGACGCTCCAGATCGCTGTCTTCCAGGGATTTCTTGCGGACGCGGTTCAGCAACCGCACGAACTCGCGGTCGCGCTGCCGGAATACGCGCGTGAGTTCGACGATCTCCAGCTCGACGTCCTCCAGCGCGCGGGCGCTGAAGAAATGGGGGGAATCGTAGACCTGGCGCAGCGCCTGGTGCTCCAGTCCGGTAACCACCGGCGGAAGCTGGTAGAGGTCGCCGATGAACACCATCTGGACGCCGCCGAAGCGCGCATTGGGGCTGGGGCCATAGCGCCTCAGGAACAGGTCCACGCAGTCGAGCAGGTCGGCGCGCAGCATCGATACCTCGTCGATGATCAGCGTGCGCAGACTCCTGTATAGCCTGGCGTTGCGCGGCTTGCCGCGGCGCGCGGCGATGGCCTCGGGCGTCACGTCGATTCCGAAGCCGAAAAAGCGGTGAACGGTCTGACCGCCGACATTCAGGGCCGCCACGCCGGTTGGCGCCAGGACGACCGGGTCCCAGTCGACGCTGCGGCAGAAGTGACTCAGGAGCGTGGACTTGCCGGTGCCCGCGCTGCCGGTAATCAGCAGGTGCCGGGCGCCCTGCTCCATGCCGTCGAGCGCACGGGCGAATTCGTCGGTGATCTGTATTCGGTTATCGGCGGGCAGGCGGCAACTCCCAGTTCGTGATGGCGACCTTCATGGTTGCGCCCGGGCCGGAAATATTCAGCCTTCGGGGAACGGCAAGGTCGCCCGAGCGGGCCAGCGCGTTCACCTCGATGCGCCAGCCGTCCTGGAGGAATTCCCGGACCGCGCCCTGTCCGGAGCTGTATTCGGTGAAAGGAGAAGCGGGATCGGGCAACCCGCGCAGCCAGTAGGGAAGGCTGTTCAGCGGCGCGCTGTCGCACAGCATTTCCAGCTCATCGATCCGCATGCCGGGCGCGCACATCGAAACCCAGTCGCCCTCGCTGAACAGGTTGACGTCGCCGCCCTCGATCCGCACGCGCTCGGCGCCCACGCCCCAGGGTCCGCTCAATTCCAGCCGCGCCAGAGGGCCTTCCTGGCGCCACAGCACATTGGCCTGCGCACCCCGGCCCTCCCGGTTCAGCGCCACCCGGCCGCGCAGTCCCCAGGATTCAAGTTCCGCAAGCGCGGCCGCGTCCAGGACGCCGGGGGAAATATTCCCGGCGGCCGTGCAGCCCGTCAGCAGCAACGACACCGCAACCAGGAAACCGGGGGCCGGCCATGCCCCCCTCACCGCGAATACCTTTCCCGGACTGCCTCCAGCAGAGTCGTGTCCTCGTACTGCGCCAGCGATTCGCGCAGCAGTTCGTCGGCCCGTTCGATCTGACCCAGTTCGTACAGCACCTCGCAAAGGTGCGCGGCCACTTCGGGATGCGGAAGGCTTTCAAGCGCCTGCTCCAAAAGCGGCACCGCCTCCTCCTTTCTTCCCAGCCGGTAAAGCACCCAGCCCATGCTGTCCACGATCGCGGGCGAGCCGGGGTCGAGCTCCAGCGCCAGGCTGACGTGACCATGGGCCTCCTCGAGGCGTATGCCCCGGTCCGCCAGCGTGTATCCCAGGGCATTGAGCACTTCCGAGTCACGCGGGTAGTCGTCCAGCAGGCCCTCCATCTCGCGTATCGCCCTGCGGTGTTCGCCGAGGTCCAGCAGCAGGTGGGCCCTCTGCATCCTCAGGCGGCGGCTTTGCGGCCGGTAGCGAAGGGCTTCCTCATAAGCCGCCAGCGCCTCGACGTCGCGGCCGCCGGCCCGCATCGCGAAGGCGAACAGCGGCAGGCCCTCGAAGGTGTGCCGGGGATAACGCCGGACATGATCCAGAAGAGTTGCCAGCGCTTCGTCGATCTCATTCCGCGCGACGAAGGCCCTGACCAGCAACTCGGTGGCCGCGGGCGCAAGCCGCTCCGACTCTATCCCGGCGAGCCACTCGATCGACTCCAGCCAGTCCCCTCGCCCGGCGGCGATCTGCCCCAGGGCCAACCGGCAGGAATCGGCATTGTGGCCGCGCGAAAAAAGCTCAAGATATATCGACTCGGCCAGATTGGCCGCGCCCAGCGCCTGCAGGATCCTCGCCTCCTGCATCGCCAGGTCCGCGGAGCCCGGGTTGGCCGCACGCAGGTTTCTCAGGCGGCTCAGGGCCTCGCGCGGCTGGCGCGCCTCCAGCAGCAACACCACGTAGTTCTGTTCCAGCGCCAGGCTGTCGCGGGTGGCCAGTTGCTCGGTCAGCCGGGCCAGGGCGGCATCCGGCTGGCCGCCCCGCAACAGCGCGGTGGCCGCGAGAACATGCGCATCGTCGTTTCCGGGATCGAGCTGCAGCAGGGCGTTCGCCAATCGGGCTGCCCGCGAAAACTCGTTTGCGGCCAGCGCGACCCGCGCCGCGAGACTCAGTACCCGGGGCGAATCGGGATGCTCGGCTGCAAGCCGGTCGGTCAGCGGCTCCAGGGCCGCCGTAGTGAGCGCCTCCGAATTGATTGCGTTCAACCGCCCCTCGAGCAATGCGAGAAACCGCCCGTCATCCGTATCCGCGGAAATACCGGCCTGCGCCGCTTCGAACGCCGCCTGCATGTTTCCATCAGCCGCGTTAAGGGCCGTCAGCAGCGCCAGCGCTTCCGGGTCGCCACCCTCGCCCGCCTGCCACATGGCCGCCGCTTCCAGAGCAACGGCGTACAGATCGCGCCGGAACGCGAACTCCGCCGCCTCCCTGGCCTTCAGCGCTGTCGGCGCACCTTCCGGCGAGCGCTGCGCTTCGGCCAGCAGGGCACTGGCCTCATTGCCCGGAAACGCGGGCCAGCCGGCATCCGCCAGCCACATCTGCGCGCTTGCGCAAGCCGCGAGGAAGAACCCTGCGAGAAAGACGGCGGCCAACCTGCTGCGGCGACGAAGATCCACACTGCGATAATAGCCCCAGTGTCGGCCGACAGGCCCCGCGCGGAAACGACCATGAACCCCGCCCTGCTGGAAAAACTCCGCGGCCTCAAGGCCCGCTTTGAACAACTTGAGGCGTCGCTGGCCGATCCTGAAGTGCTTTCGGATTCGGTGCGCCGGCGCGACGCCGGCCGCGAGCACGCCCGTCTTCAGCCCCTGGCCAGCCTGCTGGAACACCTGGAGCGGGCGCTGGAAACGGAGGCTTCGGCGGAAGAAATGCTCGGCGGAGACGACGAGGAACTGCGCGAACTGGCGCGGGAGGAGGCCGAGGAAGCGCGGCGCGAACAGGCGGCCCTGGAAGTGCGTTTGCGCCGCTTCCTGCTCAAGCCGGACCCGCGCGACGCGCGCGACGTATACCTGGAAATCCGTGCCGGCACCGGCGGCGACGAAGCGGCGATTTTCGCCGGCGACCTGTTTCGCATGTACACGCGCTACGCGGAAGCGCGCGGCTGGACCCGGGAAATCATCCAGATGAGCGAGGGCGAACACGGCGGCTACAAGGAAGTCGTCTGCCGGCTGGCCGGCAAGCGGGTCTTCTCGTACCTGCGGTTCGAGTCCGGCGCCCACCGCGTGCAGCGCGTGCCGGAAACCGAGTCGCAAGGGCGGATTCACACCTCGGCCTGCACGGTGGCGGTCCTGCCGGAAGCCGAGGAAACGGGAGAGATCGAGATCGATCCCGGCGACCTGCGGGTCGATACCTATCGTGCCTCGGGCGCCGGCGGGCAGCACGTCAACAAGACCGACTCGGCGGTCCGCCTGACCCACCTGCCCACCGGAATCGTCGTGGAGTGCCAGGACGAGCGCTCGCAGCACAAGAACCGCGCCCGGGCGCTGTCGCTGCTGCGCGCGCGGCTGCTGGACGCCGAGCAGAGCCGCCTTGAGCGCGAGCGCGCCGAGGAGCGCCGATCGCAGGTGGGCAGCGGCGACCGCTCCGAGCGGATCCGCACCTACAACTTCCCGCAGGGCCGGGTCACCGACCACCGCGTCAACCTGAGTCTCTACAAGCTGCCGCAGATCATGGAAGGCGACCTCGATCCCATCATCGAGCCATTACGCCAGCACATGGAGGCCGAACAGCTCGCCACTCTCGACACCGGATAAGGCTAGAACTCCTCCAGCAGGCGGCCAAACCCCATGACCTTGTCCTCGATACCGTTGGCCCTCAGCGCATGCCAGTAGGTGGCGGTGTTGATGGCGATCACGGGTTTGCCGAGCAACCGTTCGGCGCCCGCCGCCAGGCGGATCGCCGAAAGGTTTGTGCCTACCTGCACCAGTGCGTCGACATCGTCGCCGTCGAGTTCCCTGAATACGCCGGCCACCCGCGACTCGGGCACTTCGGCGATGGCGGTCCATGAGGGGCAGCGCAGGCAGGAATCGCGCACGACGTTGAAGCCGCGGTCCGACAGGTAGCGGCTGACCTCGCGGTTGGCCACCGGATAGTAGGGAGACATGAACGCGACGTTGCGCGAGCCGTAGGCGTCGAGCGCATCGGCCACGGCCTCTGAGCCTACGGACAGCTTCAGTTCCGCGATCTCCTCGATCCTCCTTTTCCATTCCGTGCCGCCCTTCACGCCGCCGTAAAACGTCACTGCCGACATCCCCATGACCAGGTAGTCCGGCTTGCAGGTCAGCACGCCGCGAACGGCTGCCGCCGTGTTCTCGGAAATCTCGATGGTGCCGGCCATGAAGGTCTCGTCGGATATCGCATTGGCATCCTGAATGATGATTCGCGAGTAGTGGTTGGTTACGCCCGGCGGGCGCAGCTCGTCGAAATCCGGTTGCACGATGGTGTTCGTGGAGGGCCCCAGCACACCGAACTTCCTTCGCCATCCCAAAGCATCGGTCATCGTCTGTTCCTCCGGTCTAGTCCCAGGTGAGCTCCACGCCGATGTTCCTGCTCTCGGCGTTGCGAAAAGCGGCATAAGCGGCAGCCAGGTCCTGGGCGGCCACGCCCAGAGACTTGTACACCGTGATTTCCCCGTCGTCGCGCCGTCCGGACACATCGCCCGCCAGCACCTCGCCGATCTCGCCGGCGATGTGCGCTTCGGACACGGCGCCGTCCCGGATTGCGGCGAGCAGTTCTCCCGCCTGGTCCATCGCGGAGGCCTTGTAGTCGACGAAGAAACGCGAGCGGGTCACCACGTCGACGTCGGCCTCCGCCGAGCTGGCTATCGCGGCCCCGACGAGGTTCACATGGCAACCGGGCGCCAGCCACTTGCCTTCAAGCACCGGCTCGGCCGCCGAGGTCGTGGTGCAGACGATGTCGGCGCCGTCGACGGCTTCGCGCGCACGGTCGCAGACGCGGGCGGAAACGGAAACGGGCAATGCCAGCCGCCGCAGCAACCGCCGGGCGTGCGCGCCTGTGCGCCCCCAGACGCGCACTTCGGTGATCGGCCGAACGCAGGTCAGCGCCTGAACGTGGTGAAGCGCCTGGGTGCCGGTGCCGAGTATCGCGAGCGTCGCTCCGTCGGCGCGCGCCAGGATGCGCGTGGCCAGCGCGCTGGCCGCGGCCGTCCTGATCGCGGTCAGTTCGCTGCCGTCGAGAAGCGCCAGCGGTATTCCTTCCACGCTGTCGAAGATCATCACGGCGCCCACATGCGAACCGTACGGACTGTCGGCCGAACGCGGGTATTTCGACACGATCTTGACGCCGAAGGTGCACGGCTCGCCCAGGTACCCCGGCATCAGCGTGAACTTGCCGCCCTGCCGCGGGATGTCCATGTACCGGCGTAGCGGCATGATCGTGTCGCCCCGGGCGACCGCCCGCATCGCGGACTCCACGGCCTCGATGCACTCGGCGTGCGACAGCGCTTCGGCAACCGCCTCCCGGTTGAGGATGCGCATGAACGACCGGAGAAAGGCCGCTCAGCCGAAGCCGCGCATCTCGATGATGCGTTCGAAGAACGACGGGCCCTCGTCGTGCTCGGGAGATTGCTCGAATACCGGCGACAGGGCCCGGGCGCGTTCGAGATAGCCGGCGTCCAGGTCCTCGAAGGACGGCACCTTGACCGCATCGAAATGCCATATCACGTGGCCGGGCAGTATGCCCATCTCGTTGTACGGCCGACGGGTGGCGGAGAAGATGTTCCAGCCCCCGGCCGCGGCGGTCGGCTGGCGCGGCTCCTCGCCCAGGACTTCATGAGTCGCGGCGAAAAGGGAAGCGTATTCGAGCGACGGCTGCGGGAGGATGGGGGGAAAACGCGAGCCTTCCTGCAGGCGCAGCACGCCGTTGTCGTCGGTCCAGTCCAGGTGCAGCGGCTTCTCGGCGTAATGGTCCGGGAACACTCGCTTCATGCTGCCGAACCACACCCCCTTTGGCGTGTAGTACTGCCCTTCCTTGTGCCGGATGAAGCTCGCCGGCAGCGTAACCGTGGCGCCGTTGAAGGGGCTGGTGTATTCGTCGATGAACTCGCCGGTCTCCAGATCGGTGAAGAACGAAACCGTGGACGGATAGCGCACCCACACATGCTCCTCCACCTGCTTCCACCACCCGGTTTCGCTGCCCAGGAACCCGTACATGGGGGTCACGGCGTCCTCCTGAACGGCAAAGACCTTGCCGCGGGTCTTCCAGACGCAGGGATCGCCGCCCTCGTTTCCGTAGGCGCGGATCATCGCGCGGCATTGCGATTCCGGATCGCCGGGGAGAGTCGGTTTTTCCGCGTCGCCGTCCGCGGCCTCTTGCGCCGGCAACAGGCGCGGAGCGCCGATCCCGATACCCATCACGGCCGCGACCTGCAGCAAGTCCCTCCGATTCATAAGACGCTCTCCCGGGAATGTTCAGACAGAAGTGGGTAACGATAACGCAACCGGAAGCGGGCGCGTATGATTCCCGTTTTCCCCACCAGGGCCGGACATCCCAAGACCCGATGAGCGTATTGCCCGCCAGAGAGGCCCGCTTCGACTTGAGCGTTCCGGTGGCCGTGGTCGGCGCGGGCGGATGCGGTCTGTGCGCCGGGCTCGCGGCACGGCAGGCGGGCGCCGAAGTGCTGATACTCGAGCGCGACCCCGCTCCGATCGGCACGACCGGCATGTCCACCGGCCTGATCCCGGGCGCCGGCACCCGTATGCAGCGCGAGAAAGGGATCGAGGACTCGCCGGAACTGTTCGCGCGGGACGTGCTGGCCAAGGCGAAGCACCAGACCGATGCGGACATGGTGCTGGCGCTGGCCCGCGAGTCCGCGCGCACGGTGGAGTGGCTGGCCGGCGAGTGCGGCGTGACGCTGTCGCTGGTCGACAGTTTCCTGTATACGGGCCACAGCGTGAAACGCATGCACGGCAGCCCCAACCGCACCGGCGCCGAACTGATGGGCAGCCTGCTGGACGCCTGCACCGACGCCGGCGCCGACCTGTTGACGGACGCGCGCGTCAGCGACCTTTTCGCCGATGAAGACGGACGCATAAGCGGGCTGCGCTGCGTGCGGCCGGACGGCAGCGCCGAGGACCTCGGCTGCGACGCGCTGATCCTGGCCTGCTGCGGTTTCGCCGGCAACCGGGAAATGGTGGCCGAATACATCCCCGAGCTGCGCCACGCCGAATTCTTCGGTCATCCGGGCAACCAGGGCGAGGCGATCCAGTGGGGCCGGGAACTGGGCGCGGCGATTGCCGACATCCGCTCCTACCAGGGGCACGGGGGTCTCGCGAAGGGCTACGGCGTGCCGATCCTGTGGCCGGTCATCCTCGAAGGCGGGGTCCAGGTGAACCTCGAGGGACGGCGCTTTTCCGACGAATCGCTGGGCTATTCCGAGCAGGCGATGGAGGTGCTGGCGCAGCCCGAACACGTTGCCGTTACTGTCTACGACCAGCGCCTGCACGAATTGATGCACGAATTCAACGACTACCGCGAAGCGATCACGGCGGGCGCGGTGCGAGAGGCCTCGACTCCGGGAGAACTTGCGGAACTGTTCGGGCTGCCGGCCGAGGCGCTGGAGGAGACGCTGGCCGAAACGGCCGCCCTGACCCGGGGCGAAGCCTCCGATCCCTTTGGCCGCGATTTCACCGGCAGGCCGGAACTGGAGGCGCCCTGGTACGGCGTGCGCGTGACGGGCGCGTTGTTCCACACCCAGGGCGGACTCAGGGTGGATGCGCGGGCCCGCGTGCTTCGCGAAGACGGCAGCGCCTTCCCCAACCTGTTCGCCGGGGGCGGCGCGGCGCGCGGCGTTTCGGGCCCGGCGCGCTGGGGCTATATCGCCGGCAACGGCCTGCTCACCGCCACCACCTACGGAAGGCTGGCGGGCGAAACCGCGGCCGGCCTGACCTGAACGCCATCGGTCCCTGCTTGCGGGGCGTGCTTCCTCGCCCTTCGTTCGTCCCCCTCCTCGTTGGAGACGCCATCCTGGCTCGATTCTCGCTGTAACGCCAGCCCTCGCCCTTTCTTCGCCCCCCTCCTCGTGGGAGCGTTGGAGTATCCATGTTGTCAAGCATGGTTGATCAGAGGGGCTTGTGGAGTCCACAGGCGGTCTTGCTGGATCAGGGCGTTGGCCAGGATCAGGAGTTTTCGCATGACGGCGGTGAGG
>CAYMQG010000037.1:0-21591 GCA_964392625.1 uncultured Gammaproteobacteria bacterium | reverse complement strand
GGCCAGATTTCCGCTCGCCGTCTGATACTGGGTAGTCAGTTGCTTGTCGGTGAAGTCCTGGTAGAAAACCGCCCCGTTGAAACGCAGGCGATTGTCCATCCAGCTCGTCTTCCAGCCGAACTCGTAGACGGTCATCTCTTCCGCGTCGAAACGCAGCACGTCGGGATTGAACCCCTCCGGTCCCACCAGCGTGCTGATTCCGGCAGGCTTGATAGCTTGGGAGACGGAGCCGTAATAAGTCTGTTCGTCCGAACGCCGGTAGCGCAAGACCACCTTGGGCGCCAGGTAGCTGTCGTCTTCCTCGGCGGAAATTGCCCGGGCCTCCGGCGGGAACTGTGTGAACGGGCCGAAGGCGTTGCCGATCAGGGTGCCGCCGGACGGGCCGGTCATGTCCAGGTCCTCGGTCACATAGCGGGCCTCAAGGCCGATGTCCCAGGCTTCCGCGAATTGCCAGTCCACCAGGCCATAAGCGGAAGTGTGGGCGACGTCCCGGTTCCAGGGGAGGACATGCCTGGGCACTTCGCTGCCGATGCGCGCCACCCAGTAGCCGCAGTCGATACGCAGGCGGAAATTCGGAACCCCCATCGAGAAGAACGGCGGCATGAAGCCGTAGTTGATGCAGGTTGTGCCGTACTCGTCGTGCTGGTATTCCTCGGTCCAGTACAACCCTCCCAGAACCCAGGAAACAGGCCCTTCGCCCGTGGACGTGAGCCGGAACTCCTGGCTGAACAGATCGTTTTCGGTCACGAAGTTCACTTCGCCGGACACGCTGATGCCGAAAGGCCGAACCGGAGCGGAAACATCGCCTATGCGCTGGGAATCGTGGAATTGGTGGGCATCAACGGAACCGACGTGGGTAATGGAGGTCAGCATTGCGCCGGCAAAGTCGAACTCGGCGCGCAGTTGCCCGCGCAAGACCTCGCGCGTCGTGCCCGGAAATTCCTCGCCGGTGCGGGGATCCGGGCTCAGCATTATCGGCGCATCTTCGATACTCGGTACCGGCCCGAAGGGCTGATCGACCGAGGTCGCGTCCGGGTGCCAGATTACTCCCAGGCCAGCGGCCGGCGTGGGAATCGGAACGCGAATGGCGGATGCCGCCGCCGCCGCGGGATCGAACTCGTCGTCGGTGTACTCGAACCGTGCCGTAAAGCGGGCCCGCTCCCCTACGTCCAGTGCCCCCGTCAGCGTGAAGCCCACGCCCTGCTGGCCGCCGACGTCTCCGCCGGTCACGGTGTTCTGGTAATAGCCGTCCTCGTTCCAGGCCGCAAAGTTGAAGCCGACGAAGAAGTTGTCGCTCAGCGGGCCGCTGGCCGAACCCATGACCTCGCGCTTGCCTTCGGCTGAAACGTCAACGGAAAGCTGCCCGCGGCGCTCCGCGCCGGGCCGCCGGGTCACGTAGTGGATCGCGCCGCCGAAAGCGCTGCGTCCATAAAGCGCGGACTGCGGGCCGCGGACCACTTCGATACGTTCAATATCGATCAGGCGTGGATTGATCGTGAGCGAACTGCCGGAAGTCCGAACTCCCTCGCTGGAAATATCCACGTCGTCCAGCAGCACGGCCACGTTCGGACGTCCCCGTGTGGGCGACAGGCCGCGCATCACGACGCGGGTGTCCTGCGGCGAAAACCCCTTATCGAAGATGATCCCGGCCGATTGGCGGGCGATGTCTTCGATACTGTCGATGCCCTGGACCATCAGGTCTTCCTGGCTGAAGGTCGTGATGCTGATCGGCACCTCCTGCAGCGATTCCTCGCGCTTTCGCGCCACCACCACGATTTCCTCAAGCTCCTGCGCATAGACGGGAATAGTGAGGCTTGCGGCGCAAACCGCCGGAATCGTCAAGCGCCATAGCGCCTTGCCGCGTGCTTCCATTTGCTTTCCTCCCAAGCAACCCAGGTTTCCGCGAGGGATTTTGCCACAACTGCCCCAGGCGCTGCTTTCGTATAATTGCCGGCGCTTTGAAGGGTTCCCGAATACCCGGTTTCTACCGCCTGACGCCGCGCGAGCGGGTGCAGACCGCGCTCGAGCACGGCCTTTTGAGCGAGGCGGACTTCAAGGACCTTGCCCGGGGCCGCGCCAGCCTGGACGCCGCTCGCGCCGACCGGATGATCGAAAACGTCATCGGCGTTCTCGGACTGCCGGTGGGCCTGGGACTCAATTTCCTGATCAACGGGCGCGATTACGTCGCCCCCATGGCGGTGGAGGAACCCTCGGTCGTCGCCGCCCTGAGTTCCGCCGCCAAGCTCGTTCGCGAAGCGGGCGGCTTCACCGCCGAGGCCGACGACCCGGTGCTGATCGGTCAGATCCAGGTGCTCAACGTGCCCGACCCGGCGCACGCGGCCGCCGACCTGCTGTCGCGGCGCGAGGAAATCATCCGCCTGGCCAACAGCATTCATCCTCGCATGGTGGCGAGAGGTGGCGGCGTGGTCGACGTGGAAGTGCACCGGCGCCCGATGCCCGGCGGCGAAGGCGAAATGCTCGTCCTGCACCTGCTGGTCGATACCCGCGACGCGATGGGCGCCAATCTCGTCAACAGCATGTGCGAAGGCGTGGCGGCGCTGGTCGAGAGCATGAGCGGCGGCCAGGTCTTCATGCGCATCCTCTCGAACCTCAGCGACCGCGCCCTGGCGCGGGCGGAGGTCGTGATCCCGGCGGAACTCCTCGACGGCAAGGGGCAGAGCGGCGAGGACGTGCGCGACGGCATCGCGATGGCGGCCGAACTGGCCGCGGTCGATCCCTACCGCGCGGCCACCCACAACAAGGGCATCATGAACGGCGTCGATGCGGTGGCCCTGGCCACCGGCAACGACTGGCGGGCCATCGAGGCCGGCGCGCACGCCTGGGCGGCACGGCACGGCCAGTACACGGCGCTCTCGAAGTGGTGGCGCGGCGAGGACGGGGCGCTGTGCGGTCGGCTGGAGATGCCGATCAAGGTAGGCACGGTCGGCGGTTCGCTGGAGGCCAACCCGGCCACCCAGTTGTTCCTGCGGATGATGCGCGTGGAATCGGCCCAGGAGCTCGCGCAGGTCATGGCGGCGGTCGGCCTGGCCCAGAACTTCTCGGCGCTGCGGGCGCTGGTCACCGAAGGCATACAGGCCGGCCACATGACCCTGCACGCCCGCACCGTGGTCAAGGCCGCCGGCACGCCGCCGGAACTGTTCGACCAGGTCCTGGAGCGTCTGATCGGCGAAGGAGACGTGAAAGTCTGGCGCGCGAGGGAAGTCCTGGGCGAACTGGAAAGAAAGCGGGACATGCCGGCGTTGGACGAAGCGGCAATGGCCCGCCTGGGGGTGGCCGCCGGCAAACTGATCCTGCTGGGCGAGCATGCCGCCGTGTTCGGGCAGCCGGCGCTGGCCTGCCCCGTTCCCCTCAACGTGCGCGCCCAGATCAGCGACAGCGAGGATGGCATCCAGTTGGCCATCCCGGGCTGGGGGCTCGAATATCGCCTGTCCCACTCGCGCCGGCGCCGGCCCTGGGAACGTTCGGCCCTGAAGATGCTCGAGGAACTGGGGCTGGCCGGCAAGTCGATGCGCATTTCCGTCTTCTCCGACCTGCCGCGCGGCGTCGGCCTGGGGTCGTCCGCTGCGATGGCGGTCGCCATCATCCGGGCCCTGAACAAGCGCTTCGATCTGGACCTCAGCGTCGAGAGGATCAACGAAATCGCCTGGGCCTGCGAGCAGTTTGCGCACGGCCGCGCGAGCGGCGTGGACAATGCCGTGTCCGCGTATGCGACCACCCTGCTCTACCGCAAGAACACGCCGCCGGAAATCCAGCCGGTCACGGCGGGCGCCGACACGTATTTCGTGATCGGCATCAGCAGCGAGGAAAGCCTGACGGCCGTAACGGTCGAAAACGTCAGGACGGCGCGCGACCGCAACCCGAACATCTACGACCGGATCTTCGAAGAGATCGGCGAACTCGTGATCGAGGCCCGCCAGTGCCTCGAACGCGGGCGCCTCGAAGAATTGGGCGACCTGATGAACATCAACCACGGCCTGCTCAATGGCCTGCAGCTCGCCACTCCGGAGCTGGAACAGTTGATCGACGCCGCGCGCATGGGCGGCGCCCTGGGGGCCAAGCTGACCGGAGGAGGAGGAGGCGGCGCAATGCTTGCGCTGTGCGCCGAGAGCTGCGATACGGTCAAGGAATCGATCGAAAAGACCGGCGCAAGAACCATCGCGCTGAAGCTTCCCGCCGGCGGAGGAGAGGTGGAACTGGTCCAGTGAGTGCGCCGGTCAACCTGGTGCTGGTGGACGCCGAAGATCGCGAAATCGGCGTGGCGGAGAAATTCCGATGCCACGAGGGCGATGGCCTTCTGCACCGCGCCTTTTCGGTATTCGTCTACGGACCGGACGGACGGGTCCTGCTACAGCAGCGAAGCGCCGCCAAGCCGCTGTGGCCGATGTACTGGTCGAATTCCTGTTGCGGCCATCCGCTGCCGGGCGAGGACGTTCTTGCCGCCGCCGAGCGCCGCACGCAAGAAGAATTTGGCATCGCCTGCCAGGCCCGGTTCCTCTACAAGTTCCAATACCAGGCCCGCTATTCCGCCGGCTATTCGGAAAACGAGCTATGCCACGTGTTCGAAAGCGACTACGACGGCGAACTGGCTCCCGACCCCGCCGAAATCGCCGCCTGGCGCTGGATCGCGCCGGATGAACTGACGCGGGAGATCGAACGCCACCCCGAGCGCTTCACCCCCTGGATGAAGCTCGAATGGGCCGAAATCCGCCGCTATTCGGAGTGAATGCCGCCCCTGGTCAGTGTGACCGGGTTCAGGATGGCCTTCAGCTGCTCTTCGGACAGGTCCGTTTCCTCGGCCGCCACTTCCAGGATCGGCCGTCCCTCCGCATAGGCCCGCTTGGCGATCGCCGCGGCCTTGTCGTAGCCGATCACCGGGTTCAGCGCCGTCACCAGGACCGGGTTGCGCTCCAGCAGCTCCGCCAGCCGTTCCGTGTTGACCGTCAGGCCCGCGATCGCCTTGTCGGCCAGCATCCGGCAGGCCGCCGAAAGGATCGTGATGCTCTCCAGCGCGTTGCGCGCGATCATCGGCAGCATGACGTTCAACTGGAAGTTGCCCGACTGGGCGCCCACCGTTATCGCCGCGTCGTTGCCGATGACCTGGGCCGCCACCTGCATGGCGGCTTCGCTGGCGACGGGATTGACCTTGCCCGGCATGATGCTGGAGCCCGGCTGCAACGCCGGCAGGGTGATCTCGCCCAGTCCGCCCAACGGCCCCGAGTTCATCAGGCGCAGGTCGTTTGCAATCTTCATCAGCGCCACCGCAGCCACCTTGAGCTGGCCGGAAAGCTCCACCATCGTTTCCTGCCCGGCCAGCGCTGCAAACCGGTTGCCGGCGGGCGTCAGATCCAGGCCGGTCTTTTCGCTGATCCAGCGGCAGGCCAGTCCCGACATCACCGGGTGGGCGTTGATTCCCGTACCGACCGCCGTTCCGCCCAGCGCCAGCTTGTTCAGCCTTAAATTGAGCACCTGCTCAAGCCGGGTCCGGCAGTCGCGCAATTGCGCCGCCCAGCCGCCGAATTCCTGGCTGAGCGCCAGGGGCATCGCATCCATCAGGTGCGTGCGGCCGGTCTTGACCACACCCTCGAATTCCGAGGCGCGTTTCTCGATCGTACCGGCAAGGTGATCCAGGGCCGGCAGCAGTCTCTCCTTGACCTCCAGGGCCGCGGAAAGATGCAGCGCCGACGGAATGACGTCGTTGCTGCTCTGCCCCATGTTGACGTGATCGTTTGGATGCACCCTGACCTCTTTGGAACTGGCGGCGCTGGCGATCACCTCGTTTACGTTCATGTTGCTGCTGGTGCCCGATCCGGTCTGAAAGACGTCCACGGGGAAGTGCTCGTCGTGGATGCTGTGGGCAACGTGTTCGGCGGCCCTCATGATGGCGTTGGCCCGGGCCGAGTCCAGCAGGCCCAGGGTGCGATTGGCCGAAGCGCACGCCCCCTTGATCAGGCCCAGGGCGCGAATGAACGCGCGCGGCATCCTCTTGCCGCTGATCTGGAAGTTCTCCACGGCACGCTGGGTGCTGGCTCCCCAAAGCGCGTCGGACGGGACCTTGAGCGTTCCCATGCTATCGCGTTCGGTTCTGAATTTTGGCACGAACTACCCCTGTTGCAGTATGATGCGCGCCTCGGAGTATAGCCGCCCATCCCCATGTCCCGGTATTCGAGCCTCGCGAATTCTTTGACCGCGCTGGGACCGCTGGACGGGCGCTACGCGGAGGCCGTCCGGCCGCTGGCCGAACTGTTCTCCGAGCAGGGGCTGATCCGGCAGCGGCTGAAGGTGGAGCTCGCCTGGCTGCAGGCGCTTTGCGCCGAAGAGGCATTCGGGCCTGCAGCTCCGCTGAGCGCCGGCGAAACGGCCTTTCTGGACGCCCTGGAGCACGACCTGGGTTTGCCGGCGGCCGAGCGCGTCAAGGAACTGGAGCAGCAGACCCGCCACGACGTCAAGGCGGTCGAGCTGTACCTGGCCGAACGCCTGCGCGAGCACGATTCGCTGGCCCGCCGTATCCCGATGCTGCACTTCGCCTGCACCAGTTGGGACATCAACAGCAGTGCCTACGGCATCATGCTGGCCAGGGCCCGTTCCGAGGTCCTGACACCGGTGCTGGAAGCCCTGATCGGGCAGCTTCGATGCATGGCCCGCGAGCACGCCGGCCTGCCCATGCTGGCCCGCACCCACGGCCAGCCCGCCAGTCCGACGACGCTGGGCAAGGAACTGGCGGTGTTCGTGCACCGGCTTGAGCGGCAACTCGCCGTTTTCGGAGGCATCCCGGCACTGGCCAAGTGCAGCGGCGCCACCGGCAACTACAACGCGCATTACGCCGCCTGCCCCGAGGTGGACTGGCCGGACTTCAGCCGGCGCTTCCTGGCGGGGCTGGGTCTTGAACAGAACCCGGTCACGACCCAGGTCGAGCCCTACGACTGGGTGGCCGAATACTGCGATGCCCTGGCGCGCATCAACCGCATTCTCATCGACTTCAGCCGCGACGCCTGGACCTATATTTCGATGGGGTACTTCCGCCAGAAGGCAGTTCAGGGCGAAACGGGTTCGTCCACGATGCCGCACAAGGTCAATCCCATCAACCTCGAAAACGCCGAAGGCAACCTGGGGCTTTCCAACGCGCTGCTGGGCCACTTCTCGGAGAAGCTCCCCGTGTCGCGCCTGCAGCGGGACCTGAGCGACTCCACGGTCCTGCGCAACCTGGGCGTTGCAATGGGGCATGCGCTCGTGGCCTGGACGGAAGTGCAAAAAGGCCTGGACAAACTCTCGCCTGACGAGTCCAGAATGAACGAGGACCTCGACTCCGCCTGGGAAACGCTGGCCGAGGCGGTGCAGACGGTGATGCGCGCCCATGGCTGCGAAAACGCCTACGATCAACTTAAGGATTTATCACGTAATCAGATAGTTACAAGAGACTCCTTACATACTTTCTTAAAGAAGGCAGAGCTGCCCGATGCGGCGCGCGAGGCGCTGCTCGCCCTGACTCCCGCGACTTACACCGGCATCGCGCAGAAGCTGGCCGAGTGAGGTTCTCCCGTGGCGGGCACCGTCATGGTGGCGATTTCCGGCGGAGTAGATTCCGCGGTGGCCGCGTTGCGCCTGATCGATGCGGGCCACCGGGTCGAGGCCCTGCACATGACCAACTGGGACGAGCCCGACGGCTCCTGCCCTGCCGCCGAGGACCTTAAGGCCGCCGCCGGCGTGGCCGGCGAACTCGGCATCCCGCTTCACCATCTGAATTTCTCCGAAGAGTACCGGCGGGAAGTCTTCGACGAGATGCTGCTGGAGTGCCGGGCGGGACGAACCCCCAACCCCGACGTAGGCTGCAATAGGCGCATCAAGTTCGGGGCCTGTCTGAAACAGGCGCGCCGACTGGGAGCCGAGCGGCTGGCCACGGGCCATCATGCGCGCCTGGAGCACCCATCATCCGGCACGCGGCTGTTGCGCGGAAAAGACCGCAACAAGGACCAGACGTATTTCCTGCACGCGGTTGACGGAAGCGCGCTCGGCGGCTGTCTTTTCCCGGTGGGCGAACTGGACAAGGACGAGGTGCGCGACATTGCGCATCGGCGGGGGCTGCCGAATTACGCGCGCCCGGACAGCACCGGCATCTGTTTCGTGGGGGAGCGGTCCTTCCCGGATTTCATTTCGCGACACCTTGCGATGCAACCAGGGCCGATAGTTACGCTATCCGGCAAGCACGTGGGCAAGCACCAGGGGCTGGCGGCATATACGATCGGCCAGCGGCGCGGACTGGGACTGGGAGGCATGCAGGACTGCGGTCCGGAACCCTGGCACGTGGTGCGCAAGGATCTGAGCGCCAATACGCTGGTCGTGGCGCAGGGGCACGACCATCCGCTCCTGTTCAGCCGCCTGGCGACGGTGCGAACGCTGCGTTGGGTGCGCGGCGCGCCGGACGGCCTCCCCGAAGGCATGCGCCTGAGCGCGAAGACCCGCTACCGCCAGGAAGACGCGGATTGCACGGCGCGAACGGTCGGTCCCGATCACTGCGTGGTGCGCTTCGACAAACCCCAGTGGGCGGTAACGCCCGGGCAGTACCTGGTGTTCTACGACGGCGAGGAATGCCTGGGCGGCGGCGTAATCGAGCGCGCCGAAGCCTAGGACTGTTAGCATGGACCGAATGCGAGATCAGCGGTCGCAAACAAATCCTGTAAGCGCATTCTTCGGCGTATTGATTGCGTGCACTCTCATGCTTTCGCCCGCCGGCGCCGCGGCAACTGAGGAGGCAATCGTGAACGCGGAATTCAATCCCCTGGCCGAACTGGGCCGGGAACGCCGCCGTCAGGTGCAGGTCCGCCAGGCCCTGAAAGGCGCACTGGAACAGGCCGAAGCGGGAGACGAGAGTCTCGCCGCCATGCTGGAAGCCTGCGCCGACTACCTGGTCAACTCCATGGGCCGGCTCGACCTGACGGACATGAACATCCACGACCTGCTGAAAGCGCGCGTTCCCAGGGACAATGCCGAAGTGCACGAGGCATTGGAAACGCTTTCGAACCGGCAGGCAACGGCGCGGGCGGCGACAGCGGTGCTTGAAGAAGCGCTCAAGGACTACCGCCAGGACGGCCGCACCGATTTTGCCGCCCTCGACCGTGCGCTAAGGCACTACCACGGCGTCGTTTCGGAACTGATGACGCCGCGCAAGAACCCCTTCAGCCCATACACCGACAAGTTGTTCACGTTCGAAGACTGGACGAATATCGCCGAGGCCACCGCCGACACCGTTGCCGCCGAAGACCGGCTGTTCGATGCGATAACCGCCACGGCGCCCGAGGACCTCAAGCCGGATTCATTCTCCGGCACGCACGGAATGCGGCCCTAACGGAACCGCCACCCTGCCCCGCCGCAGTCAGGCGGCCTGAGCCTGAATACGATTCAGTTCGCGACGGAAGCAGCCCAACGTCGCCGGCGCAAGGGACAACACGATCGAGCCGTAGATCAGCGGAACAGCCGCAAACGCCAGCGCCAAGCCCTTGGCGCCGGTCGCTCCGGGGAGGACGGACTCCAGGAAAGCATCGAAGCCAACGATCCCGGTGCCGCCGTTGAACCAGTTGGACAACCAGCCGACCGTAGCTGGCCCGAGCGTGAGACCGGTAATGCTGATCGCCATGTAATAGACCGCACTGATCTGGCCGCGGAATTGTGGCGGCGTGATCATCAGCAGCGCCGTCAACCCGGTCGCCGTTGTGGTGGCGATGCCGATCAGGCTCAATCCCAAAATCGCGAACGCGGATGTCGTTCCAGGCATCAGCCCGATCAGAATGCCCGTGGGCACGAAGATGAAGGTGCCGACGACGGCGATCAGCAAGGGGGCGTTGTCCCGTCCCCGCCGAACCAGGTAATCCGACAGGGCACCTGCAGAAAAAACGGTGGCGGGTGCGCAAACCAATGTCACGATCGCTTTGATTTTGGCAAAATCCGGGATCTCCATTCCCCATGTGCGCGTAAACATCTCCGGCATCCAGAAGTGGGTATAGGCCACCGTGGTCATCAGGCAGAACGGCAGCACAAAAGTCAGGTAGGTCTTCCAGTTCGAAAACAGGTAACGGAACATGTGCCACGGAGCGGTAGAGGCGCCTTTTTTGACATCCCGGCGCACGGGCTCTCTCACGGTCAGCATGGCCAGCGCCAGCAGCAGTCCGGGAACACCCACGATTATGAACACCGCCTGCCAGGGCTTGATGGTGCCCACCAATGGCCAATCCAGGATCTCCACGCCCTGCAATGCCGCCAGCAACGAGCCGATTGCGTAATACGCGGTGGCAGTGCCCAGCGAAAGTGCCATGGAGTACACGGCGATCGCCTTGCCACGTTTCTCCTTCGGGAAGCTGTCGGCAATCATCGACATGGTGCAGGGACTCAGGGCCGCCTCGCCCACCCCGACGCTCATGCGCAGCAGGAACAACTGCAGATAGTTGCTCGCCAGCCCGCATAGAGCGGTCGCAGCCGACCACAGTGCGATCGCGCAACTGACGATGCTTACACGGCGGGTGCGATCCGCCAGCCACCCCAGCGGGAGCCCCATGGTGGCATAGAAGATGCCGAAGGCCGGTCCCAACAAGAGGCCCATCTGGAAATCGTTCACGCCCAGATCCGCCTGGATCGGACCCACCAGCAAACCGATCACTGTTCGGTCTATATAGGAAATGAAGTAGGACAGCGTAAGCAGCACCACCATGTACCAGGCGACCCCGGGTCGCGGATAGGGAGCGGCAATTGCGGTATTCATCAGTGTTTTTTCTCCGGTTCTCCCCGCACGCTGCAGCACTGCACGCCTACGTTACGCCCATCGTACAGCCTCGCCAGGGCATCGGGCATGTTCTCGAAGCCCTCCACCACGTCCTGGATGGGCTTGAGCTGCCCCGCCTTTATCCACGCCGCCAGGCCGTCGAACGCGTCCTGGAAGCGGTCCTGGTAGTTATAGACGAAGAAGCCGGTCATGCTACCGTTCACCGAACGCAGGTTCAGGTAGTTGGGCAGCGCGAAGCGTTCCTCTCGCAGGTATTCCGAGATCGAACCGCACAGTACGATGCGCGCGCCGAACGCCAGGTTGTCGAGGCAGGCCTCGAGCAACTCGCCGCCCACGTTGTCGAAGTAGAGGTCCATGCCGTCGGGGCAGAGCTCCGCAACGCGCGCGCAGGCGTCCTCGTTCTTGTAATCGATGGCCTCGGCGCAGCCGAGTTCCCGGATGAAGCGGCATTTGTCCGGTCCGCCGGCAATGCCGATCACGCGGCAGCCGTGGATCTTCAGCATCTGCACGACGATAGACCCCACCCCGCCGGCCGCGCCAGACACGACCGCCAGGTCGCCGGCCCTGGGCCGCCCGCAGTCCAGCAGTCCCCAATAGGCGCTGACCCCGGTCATTCCGAGAACGCCGGCGCCCAGCGAAAACGGCAGGCCGTAGTCCCTGCACTTGAAGAACCGCTCGCGCGGCGTCGCGGCCGTCACCTTCCACGTCTGCCAGCCAAGCTGTCCCTGGACGATGTCCCCGGGCCGATAGTCCGGGTGGTTGGACTCCGCCACTTCGCCGACTCCGCGGCCGTGGATCACGTCGCCGATGTCCAGCGGCGTCTCGCCCGAGGGATTGAGCCCCTGCATGTACATCCGCATCACCGGCGCCAGGCCCAGGTAGCGCGTCTTCACCAGCATTTCGCCGGGCCCCGGCGAGGGAATCGGCCGTTCGGCGAGATCAAAGTCGCTGGGGCGCACATTGCCTTCCGGCCGCGCCGCAATCCGCCATTGCAGGTTGACGTCTTCTCTCACCGCCCGAGCCACTCCTCCTCCACAAGGCGGGACAATATACTGCACCACGCGAACTCCAAACCAAAACAGGGAGCACACCCATGCGCAGATTTCTTGTATTGCTTGCCGGCGTTGCAATGTTCGCCGGCGCCGAGGCGGACAGCCACGAGCCCGCACCAGGCTACGCTACATTCATACGTACGGCATTGCTCGCTCGCCTGGCCGACCTGGAGCCGTCCGTCACGTTCTGGAGGGACGTAATGGGCTTCGATTACGCCGGGGACCCGGAACCACGCACGGGCTTTGCCCATCCGCTGGGCTGGAACGAAGATTCGACCACCTACTTCACCATCTTCACGTCCAAAGACGGGGCCATGATTGGCCTGCTGATGGTGGAGGACACTCCGGATTTTCCCGAGCTTGATCTTCCCGATGAAGGAACAGCCTATAGCGGCGTAGTGCTGGTGCACATGGGCAAGAACATCGGCGACGTTTACGACCGCGCCGTCGCGCACGGCGTCGACATCGTCAAACCCTACGGGCCGTCCCGCACGGGCCGCTCGATGACTATCCTGCTGCGTGCTCCCACGGGCCACATGGTCGAGATCTATGAAATGATCGAGCAGGACCAAACCGCGACAGAGTCCGGGAATTGATGTTCGGCGGCCCTGCGGCCGGCGGCACAGCCGGAGAGGCAGCGCCATCACGAAATCGGGTATCGGCTGCAACTATCGCTGCCGCGGTGCTCGGCCTGAGCGGGGTCCTGTCCGGCTGCGGTGGCGGTGGGGAAGAAGCAAGCCCGCCGCCTCCACCGCCTCCCGCTACACCTCCGCCGCCACCTCCCATGCCGCCGCCAGTCGTGGATCCTGCCGCGGACACGGACAGCGGCCCGGCGACCTGCACAAACGGCAGCGCCGGCGACTATCCGTGTAGGGGCATCTCGCTCGAAAGCCGACTCGCACTCGGCAGCATGGAAGGGACCATGGGGAACGACTTGTGGGGTTGGTCGGATCCCGGGACCGGCAAGGAATATGCACTCATGGGGATGTCCGACGGCACGGCATTTGTTGACATATCCGACCCGCAGACGCCGAGGTTCCTGGGAAAGCTGCCGACGGAAACCGTGGCGTCACCCTGGCGGGACATCAAGGTCTATCGTGACCATGCGTACATCGTCGCGGACGCGGCCGGGGCGCACGGCATGCAGGTCTTCGATCTGACGCGCTTGCGCGAGGTTTCCGGGCCGGCGGGCTTTGCACCCGACATGCTGTACGACGGCTTCCAGCACGCGCACAACCTGGGGATCAACGAAGAGACCGGTTACGCCTACGCGGTATCGACGGACACCTGCGAAGGCGGGCTGCACATCGTGGACATCCGGACGCCGATCAATCCGATGTTCACCGGCTGTCACGAAGTGACGAAGACGCATGACACGCAGTGCGTCGTCTACCGGGGGCCGGACGCCGAGCATCGCGATCGGGAAGTCTGTTTCAGTTCCAATGAAGATCATCTGGAGGTGGTCGACATCACCGACAAGTCCGCACCCGTGACGCTTTCCTCGTCAACCTATCCGCAAATGGCGTACGTGCACCAGGGCTGGCTTACGGAAGATCATCGCTACTTTCTGCTCGGAGACGAACTGGACGAGCCCAATCTTGGGCTCAACACGCGCACGCATGTCTTCGACGTAACCGATCTCGATGCTCCGGCGTATCTCTATGCCCATGTGCTGGATACGCGCGCGACCGATCACAATCTTTATGTGCACGGAAACCGCGTGTTCGCTGCCAACTACACAACCGGTTTACGAGTCCTGGAGTTCGGTGATCTGTCAGACCGGGAGGTGGAGGAAATCGCCTATTTCGATACGTTTCCGGATGATGACGGGCCCGACCAGCACGGCGCCTGGAGCGTCTACCCTTTCTTCCCATCGGGAACGATCATTGTCAGCGACATCCAGGGCGGGCTGTTTGTCCTTTCGATGCAATAACGCCGGCGGCGCTCCGTGCCGGATATCCGCGTTACACTAGCGCGGAGAACCAGGGGCTAACACCATGATCCCGATCAGTCAGAGACACCGCGCCGGCCTTCAGTTTCTGGGGTCGCTGCAGCACTTTTCCTCAAGCCATATTCGCGACGTGGCGCGCGAGCAGTTCGCCGCCAGCAAGAAGGGGCAGGAACTTCTTGAGGCCGAGGTCGAAGCAGAACCGCGCGCGCAGTTGAAACGCGCCCGGGAAGCCCGCAAGGCGGCGCTGGAATGTCCGGCCTACCAGCATGAGAGGCTTTATCAGCGCTACGTGGCCGAAGAGAATTTCGTGCGGGCGATTCCCGCCGTGGAGGAAAAGCGCGAGGAGTGCATCGAGGTCCTCAGCCACGAGCCCGAATACCAGGGCGGTTCGCTGGAACTCGACGACAGCGTTCCAATTCCGAAGTACTACGAAGGTGTGGAGTGGCACCTGGAACCCGGCGGCTGGGACGGATATGACCTGGCCACCCCTATGTTCATGGCCGGAGTGGCTCCGTACGTGTTTTCCCGCGGCGGCTATGCGGCCGTGGAAGTGGACCAGGACATCCGCCGGCAGCGCGTGGACGTTGTGAGCCTGCTGCCGAAAGACCACTACGAGCGCATTTACGAGCCCGGATGCGGAGGACTGGGCGCACTGGCGGCCTGCAGCAAGGTTTATCCCGACGCCGAACTGACCGGCAGCGACATCTCGACGGCGCTGCTCAAGGGCGGACACAAGGCTGCGCGCAACATGGGCATACCGATCCACCTGAAACAGCGCGACGCTCGCGATACGCGCGAACCGGACGAGTCCTACGACGCCGTGCTGATGTACGCCCTCCTGCACGAAATGCCTGTGAAGGTGAGCATCGACACGATCCGGGAAGCCTTCAGGATCCTCAAGCCCGGCGGCGACATCGTGATCAACGACCCGCCGCCTTTCTGTCGGGTGGACGCGTTTCAGGCCGCGATCCTCGACTGGGAAAGCGAGTATCGCGGGGAACCCTTCTTCAGCGCCGCCTGCTCGATGGACTGGGCAACGGTGCTCGAAGAAGTCGGCTTCAAGGTGCTCGAGGCGCGCGCCCTGGATTCGCGAGGCTACCCCTGGGTCAACGTCGCGACCAAGCCTTGAGCAATGACCAAGCCGCCGACACGGCCGCTTACCGGCGACGAGAGCCTGGACCGCCTGCTGCGCATGAACACGGAACTCCTGTCGGAGCTCTGGATCCTGCGCGACCGGGTGATGGTCCTTGAGCAAATCCTCGAGGAGAAGGGACTGCTGGATGCCAAGGCGATAGACGATTACGCGCCCTCGCCGGAGTTCGGCGAAGTCCTGCAGGACGAGCGCGACCGGCTGGTGCGGCGCGTGGCCGGCGCGCCCTGGACCGAGGAATTCACCTGGCAGTCACTCGTCGAGCGCGGCGGGCGGTAGTTTTCGTCCGACCCAGGCGAAATAGACCGCCGGAATCACGAGCAGCGTAAGCACCGTCGTCGAGACCATTCCGCCCAGCATGGGCAGCGCGATGCGGCGCATCACGTCCGCACCCAGACCGCTGGTCAGAAAGATCGGCGAAAGCCCCGCCAGCACCGTGATCACGGTCATCAGGATCGGCCGCAGGCGCAACGCGGAGCCGACACTGATCGAAAGCGCCAGTTCCTCGAGGTTTGCGGGCTTGTCCTCGCGCACGTGGTTGTCGATGTACATGACCATGACCACGGCGGTTTCGGCCGCGACTCCGCCCAGCGCGATAAAGCCCACCGCCACCGCCACGGACAGGTTGTAGCCGGCCAGCCATACCGCCCACAGCCCCCCGATCAGGGCGAAGGGCAACGAGAGCATGATCATGGCGGTGCGGTCGAGGCGGCCGAAGTGCAGCATGAGCAGCAGGAAGATCAGCCCGATGGCCGAGGGTATGGCGATATTGAGCCGCTCGCCCGCCGCCTGGATCTGTTCGTACTGGCCCGACCACTCGATGGCGTAGCCCGGCGGCAGATTCACCGTGCGATCCACCAGGCCCCGGGCCTCGGACACGTAGCCGCCCAGGTCGCGTCCCTCGATGTCCACGAACACCCAGCCGGTGAGGCGCGCGTTCTCCGAACGGATCATCGGCGGCCCTTCGGTGAAGGTCACGCGGGCCAGTTCGGCGAGCGGTATGTGCGCCCCGGTGGGCGTCGGAACCAGGATGTTCTCGAGATCGGCGCTGGTCTCGCGAAACGGCCGGTCGTAGCGCAGCATGATGTCGTAGCGCTCACGCCCTTCGACGCTCTCCGCCAGTTTCATGCCCCCCAGCGCGGTCTGGATCACCGACTGGAAAACGCCCATGTCGATATTGCGCCGCGCGAGTTCGGAGCGGTCCGGCAGGATTTCGAGGTAGTTGCCGCCCAGAACGCGGTCGGCCAGCGCCGTGCGCGTGCCGGGTACCGTGCCGACCACCGATTCCACTTCGCGGGCGAGACGCTCGAGTTCGCCCAGATCGTCTCCGGTGATCTTCACCCCCACCGGGGTGCGCACGCCGGTCGAAACCATGTCCATGCGGATATTGATCGGGTAGCCCCAGGAATTCACCAGACCGGGCATCTGCAGGCGGCCGTTGAGGTCCTCGACAAGCTTCTCCGGCGTCATTCCCTCGCGCCATTCGGACTGCGGCTTCAGACGGATCCAGGACTCGATCATCGTCAGCGGCGCCGGGTCGGTCGCGGTGTCGGCCCGGCCCGCCTTGCCGAACACGGTTTCTACCTCCGGCACGGCGGCGATCACCCGGTTGGTCTGGCCCAGCACTTCGCGGATTTTCGTTGAGGACACGCCCGGCAGCGTGGTGGGCATGTAGAGCAGTTCGCCTTCGTACAGGGGCGGCATGAACTCCGATCCCAGGCGAGACAGCGGCACGACGGAACTGGCGATCAGCACGGCCGCGACCGCCGCGGTAATCCACTTGAAGCTCAGGGCCAGGCGCAGGCAGGGGGCGTACAGCCGGGCGGCGAATTCGCTGACCGGATTCCGCACCCTGATCCGCCCGCGCAGCAGCAGCAGGATCAGCACCGGCACCAGCGTTACCGACAGCAGCGCGGCGAATACCATCGCATAGGTCTTGGTGAAGGCCAGCGGTGCGAACAGCCGGTAGCTCTCGCCGGTCAGCGCAAACACCGGAAGAAACGAAACGGTGATGATGAGCAGGGAAAAGAACAGCCCCGGGCCCACCTCCCGCGCCGCCTGGATCACGGCCCGCCGCCGGGCGCCGGGCGGCGCGCCGCGGCCGAGTTCCGAAATCCTGCGGTTTGCGTTCTCCACCATGACGATGGCGGCGTCGACCATGGTCCCGATCGCGATGGCGATACCCCCGAGCGACATGATGTTGGCCGTTATGCCCTGGGCGGACATGATCATGAACGCGCCCAGCACGCCCAGGGGCAGCGTGATCAGCGCCACGAACGCCGAGCGTATGTGCAGCAGGAAGATCACGATGACCAGTGCGACGGCGATGCCCTCTTCGATCAGCTTGCGCATGAGGTAGGACACGGCGCCCTCGATCAGCGGCGAGCGGTCGTAAGTGGTAACGATGCGGACGCCTTCGGGAAGCCCGCGCTCCAGTTCCCGGAGCTTGGCCTTGACCCGCTCGATGACCTGCAACGCGTTCTCGCCGTCGCGCATGACCACGATGCCGGCGACCGTCTCACCGGCCCCGTCAAGCTCCACTACGCCGCGGCGCAGGGCGGGCCCTTCCACGATGCGGGAAACGTCGGCCAGCGTGACCGGCGTGCCGTCCTCCGCGTAAACGACGACCTGTTCCAGGTCCACTCGGTCCTCCACGTAGCCGGAGGAACGGATCACGAACTCGCTCTCCCCCTGCTCCAGCACCCGGCCGCCGACCTCGCTGGAGGCCGCCCCGACGGCCTCGGAGATGCGCCGGATCGATACGTCATAGGCGCGTAGTTTGTTGGGGTCGATCAGCACCTGGTACTCGCGCACGAAACCGCCCACCGAGGCCACTTCCGCCACTCCGTCGACGCCCGACAGTTCGAACCTGAGGAACCAGTCCTGCAGCGAGCGCAGCTGGGCCAGGTCGTTGCGGCCGGTGTCGTCCACCAGCGCATACTGATAGATCCATCCGACGCCGGTGGCGTCCGGTCCGATCTGCGGGCGGGCGCCGGGCGGAAGTTCCGTGCTCAGGCGCGACAGCGCCTCGACGACGCGCGAGCGCCCCCAGTACAGGTCCACGTCGTCCTCGAAGATCACGTAGACGAAGCTGGTGCCGAACATGGACGAGCCCCGCACGTCCTTGGTCCTGGGCAATCCCAGCATGTTCGCCGACAGCGGGTAGGTCACCAGGTCCTCCACGATCTGTGGCGACTGTCCGGGAAACTCCGTGCGGATGATGACCTGGGTGTCGGTCAGGTCCGGTATCGCGTCCAGCGGCGTCCTCTCGACGGAAAGCCAGCCCGCCAGCGCAAGTCCCGCCGCCAGCGTCAGAACGATGATCGGATTGCTCGCCGACCACTCGATCAATCGGGCGATCGCCGAGTCCGACGGGTCCCGGCCGGCCAGCTGCTCTGTAGGATGCTCTGCCACGGCTAGTGCCTGTGCGTGGAGCGGTCCGTGACGCCTTCCCCGGCCTGCGAATCGAGCTTTGCAAGCCCTTCGCGCAGATTGGCCTCGGAATCCAGCATGAACTGCCCGCTCACGACCACCCTTTCGCCCGCGTTCAGACCCGCGAGGATTTCGGTGCGCCCGCCCCCCGCAACGCCTGTCTCCACTGTCCGGCCGGCAAACCGGCCGGCGCCCAGAGCGACGATCACGTGTTGGCCCCGGCTGTCGCGCAAAAGGGCCTCGGTGGGCACGGAAAGGCGCGATTCCCCGCTGGCCAGGCTGAATTCAATGTCCGCGTAGGCGCCGGGGCGCAGTGCTCCGGAAGCGTTTTCCACTTCGATGCGAACGTCGGCGGTGCGCGTCTTCGGGTCGATCGTCGGATAGATGTAATCCACGGTTCCCTGCTCCGCCGCACGGGGCGCGCTTGGGAAATCAAGCGCGACCGGCTGGCCGGCCTCAATCAGGGCCAGGTCGGCTTCGGGAATGGAGGCGATGACCCACACTCTTGCGTACGACTGCAGCCGCATGACGGGAGTCCCGGGCTTGACGTAGTCGCCTTCCCGCACGGCCAGGCCGGCAACGGTGCCGGCGGCTTCCGCGTACACGGGCAGGCGCTCGATCATCTCGCGGTTCTCCACCAGTTGATCGATTGCCGCAGCCTGCATGCCGTCGGAAATCAGCCGCTGGCGGCCGGAATCGATGCGCGACCTGCGCCCCGCTTCAAGCGCTGCGAGAAAGTCCTTTTGCGCGGCGATCAGCGCAGGGCTGTAGACGCGGTAGAGCAGCGCGCCTCGCGTCACCTCGTCGCCCTCGGCCCGGATTGCGAGATCTTCGATCCAGCCTTCCATCCGGGCCACCGAAACCGACTCCAGCCGTTCGTTGCTGACCACATTGCCGAAGGCCCGCACCGACTGATCGAAGTAGGCAGTCTCTACCGGGGCCGTGCGCACGCCCATGGTCTGGATCATCTCCGGGGACACCTGAACAATCGGTCCAGGGCCCGAACCGGATTGCGGCTCTATCGAGACCGCGACCAGGTCCATGCCGCAAATGGGACAGGTGTGATCGGGATCGCCGGAAACGACGTGCGGGTGCATCGGGCAGGCGTATATCGGCTCCGCTGCGGCCGGCATCGGAGATGCGGCTGGCATCGGAGGTGCGGCCGGCTCCGGAGACGCGCCCTGGTGCGCTTCGGCGCCGGGCCCGTTTCCTCCGCAGGCGTTGATGGCCGGCAGCGTCAACAGCGCAAGAGCGCCGCACAAGACTGTGGATTTGTTCATGGTGTCACCATCAGGGAATTGAGTCGGGCCACGGCGCTGTCCCGCCTGGCCTGTTCATGAGCGATCCGGGCCAGCAGGACCAGCTCGGCCAGTTCGCCGTCGATGATCGGGGAATAGTCGCCTGTTCCCGATTCGTACCTCGTGCGCTGCGCCGCCACCTGTTCGCGAATGGCCGGGACCTTGGCGTTCAGCGCGCCCATGGCAGCCTCGGCGGCGCGGCGTGTCGCATCCAGGGCGGAATACCGTGCGGCGGCGCCTCTCGCGGCGGCCGTGCGGCGGCTTACCGCGCTCTCCCGCTGGGCCCTGGCCGCGCGCAGGGCGGGCGCCTGCGAGCGGTTGCCCCAAATTGGAACGCTGAAGGTCACGGCCGCCGACACCCAGTCATCGCCGGGGAAGCGCACGTCCGTGCCGCCGGAATCGCGTTGCTGCCAGGTCAGCTGCACGCCCCAGTCCGGCTTCCAGGCCGCCCGCGCCCGCTCGACGCCGGCTTCGGCTACGGCAACTTCGGCCTCGGCCAGCCGAACCGCGTGAAAGGCATCCGCATCTCCCGACCAGGTCATCGGTTCAATCGGCGGCAGGGGGACGGCGCCGACCCCGCCGACCAGGTCCGCAAGACGCGCGTCGACATCAGCATCCTCCGCCTGAAGATCGGCCAGCGAACGGGCGACTTCCGCCCGCTGCAGGTCGATCTCGGCCAGCCGGAAAAGCACGGGACGGCCCGCGGCAATCTCGCCCTGAACGATCTGTTCCAGTTCTGTGTACAGCGAATCCTGGCGGTGCAGCAGCGCCAGCTCTTCGGCGATCCGTCGCCTGTCGAGAAGGGCGACCAGCAACTCCGAGCGCATGTGCGCAAACTGCATGGCCTCCAGGGCCTCGTTGCGTACGGCGCCTCGCCTCGCCTGCGCCGAACGGGCTGCGCGCGCACTGCGATTGGGAATCTGCTGGCTTACGCCCAGCGCCTTGTTGGTGGGCAGGTAGGTGCGAAACGAGGGATCGGCCAGGGGAAAGTTGTTGATTCCCACCGACACCACGGGATCGGGCCAGGCCACGGCGGCCATCGCATCCTCGCGATAGGCGCTGGACTCGAGGCGCAGGGCCTCGAGCGCCGGGTGTTCCTTCAGGCGCGCCTCAAGCTCGGGGAAACTCTGCCCGAAAAGGGGCGGGGCGCCCAGCGCGAGGCCTAGCGAACACGCAAGTAACGAAAACAGGTTTTGACTTTTCTCAGCCATCTTGATCTCCCTGTGAGGGAAATGAGCGGGTACGGAAGCGCACCGGGCGCCGGCCCGGTGCGAGCGTTGCGCTCGATGGCTAGATCAGCAGGCGCTGCTTCAGAGAGACAGGCGTTCGTGCGGCCCGTGGGATTGTCGGCGGCGGCCCGATATTGCGGACCGTCTGCGGGCGAACGGCGACGGCCGGATGGCCCGCAACCGCCGGCGCCGGATTGAATTCCGGCGGATGAACGGATGCAAGCGCCTGGGCGGCCGAAGGTGCGGGAGCCGGCTCGTAGTCGTCGCAATCGGCGCACTGCGGGATTTCCGAGTGCTCTGATTCGCCATGCCGGGTCTCGAGGGGCTCGTTACAGGAAGGCTCCTCGACAACCGTCTCGCGCGCATGAGCCAGCAGATCTTCCAGGCAATGGCAGGCCAGGGCCGGCTGCACCACCAGAATGGCGCCGGCCAGGGCAAGCAATACGCGTCGAACAGCATTCATATCAGCAGGGATTATACGCTTCCCGGGCGAAGTGCTTGAACTGCAAGGCCTTTCGGGCCCGATTCAAGATTCCTGCGGTTCGCCTTTGCCGCGCCCCAGCGTCAGCAGCAGCGCCGGGCCCAGCACAAGCAGCGCCATCGCCGGCAACAGGACCAGAATATACGATCCCTGACGGTCGAAGGTGAGCCCGAATATCACGGGGCTGGTCGCGGTTATGAAAGCCTGAC
>CAYMQG010000036.1:0-21676 GCA_964392625.1 uncultured Gammaproteobacteria bacterium | reverse complement strand
GGCGGACCTCGACATCGACATCGTCGTCGCGCAGCCCAGCGGCTCGGCCTTCGTGCAGACCACGGACGCGGGCGCGAAGACCGTGACGATCGCGAGGAACACCAGGACGGCGACCTACAGCGTGCCCACCCACAACGACACAGTCGAGGAGAGCCCGTCGACGGCGACGGTGACCGTGACCGTCAGCGCCGGGACCGGCTACACGGTGCACGGCACGAGGAACGCGGCCACGGCGGTGGTGGCTGACGATGAGGGGATCCCGGGCCTGTCCATCGCCGACGGCGAGGGCCAGGAGGGCAGCTACATCGAATTTCGGGTGACGCTGTCCAAGCCCGCGCCGGTGCGCGTGGAACTGGACTGGTACGCCACGGTGCACGGCTCCTCGCAACTCGCCAACGGGGCGATCGTGAGCGAGGACCTGGAGGAGACCACCGGCGTGTTGAGAATCGCGGCGGGGGCGAGCGGGGGGACGATCGAGGTGTGGGCGGTGGACGACGCCCACGACGACCCGGGCGAGCAGTTCTACGTCCTGGCCAGCAGCGTGCGCGGTGCCGTCGTCACCGACGGCGAGGCGCTCGGCACGGTCCTCAACGACGACCCGATCCCCGGGGCGTGGCTGGGCCGTTTCGGGCGGGCGGTGGCCGAGCAGGCGCTCGACGGCATCGCCGCGCGCATGACGGCGGACCGCACGCCGGGGTTCCGGGGCAATTTCGCGGGGCAGCCGCTCGGCGGATCGGGCGCGGACGGTTGCGACGATGGCGGATTCGCGCGGGGCGCCGATGAAGACAAGGCGGACCGGGGGACCGGCCCGCGCGGCCGCGCCGGAGATTCCGCGAACCGGCACGGACCGGCGGGTCCGCGCGGCGGGCCGAACGGATCGCTCCCCGCGGATGGATGCGGGCACCCCATGGGTGCGAATGGCGCGGGGTCGAACGGCCCGTCTCCCGCGGGCGGGCGCGGCGGACAGGCCGAGAGCGCCTTCCCGTCGGGCGGGCAGTCCATGCGCCTTCATGGCGCCGGGCCGGGCGGTTTCCCGGCGCCCGGTCACGATCCGTACGGCGCCGGCGGCGACGTTGGCGCCTGGAGCTACGGCGTCGGCAGCCCGGGTTCCTCCCACGGGCCTCCGCGAGGCCAAAGCCAGGGCATGACCCTCGCCGACCTGCTCCTTGGCAGTGCCTTCGCATACAACGGCAGGCCCGACGGCGCCGGCGGCACGCTGGCGTTGTGGGGACGGGGCGCCCGCTCCCACTTCCAGGGCGCGGACGAGTCGCTGCGCCTGGACGGCGGGATCGCGACGGCCATGCTGGGCGCGGACTACGCGCGTGGCGACTGGCTGTTGGGCGTGGCGCTGACGCAGAGCGTCGGGCGCGGCGACTACGATAGTCCAGACGCGCATTCGGGCGAGGTCGAGTCCACGCTGACTGCTGCGATTCCCTGGGCCTCCTGGCGTCCGTCGGAGCGTCTGACCCTGTGGGGCGCGGCGGGCTACGGCGGCGGCCGGCTGATGGTGTCGCCCCTGGCGGGACGGACCGCGGCGCTGACGGGCATCGCGCCGAGCGCGGACACCGCCAACTTCAGGGGATTGGCGGCGCCGACAAGGCGACCGGCGATGATCGCGACGGGCAGCGCGGCCCCCGCCGCGCACGGGAACCCGGACTCGCAGCCCGCCACCGCCATGCGCCAGCCGATGTCCGCCCGCATGGCGGCGCTGGGCGGGCGGGGCGAGTTGTTCGGCGCACCCGGCGGCGGACCTGCGCTGGCGGTGGTGTCCGACGCGCTGTGGACGAGCACATCGTCCGACCGCGCGCAGGGCCTGGCGGCATCCGGGGCCGACACGACCCGGCTGCGGCTGGGCCTTGAGGGCAGCTGGGCGCTGGCGCTCGGCGAAGGCGCCGTGACCCCGAAACTCGAAGCCGGCCTGCGCCACGACGGCGGCGACGCCGACACCGGCTTCGGGGTGGAACTCGGCGGCGGCATTGCCTGGGCCGACCCGCGGCTGGGGCTCGAGCTCGACATCGCCGGGCGCATGCTGTTGGCGCACGAGTCGAGCGGGTTCGAGGACATGGGGTTCTCCGCCTCGCTGACGTACCGGCCGGGCAAGGACGCCGGACTCGGTCCGTCGCTCGTGCTGCGCCAGGACTACGGCGGGCAGGCCACGGGCGGGCTCGACGCGCTGTTCATGTCCGACCCGCTGGCGCAGCGGATGGGCGGCGGGATGGCGGAGAGCCGCTGGACGGCGGAGGCCGCCTGGGGCTTCAGCACGTTCCACGATCGCTTCGTCGGCACGCCGACGCTCGGCTACGGCCTCGCCGGCCTCGGTCGCGACTACAGCGTCGGCTGGCGGCTCGCCCTCCTGCCGGAGACCGGCGCTCCCGATCTCTCCCTGGGCCTGATGCTGACCCGGCGCGAGAGCCTCGGCGCGGCCCCCGAGCACGGCGCGGGAATCGAGGTCCGCGCACGCTGGTAAAACCGGGCGGGCACAGTCGCCCGCCCGGATCCGCGGCGGTGCGCTGCCGGCCCCCGGCGTCCGAGGTCGGCGAAAAGGCAAGCAGGCCGGGTTGAGAAATCGGCGCCGTCAGGGTTTCGACTCGTTGGCGCGCGCCTCAATCGCAGCACATCGCTCCATCAGCGCATCGAACGGTTCATTCTCGTCGAGCAGCATGCCGTCGGCCTGCATTCGCGCGTAGTCGTCCACTAGCACCGCATGCGCCGTCCCGGTGGGAATGAGCTGCAAGCCACCGAAAACGGCCGCCTCATAGTCGATCCGTTGGCCGCGCGCATCGTTCTCGGAAAAGAACATGGCCTTGTGGCGGGCGACGGAGAGGGCGAGGTCACGGTCAGCGAGCGCGCTCGCGGCGATCCCGGTTTCGGCGAGCCGCGCGAGATCGTGCCAGTGCCGTGAAAGACGCTCGCCGCGCCGCCGTTCCTGCCGGCAATAGACGTGAATGGCGGTCGCCTTGTGGACGCTGGCGCGTTCAGCCACCTCCAGAGCATCGCGGCGTTCGGCGTTCGGCAGATCCTGATAGTGCGCTTCAGCCATGCGGCAGTCGAGCGCTCACGGGTTCGGCCATCCAATTCGGCATCAACGCCCGCGCGGTTGAAAGCTCATTCAGTTCTTCCGCGGAAAGCGTCGGCAGAACCGCTTCCAGGCCATCTTCGACTTCTTCGGGCCCCAGCCAGGCTAGAGCGCGGATGACATTGCCCGCTCTGCGGTGCGGCGCCGCCAGTTGCCAGCGCGGGGCGTGGCGCAGTTCGACCGTGTGTGCTCCGAAATGCAACGGGCGGCTTGGGCCGGAAGTGAGATAGACCATCCGAACGGGATTCTGGGCGGTCAGTCCAAGGCGGTTCGCCGCCGACCCGCCGCAAGGAACGATCGTCTCGCCCCATAGTGCGGAAAGCGCCGCGAGCGCCTTGCCGATCCGGGGTCCGCGGACACCGAAACGTGTCTCCACGGGGCGCATGTAGACACCCTTGCATATGCGCATCAGCTTGCCGGAACGAGCGAGGCGCGACAGGGCCTGGTCTATGGCCGCACGGTTTCCGAGGTGAAGCAGCGCACCAGGACACAGCGGCGTGGCCTCCGGGAGGCTTTCGGCATACGCCATGATGCGCTGTGGGAGGCTGCGCATTGTCCGTTTCTCCTTTCGCGGTGTCAGAACGATAGGGATCAGAATACCACTGTACAACGCGAAAGGAACATTTCCCGGGCGATGGTAGGATGCCGGGGCTGTTACAGGTGAGGGCAATGACCGGCCAGAAGACGATCCGATGCGCATGAGGTCGACGATTTTGGTCATCGTCGTTCTTCTTGCGACGGTTCCTGCGGTGAGGGCCGCAGACGAAAGATCGGTGCGGTTCGGATGGTATCTGAGCGGTAGCCTTGGCGCGCGATGGACGTCCGACCTGAAGCAGGAAGGCTGGAATCGGGATGTGTTTTGTTATCCCGATGCTGCCTGTTTCGACGAAGCACCTATCCCCAACGTTCCCGGGTATCGCTGGCGCTACGACATCGCACTGGACAGCGGCGCAGCGTTCGAACTGTCCGTAGGTCGATTCTTCGGGCGAACCCGGCTCGAATTGGCGGTTGCGCAGCAGACGCACGACACCCGCCAGAAGTTCACGGGCATCGTCTACCTCGACGGCACGTCCATCCGGCCGCGGGCCGGCGGCACGGTCGACTCCAACGGACGCGGCACGATCGACCGTAGGCGCGTGCGTTCCGTTACGTTGGACGCGTACTACGATTTGACGAACGCCTGGGGCGCGATCACGCCCTACGTCGGCGCGGGACTCGGACAGGCATCCGTGGAAACGGCGGGCGTGCGGTTCTCCACCGACTACCGCAACGTGTGGACCGGTGCCGCCGAGGTCCACGACCCGCCGCTCTCGTTCTACAACAGCGTGCAGGACGAGGACCTGAACGACACGGTGCTTGTCTGGCGCCTGCACGCCGGGGCGGACTACGCGCTGGGCCGCAGGACCTCGCTGGGGTTGCGGCTGACTTGGTCAGCGACCGGAGATTTCGAGGACACCGGGACATACAGGACGCACCCGATGCATGGCATGGATCCAGCCTTCACGAACACCAACGCGTTCAGCGGTGGGCGAAGCTGGACCCTGATGCTTGCGTTCCGGCGCGGGATCGGCGAATGAACGCGGTGGCCCCCGACAGCGTGACGCCCGTGGCGTTCACGGCCGCATCATGAACAACGCTTTGTTCCCGCCCAAGACAATTGCAGCCCGGCGCATTGGCCAGCGGCGGTTCCGGCGCAGCCACGCTGCCATGCTGCTCGCGGTCCTGGGCTCAACGCTGCTGCTGCCTGCGCAAGGGCGGGCCGAGCCGCTTTATGTGAGCGTTTCGATTGGCGGCAACATTTCCGGCGACGTCACGCTGCGCAGCCGCAGCAATGACCGCGCGAGCATCTGCGACGAGTACATCAACCCGCGGGCGTTGTCGGTGCCCGGCTGCGCCGCGCCCGGCCGCGGCGCAGGGGACGGATGGGCCGCGCCGTTCGACGGCGGCCGGGGTTTCTCCGCGGAAGCGGAACTGGGGTATCGCTTTTCGCCGCGATTCCGGGTGGCCGTCGTCTACGGTTACCACGCGACGCAATTCGATCAGACCGTGTCCTCCACCGACGCCTCGGGCTTGGACTTCGACAAGATCGGCAACGAACTGTCCACGGGCGAGGAGTCGCTGGGGACCGCGAGTTCGCACGAACTGTTCGCCGTCGCCTATCGCGACTGGCCGAACCGCGGCCGCTGGACGCCGTTCGCGGGCGTGGGAGTCGGCGTTGCGAAGGCGCGCAAGGACTTCTCCTGGCTCTGGGCCCGGAGCGCCAACCCGGAGGACATCCTGACCGGGCGCGACCAACCCAACGCGGAGGAGATTCTCGGCAATCTCGCCGGAACCGTCAGCACAGGACGGTCGCCGCTCAAGGACACGCTGGCCGGGTTTCTCGTGCTCGCGGGCGCCTCGCGCCCCCTTACGGAGACCGTTTCCGTTGCGTTCACGTTCCAGTGGAAACGTTTCGCCGCGTTTGACTCCGGGGCCTATGGGGGCGGTGTGCTGCGCAGCCATCCACCGAACTTGCGCCTGGACGGCAGCGAGCCGGTCTCAACTTGGACGAGGACCGATGACACGGATCGGTACTCCATCATGCTGTCGATGCGCTTCGCCATGCCGTAAATCAGTACGGTCGGCGCGGGCGCGTTCATTCTGCGCGCCAGCGTTCAGCAATTCTGTCCAGGTGGATGATGCGGTCGCGGGCCAGATCCAGACGGTCCAGCGCCACCAGTTCGCTTATGGACACGATATAGGCGAATCGCTGGCCTTCCCCATCAGCATCGGGGTCTGCTTCGGTCACGCCGAAGATCACTTCCTGTTGCCCGTCGCCGGTCAGATCGCCTGCCGAAACCTCGCCGGTGAACCGCAGTTCGGTACTCTTGAACCGGAACCGCCACGAATTCCTCCAGGTCGGCGCGAAGACATCAATGCCAGAGATCAGTTGCGCGGTATCCGAACCCTGGGCAACAGTCAAGAGATCCGCAATTCCGTCGCCGTCCACGTCCCCCGGGCCTGCCCCCAGCGCCTCGAAATCATAGGTTCCCTCAAGCGTGATGGAATCGGGCTGATCAGCGGCGCTGCTCAGAAAAATCAAGCCGTCAACCGTTCCGTCCGCGGCGTCCGCCGAAGCGAGATCGGCGCCCGACAGCAGGTCAGCCCGGAACGTTGACGCAACAATCACCTCGGCGAGGCCGTCGCCGTTGAGATCGCCCGGCGAAGCTGCGGAGCGCCCGGCGGCGAGGCCGCCGCCGGCCAGCAGATCAACGCCTTCAGCCGGGCCGCGGCCCAGTTCGATGACCCCGTCAGCGGATCCGTCCGCAGCGTCGGCTCTCCCGAGTGTGGAGGCCCGAAGCAGATAAACCGCGCCGGCGTCAGGGTTCGTACCGATCCCCAGGCCCTCTGCGCCGATCAGCAGGTCGTCCCGGCCGTCGCCGTCCACATCGCCACCGGCGATGGCGCTACCGAAGTCCACTGCATGCCGATTGATCAGCTTCCATGAACCGGGTCTGGATTCCAGTCCGTCCAGCCGGATCGTCCCGGCGGCCGTCGCCGCCCCGCCGTTGTTGGAAGAGCGGCTACCGGTGGCGAACGCCCAGTCGGCGCCGGACAGCACATAGGCGACCGCCGGGAATCCGGGGCTGCCGATCAGCAGGTCGTCGTGGCCGTCGCCGTTCAGATCGGCGTGACCGTAACTGGTGAATTCGTCTATTTCATCGCCAAGACGCCATATGCCGGCCTGCGACGCAGGATCGGCATCCGCCAGCCGAATCGAGCGGTCGTCGCTGCCGTCGGCGGCGTCGGCGTCAGCCAGGGCCTGTGATGTCACGAGTAGATCGCCGGCGATCAGGTCGGCAAGCTGGTCCGAATCGACATCGCCCGCCGCGACAAAGCGCGCGCCGGGCGTCGAGATAAGCGTCCACGAGCGGCCCCGAGCCTGCTGCCCATCGATCTCGACAACGTGGCTCGCCGTCGGACTGCCGCCGCCAGAAGGCTCACTGCCGGCCTCGACCAGATCGCCGGAGGACAGCAGAACCCAAACGCCTGGCGAAGCTTGCGACTCCACCACAAGATCATCGTGTCCGTCGCCGTCGAAATCATCCCAGGCAAAGAACTTCCCGGCCTTCTTCAAGGTCACAAAGAACGGATCCTTGCGATCGGGATCCAGCGGATAGGCGTCGCGCCAGTCGTACAGGCCATCGTTATCGTCATCCGTGTCCTTGGAATCCGCAATTCCATCGCCGTCGGCGTCCGTCACCGAATCGAGCGGCGTGGGGTCCGCGTTGTCGCCCACCCCGTCGCCGTCGCTGTCCGCCGTCTCCAGCGGATCGCGGGGAAACGCATCCTCGGAATCGCTCACGCCGTCATTGTCGTCGTCCGGGTCCGCGTTGTCGCCTATGCCGTCACCGTCACTGTCGAGCGACTCCAGCGGATTCAGCGGAAACGCGTCAAAGCGGTCGAGCGCGCCGTCGTTGTCGTCGTCCGGATCGGCATTGTCGCCGATTCCGTCATGGTCGTGATCGGCCGACTCGGCGGCGTCCAGAACAAAAGCGTCCGCCTGGTCGGGAACGCCATCGTTATCGTCGTCGTCGTCCAGCGCGTTTTCAACGCCGTCATAATCAAAGTCCCGCGAGCGGCGAAACTCCCGCAGCGCGCCCAGGTCGATCACGCCGTCGGCGCTTCCGTCGCTGCGATCCGCCAGAGCGAGCTCCGCCCCGGAAACGATCACACCCGCGCCGCGCCCCGGCGCGACGTCGCAATCGCCGTGCGGCGTGAATTGCCCGGCGGCGCCGAACAGCAGGTCCGTCTGGCCGTCGCCATCCATGTCGCCGGCTGCGGAAACCGCGGAGCCCAGGCGGTCGGTGGGTTCGCCAACGAACTTCCAGGAGTTCGGCGCCGACGCGATTCGGGACAGGCGCACTATGCCGTCGGACTGGCCGTCGGCGCGGTCCGCCGCCGCTAGGTCCGCGCCCGAGACCAGGTAAACGGCGCCGGGCTGCTGCTGCGAGCCGGGCCCGGCGCACCAGGCGCGTCGATAAAGGTGGTTGGGCGCCCCCACAAGCAGGTCAAGGCGTCCGTCGGAATCGAAATCGGTTACCGTCAGCGAAGCCCCGGCGGAATTGCCGCGCTCCAGTGTCCAATGGCCGCCGCCCGGCTCCCCGGCCAGCTTCCACGCGCCGTCAAGCGACGCTATATTGCCAAGGCTTATCACGCGGTCGGCGGCGCCGTCGGCTGTATCCGCGCCCCCGAGCTGCGTCACGGGAACGATGTAAACGGCGCCCTCTACGCCCTTGTGCTCCGGTGCGCCGACGATCAGTTCCAGGTTCCCGTCGCCGTCGATATCCCCTGCCGTGACCGTGGAGCCCGCGAGGTCCAGGAGTCCCTCGCCCAAAATAACCCAGGAACCGTTCTGGTTCCCGGCGTTTCCCAGGGAAACAACGCCGTCGGCGCTGCCGTCGGCCAAATCCGCCGCCTCCAGGCCCGCGGCCGATATTACATAAACCGCGCCCTGATGCTGTTGGTCCCGGCTTTCCAGCGGTGCGCTGACCATGAAATCTCCCAGGCCGTCGCCATCGATGTCTCCGGCGGCCGCGGCAGCGGTGCCGGCGCGCGCGCCGCTGCGCTCGCCGATCAACTTCCACGAACCGGGCCTGTCCGCGACCCTTGCCAAATCCACCCGCCCGTCTGTGGCGCCATCGGCGGCGTCCGCCCCGGACAGATCGGCGCCTGATACGAGCCACACGGCACCCCGGCCGTCATGGAAGGGGGCCCCGATCAGGTAATCGGCGAAACCGTCCGCGTGCATGTCGCCCGCCAACGCAACGTGGCGGCCCGTCTCATTGTCCCCCTCCTCGCCGAGGAATGACCAGGAACCCGACCGGCGCTCCAGATCATCAATGTTCACAACGCCATCGCGGACCGTGTCGGCGTCCGCGGAGGCCATGTCCCCGGGTGAAATCAGGTAGGCCGCGCCCCGGTAGAAATCCCGTCCGTGAGCGCCGGCAAGCCACGCCTCCGCGCCGTGCGCGGAAACCGATGCGCCCAGATGATCCATTGCGGAACCCCCTCTGACCGCCCACGAAGACGGCTGCCCCGCCACATGACCGAGTCCTATAACGCCGTCGGCGGCGCCGTCGGCGCGGTCCGCCGCGGCCGTATCGGCGCCCGACAGGACGTATAGCGCGCCGAAGTCCACCACCGCCCCTACCCGAGTCTCGACAGGCGAACCGATCAGCGCTTCGGCCAGACCGTCTCCATTGATATCCCCAGCCGGGGCGACTGCCGCGCCCGCCCGGGCATTGCGGCGCTCGCCCTCCAGCCGGTACAGGGACAGCCACTGTCGCCGGGAATCCAGCGGAAACAAGTCGGCATTGTCGGTAAACCCGTCGCCGTCATCGTCGGTGTCGGCGTTGTCGCCCGCGCCATCGCCGTCGCTATCGCGCTGCTCGCTGGAGTCCCGGGGGAAAGGATCCCCGTTATCGCCCACGCCATCGCCGTCGGTGTCGAGCGTTTCGGTGGAGTCCAGAGGGAAGGCGTCCGCGCTGTCCGGCACGCCATCGCCATCATCGTCGGTGTCGGCGTTATCGCCCACGCCATCGCCGTCCGTATCCCGGGTCTCCGAGGCGATCGACGGAAAGGCGTCAATGCTATCGCCCACGCCATCGCCGTCGGTGTCCACCGAATCAGCCGAATCGAACGGCAGCGCGTCGTCCGCGTCCGCTACGCCGTCGTTATCGTCATCGGCGTCGGCGTTGTCGCCCACGCCGTCGCCGTCGAAGTCGGCCGTTTCGCCCGCATCCAGCGGAAAGGCGTCATCGCCGTCAGGCGTACCGTCGTTATCGTCGTCCGGATCAGCCGGATTCCGGACCCCGTCGTCGTCGGTATCCAGTGGATGCGCATCCTGGGAATCGGGCGCGCCGTCATTGTCGTCGTCCGGGTCGCTGTTGTCGCCCACGCCATCGCCGTCGAAATCGGCCTGCTCGCCGGGGTCGGCCGGGAAGGCGTCCGCATTGTCCCCGGCGCCGTCACCATCGGAATCCGCCCATTCCGATGGATCCTCGGGGAATGCGTCGTCGTGGTCTTCGTAGCCGTCACCGTCGTCATCCGGGTCGATGCTGTTGTCGATGCCGTCGCCGTCGGCATCGCCGGCGACCTGCCTGAAGCCTATGCTGCCGTTGCGCGCTCCATCGGCCTGGTCGAGCCGGTCCAGGTCGCTCGACGCGAGCAGGTGAATGCGGTCGTGATCCTCGGCCGCCGCAAAGATGTCCTCACGGCCGTCGCCATCGATGTCGCCGGCCGGCACGACGTGAGAGGCATACAACCCCCCCTCCGGATCTTCCGGATATTCGAAACGCCAGCCCATCTCATCCCCGGAAGCCGCTGCGCCGCCGGCAAGGTCCTTCAGCGGCACGACCCGTCCGCCGCCGAACAGGTCCGGAACGAAAATATCCGCGCCTCCGGCCGGAGCGGCGCGGCCGAGCGATACGGATGCGGACGTATGGGCGCCGAAGCCGAAAAGACTCCAGGGACTATCGTCGCCGGTGTCATGCAAATGCACAACCCGGTCCTCCGAGCCGTCCGCCGCGTCCGCCGTCTTCAGATCGGCACCCTTGACAAGATACATGCTGAAGTTTGTAAACAGCAGCCATTCGGGCAAATCGTCCCCGTCGATATCCCCCGGAGAGAACCCATTCACGAGCGGGTTGCTGTCCGCTCGAGCCTGGAACCTCCAGGAGTTAGGCCCGGCCGCGGCGTGGCGCGCTGCGACTACGCCATCGGACCGGCCGTCGGCGGCGTCCGCCGTGGCCAGGTCCGCAATCGCCACTACATGCACCGGGCCGCCGTACGAATCGCGCCCGGCGCCCAGCACCAGGCCGGCTCTTCCGCCGCCGTCAATGTCGCCAACGGCCTGCTTGAACGCCAGTTGCTCGTCCGGCGGGTCCCCGATGAATTTCCACGCCCCGTTCTGCGCCGCCACCCGGGCAAGCGAAATCACGCCGTCCGCTTCACCGTCCGCCCTGTCGGCGGACGCCAGAGCGGAGGACGGCATAACGTACACCGCGCCGGCGCCGCCATGCAGTTCACTTCGCGCGCCGATAACGATATCCGCGCGGCCGTCGCCGTTGATGTCGCCGGCCGAACGCACGTCGTTGCCCGCTTCGTCGTACGCATGCTCTCCCGTGAACTTCCAGGAGTTCGGCCGGGCCGCGGCGCGTTCCAGTTGGATCATCCGGTCCGCTTCGCCGTCCGCAAGATCCGCCGCGGGCAGATCCGCAACCGAGATCAGCCACGCGGCGCCGGCAAACCAGAGATCTTCCCCCGGGCGGTGGCCGGGCGCGCCGATCAGCAGCTCGGTCACGCCGTCGCCCGTTACGTCTCCGATCTCGGTCACGCTGTACCCCGAGGCGTCGCTGACGCCATGAACGTCGCCGCCGGCGCCAACCAGCCGCCACGAGGCCGGCAACGTTTCCAGCCTTTCCAGATGGACGACCTGATCCGCCGCGCCGTCGGCGAGGTCGGCGGCGGACAGGTCGGATACGGCAAGCAGATGGACGACGCCTGACTTGTCGTCAATGTTCCTGTAGGGGGCTCCCAACAGCAGGCCGGGGCGGCCGCCCAGGCTGCTGACCGCAGCCGCCCCCGGGTTTCCGATCAAGCCTTCGACCACAAAGCGCCATGAAGACGTGGCGGAGCGCGCGGAATCCGCCGGGAACGCGTCGCGCTCGTCCGGGACGCCGTCGTTATCCGCATCGGGGTCCGCATTGTCGCCGATCCCGTCGCCGTCCGTGTCCTGCCATTCGCGGGTATCGTAGGGAAACGGATCGGCGTTATTGCCCACGCCGTCGCCGTCGGTGTCCACCGTTTCGTTCGCGTCGTACGGGAAGACGTCCGTGTTGTCGCCCACGCCGTCGCCGTCGCTGTCCAGAATTTCCGACGGGTCCTCCGGAAACGCGTCGGCGTTATCGCCCAGAGCGTCGCCATCGGTATTTGACCATTCGCCCGGGTCAAGCGGGTAGAAGTCCCCCTCGTCGATCACCCCGTCGTTATCGTCATCGGGATCCGCGTTGTTGCCGATCCCGTCAGCGTCCGTGTCGCGCCTCTCGGAAGGGTCGTTGGGGAAAGCGTCCACCGGATCGACAAAACCATCGCCGTCGCTGTCCTTCTGCGGAGCGCTGATCGCTTCCAGTTGAAATCGCACCGCGTTCAGGGTCTTCACCGCGTCCGCGCCGTCCGCCTCCTGCTCCGCCACGCCGCAGGGCAAACCATCACAATCGGCATCCGGGTCGGAGAAGCGATCGAGCGTCCTGGGGCTGTCGTAGGCGCTGGCGTACGCCATCACCGTGTTGAAGGTCTGCAGGACGCCGTGGCCCCGGGCCCACCGGTAAGTGCCCAACTCTCCCTGCGCGCTGGAATGCACCAGGCCCATGGCGTGGCCAAGCTCGTGCGCGGTGACCCCGGCGTTGCAATCGCCGAAAACGTGCACCAGCGGCGCGGGCCCGTATTCGAGGTCGCCGTTGCGCCTCAAACCCGGAACATATGCCCAGCCGCACAGAGCGGCGTCGCCAACGAAAGGACGGTACATCACCGCCATGTCGGCACCATGTTTCTCCGCCAGTTCCGCCAGGATTTCCTCATCGAGTTCCGTGTGCTCCACGCTGTCGTCAAGGTCTGCGGCGGCAATTCCCACCAGGCGCAATCTCATGTCCAGGCCGCTGTCCGAGAAAACGCTGCCCGCAAGCGTCATCGTGTGCTGTATGCGGGTGGTGGGGTCGCCGTCGTAAAGCTCCGCAAAGCCAGGGCTGTACAGGGCCAGCACGTCGATCGTGGACATGCCGGGCGTGCTGCCCGAATCGTTCGGGTCGGTGCCCGAAAGCCGCTCATTGACGTCGCCCACGCCGTCGCCATCGGCATCCGGGAACAGGCTTGCGTCATGGGTCGCGATACGGCGGCGGGGCAATTCCTCGCCATCGGGCACGGCGACGGTCTGATAAGCAATGGCGTAGCCGCCGCGCATGATGGCCGCATGCAGGTAATCCCCTTCGGGCGCGTTGTCAAGCGGCACGGTGACCGTTTCGGGCGAAAATAAGCCGCCGGGCGACAATTCTCCGAGCGAGTGCTGCGCCAGGATCAGTGAAGAGGAGAAATCCGCTGTTGTGGTGGACGTCAGCACCGCCCGCAACGCGCCCGTCCCGCTTCCCGGCGAAGCGTTGCGGATCGCCGGGAGCGTCAGCGTGACCTGGTCCCCGCTGATGCGGGCGCTTGGCGCGCCGTCGAAATAAACGTCCGCCCAGGCGCTGCCTCCGGCCGAAAGTTCAATTTCTTCGGCAATCCAGGCAACGGCTTCGACCGCCCAACTCTCCTGCATAAGCGCCAGATCAAGCGCGTAAGCGCCTGATCCTGCGGGCTCCTTGAACGCCGCCGTGTAGGGCTGCGCGTCCAGTTGCGTGTCCGGGTCTATCGAAGGAACTACAACCGTAGCCAGGACTTCCCATTCATCCTCCGAATCGGCCCGCCGGCCACGAAGCGACACCCTCAGATCGTTTCCGGCCTCGCTGCCGTGGAAGTTCCGCAAGCCGAACGTGATCGTGACCGAAGTCGGATTGGAGGTTTCCACCCGGCACGGGCACGTCAGGTGAATGTCCTGAAAAGGTTGCGCCCGCGCGGGCCCGGCGCCCAGCCCGGCCGCAAGAAAGACCAGGCCCGCCGCCAACATCCGGCGTGCGGATGAAGACATCGTTCGCCGGACGTCAGCCGGACGATGGCGCAAAGCGGCAGGAACCTGCATGCCGCGTTACCTGGAGCGTGGACGCTGCCTGATCAGGTAATCGGGCCGGCTGTAATCGACATGCCGGTCCATGTTCGCGGTCGGCATCAGCCAGCCCAGGCCATCGGAGGCCACCAGCTCGAAGCTGCCGCGCGAAGTGCCGAAGTATGCAAACTGGTTTCGCGCGCCCAGGGTTATGACGAAGCGATATTCGCCGCCCTCCGGTTCGCGCAGCAGACCCACCAGACTTCGGTTGCCCCAAACGTCGTCCTCGACCCTCTCAACCACTGCCATAAATGCCCGGCCCAGCTGCGGCACCTCGAACGCCAGTTCGCCGCCGGTCGGCCACTCCTCGACCGCGGGCAGACGGACCAGCGCGCGTCCCTCCACGATTTCCTTGTAGGACGGCAGGGGGTCCACCATGGATTCGTCCAGCGCCTCCCAGGCGCGAAACGCCGATCCCTGATTCCGGGCCGGGGAGTTGGCGCCGCTTTCCAGCAAACCGGCGTCGCCGGCAGCCGGCGACAGGCCCCGTGAGTCCGAGGGTGAAGCCGGCCGGTTCACGTCAGGCGGCGCGTCGAAGCGGTCGATCAACAGCCATAGCGCGGCGAGGGCCAGAACCGCTGCGGCAGACCAGAGCCATGCACCCTTGTTATTCCACAACTTCATTTCATGGAAGATTCTATAACTATCCTGTTGGAACTACTGGAAATCATCCGTTCAAACTTTATCCCCGACGGCCGCGCCACAAAAGGCCGCCAGCAGGCGCTTGCGATTGCACTATTTTGGGGTATAGTGGGAGTCCGTGGGAGATTGTGGGTTAAGTGGATAGGGAATGTTTCAAGGCCCGGCCAATGTCACCCTGGATACCAAGGGCAGGTTCGGCGTCCCTGCGCGCTACCGGCAGGGCGTCGCCGAGGCCAGTGGCGGGCGCGTGGTCTGCACCGTCCATCCGGACCGCTGCGTGCTGATCTACCTCCCGGAGGATTTTGCCAAAGTCAGGGACGATGTGATACGGCAGAAGGGGGGGCGGGACGCGGAAAGGCTGATCGTGGGCTACGCCACCGACGTCTCCCTGGATGCGGCCGGCCGCCTGCGCGTGCCCCCGGTCCTCAGGGAACACTGCGATCTTCAACGCCAGGCCACGCTGCTGGCGCTGGGGCGCAGCTTTGAATTGTGGGATGCGGACCGGTGGCGCGAAAGGGCGCTGGAAGTCGGCGCAAGCGAGTCCGTGGACGCAGCCCTGAGCGCCGTGCAACTTTGAATGCAAACGGAGCGTTCGAGCATGAACCCGCGCTGCTGGAGGAAACGCTTCACGGCCTGGCGCTCGATCCCAACGGCCGCTACGTTGACGCGACCTATGGCCGCGGCGGGCACAGCCGGGGGATTCTTGCGGGTCTTGGCGCGCGCGGACGCCTGCATGCGATGGACTGCGACCCGCAAGCGGTGCAGTTGGCCCGGGCGCTCGAGGAACAGGATCCGAGGTTTTCGATCGAACACGGCAATTTCCGCGACCTTGCCCGATCGCTCGAACGCAAGGGCTGGCTGGGCGGGGTACACGGTGTCCTTTTCGACCTCGGGGTTTCGCTCCCCCAACTCACCGACCCGGACCGCGGCTTCAGCCTGCGCTCGGATGGGCCGCTGGACATGCGCATGAATCCCACCGAGGGCCAAAGCGCCGCCGAATGGCTGAACCGCGCGCCGAACAATGAAATCGCCCGCGTGATCCGGAGCTACGGAGAGGAGCCCCAGGCCCGCAGGATCGCCGATGCGATCTGCCGCAACCGGCCGGTATCCAGCTGCTCCGGCCTGGCGCGGCTGGTGGCTTCGGTCGCGCGGAGCACCAGGCCCGGAATTCATCCGGCCACCCGAACGTTCATGGCTCTGCGAATATTCGTCAACGCCGAACTTGAGGCTCTTGAACATGCATTGCCGCAGGCGGTTGAGAGCCTGCGCCCGCGCGGGCGCCTGTGCGCGATCGCCTTTCACTCCCTGGAGGACCGCATCGTGAAGCGATATATGCGCAACGCTTCGCGCTTGCCTCCTCCGCTTGCCCGGCTGCCGTCCGTCCCCTCGGCAGCCGGGCCTTTACTCAAGGTCGTCGGCAGAATGCAGCGTTGCGGCGCCGCCGAAAGCCGGCGCAATCCGCGAGCCCGAAGCGCCCGCCTGCGCGTCGCCGAACGATTGGCGGGCCCGAACGAAAGATGACGTCCGGGCGCTTTTCGTCATTGCTTCTGCTCGGCCTTGCATTCGCAACGCTGGCAAGCGGCGTTCTCCTCAGCTACGCGCGCCACGAGCACAGGGTGCAGTTCCGGGCCATGCAGGACCTGATCAGCGAGCGCGATCAACTGGAAGTGGAATGGGGCGCGTTGCAACTGGAGCGCGCAACCTGGGCCGGATACCGCCGCATAGACCGCGAGGCGAGAGAACGCCTGGATATGCGGCCGCCCGGCATGGGCGACATCGTTTTCCTGCGGGTGGAGTCGGCGGATTCCGGTTTACGAAGCCCGGGCGCGGAGAGCAGATAAGCCTTGAGCAGGCGCATACAGACCATGCCGCGCGGGTTTCGGATCCGTATCGCCGTTTGCACGGTGGCCCTGGCGGTCTGCGCCTCGGTCCTGGCGGGCCGGGCCGCGCAACTGCACCTGCTTGAGAGCGAATTCCTGGAGTCGCGGGCGGACGCGCAACAGGTTCACGAGGCCAGGATCGTCGCGCGGCGCGGGCGTATCCTGGATCGCAACGGTCAACCGCTGGCGGTCAGCGCCCCGGCAGACAGCTTCTGGGCTGATCCCGGCAGTCTGGAGGAGCTGCGGCCCTACCTGCCGCGGCTGGCGCAGGCCTTCGGCGGCACCGCCGAGCAACTTGAGCAAAGACTGGAGCGCGCCCGCGGCCGTGAGTTCGTCTGGCTCAAGCGAAGTCTGCCTCCTGGCCGCTCTCAGGCCGTGATTGATCTGAACGCGCCGGGCTTGCAGGTGCGCCGGGAGTACCGCCGTTATTACCCGGCCGGAGAAATCGCCGGCCACCTGGTGGGATTTGCCGGCATCGACGAAAACGGTCAGGAAGGCCTTGAACTGGCGTTCGATTCCTGGCTGAAGGGAAAAGACGGACGCAAGCAGGTCATTCGCGATCGGCTGGGCCGCCAGGTGCGCGACATTGCCGGCATAAGCCCGCTGGAGCGGGGGCGCGACCTTCGCCTTGGGCTGGACCTGAGGATCCAGTATCTTGCCCATGCCGAACTCAAGGATGCGGTCGAGCGCCATGACGCACGCTCAGGCTCGATGGTGTTGCTGGACGCGCTCACCGGCGAGGTGCTGGCCATGGTCAGCCAGCCGTCGTTCAATCCCAACGACAGGCGAGGGCTTGAGCCCGGCAATTACCGCAACCGCGCGGCCCTGGACCTGTTCGAGCCGGGGTCCACCATCAAGCCCCTGGTCGTGGCGGCCGCCTTGGAAAGCGGCGCCTGGGCGCTTGACGACCGGATCGACACCGGATCCGGCTACGTCAAGGTGGGACCCAAGGTCATCAGGGACCGCACTCCGCTGGGAGTGATCGATCTGGCCACCCTGCTGCGCCGTTCGAGTCAGGTAGGCGCCACGACCGTGGCGATGAAACTTGCGCCGCATCAATTCTGGGAAATGCTGACCGGAGTCGGCTTCGGCCGCGCCACGGAAAGCGATTTCCCCGGGGAGGCCGACGGATCGCTCTACGACTACAAGCACTGGAAGCCGGTGGACCAGGCAGTAATGGCTTATGGTTACGGTCTTGCGGTTACGGCCTTGCAGTTGGCCCGCGCTTACGCCGTGTTCGCAACCGGCGGGAGGGCCATTCCGGTGAGCCTGATACGGACCGGGGAGCGGCCGGGCGGCGTGCGCGTGCTTTCCGCGCACACGGCGGCGGTCATGTCGGAACTGCTGGAAGAGCCGCTCGGCCCGGGAGGCACCGCAACCGCAGCGCGGGTGCCGGGCTATCGGGCGGCGGGCAAGACGGGAACGGTCGAAAAGCATGGCCCGGAAGGTTACGCCTCCGAGCGGCACACGGCCCTGTTCGTCGGATTTGCGCCGGCATCCAGGCCGCGGTTGGTGGCGGTGGTCGTGATCGACGATCCCGCGGCCAACGGCTATTTCGGCGGACAGGTGGCCGCCCCGATTTTCTCGCGCGTGGCCGCAGGCGCACTAAGGCTGATGGGCGCACCGATGGATGGCGTTCCACAGCGGCCCCTCACAATGGTGGCGTCCCAATGAAAGATGGCGGCGCCCCTGGCGGCACGGCGGATTTGCGCCGGCTCTTCGCCGCCGTCGGCGCCGAAGCGCCGGCCATCGGCGTTCGCGGCCTGGCCATGCACAGCGACCGGGTCGTGCCCCAGGGACTTTTCCTGGCGTGCGCCGGCGCGCGCCATGGGCTTGATTTTCTGCCCCGGGCGCTTAAGCGCGGCGCGATCGCCGTCGCCTGGGAGCCCGCCGACGGCGTGGCCGAACCGTCGCTGCCGGGCGGCGTCGCCGGATTTTCCGTGCCGGCCTTGCGCCGCAAGGTGGGCCTGGTTGCCGACGCCTACTACGGGCAACCGTCCACGAGCCTTGCGGTGACCTGCATCACCGGCACCAACGGCAAGACGACCGTGGCCTGGCTGGCCGCGCACGCAATGAGTTTTTTAGGCCGACCCGCGGCCGCCATGGGCACTCTGGGTTGGGGTCCTCCTCCCAAGCTGTGGCCTTCCGCGATGACCACACCCGACCCGGATGAATTGCACCGGCGGCTGCGGGTCCTGGCCGACAAAGGCATAGAGCACGTGTTTCTGGAGGTGTCCTCCCAGGCGCTGGACCAGGACCGCATCAGCGGGCTGCGCGTGCGGCTTGCGGCATTTACCCAACTGGGACGGGACCATCTCGACTACCACGGCGATTCGGTCGCCTACGGCGGCGCCAAGAGACGCCTGTTCGTCGAGCATCGCCCGGAAGCGGCGGTGATCAATGTCGACGACCCGTTCGGCGCCGATCTGGCGGAGAACTTTACCGGCTCGGTCCTGCGCGTTGCCTGCGAAGGCGCCAGTCCGGCCGAACTGTCGCTTCGGCGGGTGCGCCCCTGCGCCGAGGGCCTGCGCCTGGAACTTGACGAGGGCGCGTCCCGGTTCAGTATCGCCAGCCGGCTTTACGGCTGCTTCAATGGCGCCAACCTGGCCCTTGCCTGCGGACTCCTGCGGGCCCTGGGCATCGATAGCGGGGACGCCGCGCGGGCCTTGTCGAACTGTCCCGCGCCGCCGGGACGCATGGAGCATTTCGGCGGCGGCGCGCTGCCGGACGCTTTCGTGGATTACGCGCACACGCCGGACGCGCTGGGGGCGGTCCTTGGCGAACTGCGGGCCCGCAAGCCCCACCGGCTCTGGTGCGTCATGGGGTGCGGCGGAGAGCGCGATGCGGGCAAACGGGCGGAAATGGGTCGCGTCGCCGGCGCCCTGGCCAACGAGTTGTTCATCACTTCCGACAACCCACGCGGCGAGAACCCGCGCGAGATTGCCGAGCAGATTCTGGCCGGCGCCTCCGGTCGGGCGGTGCTGGAGCTGGACCGGAGCCGGGCGATACGCGCGGCCCTGCACGCGGCCCGGCCGGGCGACATCGTGCTCGTTGCCGGCAAGGGGCACGAAGCCTTCCAGATCAGCGGCGGGAGGGTACTGCCGTTTTCGGATGCCTCGGTAGTCCGCGAGGCGTTGGCGAACTATCCGGGGGCGGCCCGATGATCAGCGGCAGCCTGTCGGAATGGGCGACCGCCATGGACGGCGAGTTGCTGGGCCCCGACGGCCACTTTGCGGGCGTGAGCACCGACAGCCGTTCACAGGCGCGCGGCGCGCTGTTCTTCGCATTGCGCGGCGAGCATTTCGACGGCGCGGACTTTCTTTCCGCGGCGGTTTCCGGCGGCGCCACCGGCGCGGTGCTGAGCCGGCCGCTTTCCGAGGACGTCCCGCAGATCATCGTCAAGGATACTCGCGGCGCCCTTGCCGATTGCGCGCGGACCTGGCGCGGTCGGTTCGACATACCCGTCATCGGAGTGACCGGGAGCAACGGCAAGACCACGGTCAAGGAACTGACGGCCTCGATCCTGCGCGCCGAGTGGGGCGGGCAGTCCGTGCTCGCGTCACGCCGCAGTTTCAACAACGAAATCGGCCTGCCCCTGACGCTGCTGGATCTTTCCGACACGCACAATGCCGCCGTGCTTGAATTCGGCGCCAGCCGGCCCGGCGATATCGCAAGCCTGTCGGAAATCGCGCGGCCGACGATCGGCGCGGTGCTGAACGCATCGCCCGCGCACCTTCAGGGGCTGGGCGACGTGGAAAACGTCGCCCGGGAGAAGGGGGTCCTGATGTCCTCCCTGGCGCCCGACGGAGTGGGCGTGATTCCAGCGGGCACGCCGTTTTCCGATTACTGGCAAGACCTGCTGGGCGAGCGGACCGTCCTGCGGTTTGGCGGCGACGGCGACTTTCGCGCGCGGAATGCGAAGGGAATCAACAGCGGGCTCGGCTTCGAACTTCATTGCCCGGTGGGCGTGGCTCCCGTTGAGACCGGACTGATCGGGGCCCACAATCTGCGCAACGCGCTGGCGGCCTGCGCGCTGGCCGCCGCGGCCGGCGCCGGCCTGGACGCGATGGCGGCGGGCCTGCGGGGGCGCGAAGGGGTTTCCGCCCGCCTGCAGGTGCAAGAGCCCGGTGCGGGAGTGCGCCTTGTCGACGACTCCTACAACGCCAATCCGGCTTCCATGTCGGCGGCCATCGGCGTGCTTGCGGGCCAGGAGGGCGAACGCTGGCTGGTGGCGGGCGATATGGCCGAACTGGGACAGGATTCGGCGCAATGGCATCGCCGCGTCGGCGAAGAGGCGGCGAGGGCCGGAATCGAGCGGCTGTACTGCGCGGGCGAACACAGCCGTGAAGCCGCGAGAGCCTTCGGCGCCGGTGCGCAGTGGAGATCAGGCGTTGGCGACCTGTGCCGGTTGCTGACGGACGACCTCAGGGCCGACGTCACGATACTGGTGAAGGGATCGCGTTTCATGGGCATGGAGCGCGCCGTGGCCGCGCTCCTCAAGGCGGCCGGAGATTTGAACGGGGAGAACGTCGAGCATGGTTGAGTACCTGGCGCATCAACTGACGGGCTGGTATTCCGGACTGAGCGTGTTCGGCTACATCACATTGCGCTCGGTCCTGGCGGCGCTTACCGGCCTGGTGCTGTCCCTCGTGCTGGGGCCCCTGGTGATACGCCGTCTCAGGATCAGCAGCGTGGCGCAGCCGGTGCGAAACGACGGTCCGCGCTCGCATTTTTCGAAGATCGGGACCCCGACCCTGGGCGGAGTGCCGATCCTTCTTGCGCTGCTGGTATCGACGCTCCTTTGGGCCGACCTGGCCAACGCTTATGTGTGGGTCGTCATGGGGACCACGGTCTGCTTCGGTCTGATCGGCTTCGCCGACGACTACCGCAAGCTCGCCAAGCGCACCTCCGCGGGCCTTCCGTCCTGGCTCAAATTCGTGCTGCAGTCGGTTGCCGCGGTGCTGGTCCTGGCGGTGTTGAGCCAGGTCGGCGAGCCGCGCGATTCGGTCCTGATCCCCTATTTCAAGGACCTGTACCTGCCGCTCGGCATTCTGTTTCCGGTATTTGCCTATATCGTGATCGTGGGCAGCAGCAACGCGGTCAATCTCACCGACGGGCTGGACGGACTGGCGATCATGCCGGTCGCGATCGCGGCCGCGGCCCTGGGGCTGTTTTCCTGGATCGCCGGCAACGCCATCTTTTCCGACTATCTCGGCGTTCCCTACGTGGCCGGGGCCGGAGAACTGATGGTCATCTGCGCCGCCATGGGGGGCGCGGGGCTGG
>CAYMQG010000035.1:0-35236 GCA_964392625.1 uncultured Gammaproteobacteria bacterium | reverse complement strand
TACCTGGTGTCCACCCGCTGGAACGCCTACGGCGCGCACCGGGGCAACGGCGTGTTCGGCCCGCCCACGGGTCGCGAGGCGCGGATACGCGGCATCACCCAGCATCGCATCGAGGACGGGCGCATCACCGAAGAGTGGATGCTCTTCAACGAACTCGACGTCATGATGCAACTCCTCGGCGCCCCATCGGAGGATTCTCCTCAAAGCGCGGATTAGAGAACGACGACATGATTCGATACCTGAAGAAAGGCATGGCCGCCGGACAGCAGAATGAGCGCGATGCGCGCATCCAGTCGGCGGTCGAGGGCATATTGGGCGACATCACGGAGAACGGCGATGAGGCCGTTCGCCGCTATTCGCAGCAGTTCGACGGCTGGTCGCCGGATTCGTTCCGCCTGAGCCGCGAAGAGATCGACGACTGCCACGACCGTCTGGACCCGCAGGACGTCGCCGACATCCGCTTCGCCCAGGAACAGATCCGCAACTTCGCACGGATCCAGCTCGAAGCACTGAACGACGTGGAAGTCGAAACCCGTCCCGGCGTGGTGCTGGGGCACCGCAACATCCCGGTAAGCAGCGTCGGCTGCTACGTGCCCGGCGGCAAGTATCCGCTGGTGGCCTCCGCGCACATGAGCGTGGTCACGGCGCGGGTGGCCGGGGTGGATCGCGTGATCGCAGCCTCGCCGCCGTTCGAGGGCGCCCCGAATCCGGCGGTCGTGACGGCCCTGGACCTGGCCGGCGCCGACGAAATCTACTGCCTGGGCGGCATCCAGGCGATCGGCGCGATGGCGCTGGGGACCGGAACGATTTCGTCCGTGGACATGATCGTCGGGCCCGGCAACGCCTTCGTGGCCGAGGCCAAGCGGCAGCTTTTCGGGCGCGTGGGCATCGACCTGCTGGCCGGTCCCACGGAAACTCTCGTCATCGCCGACGATTCGGTGGACGGCGAATTGTGCGCGGCCGACCTGCTCGGCCAGGCCGAGCACGGCCCCGACTCGCCGGCCATCCTGCTGACCAACTCCGAGGACCTTGCGCAAGCCACGATGGCCGAGGTGGAACGTCAGCTTACCGTTCTGCCCACGGCTGCAATTGCCAGGCAGGCGTGGCGGGACTACGGCCAGGTGATCGTCTGCGACGACTACGACGAAATGCTGGCCAAGGCCGACGAAATCGGCTCCGAACACGTCCAGGTCATGACCCGCGATCCGCAACTGTTCCTGGACAACATGCGCAACTACGGGGCCCTGTTTCTGGGTCCGGAAACCAACGTGTCGTACGGCGACAAGGTGATCGGCACCAACCACACGCTGCCGACCCGCAAGGCCTCGCGTTATACGGGCGGCCTTTGGGTCGGCAAGTTCATCAAGACCTGCACCTACCAGCGCATCACCGAAGAAGCGTCGGTGGAGATCGGCGAGTATTGCTCGCGGCTGTGCGCGCTGGAAGGCTTTGCCGGGCACAAGGAGCAGGCCGACATCCGGCTGCGCCGCTACGCCGGCTGAATCAGGGGGTCATCATGCTGCATTCCACCGACCGGATCCTCACCACCCACGTTGGCAGCCTTCCCCGCTCGGAAGCCGTAACGGACATGGTGTTCGCCGAGGAGAAAGGTGAACGGATAGAGCCGGAGGCGCGGCATGCGCTGCTGGCCGACGCCGTGGACGCGGTCGTGGCGAAACAGTGCGAGGCCGGCGTGGACGTGGTCAGCGACGGCGAAATGAGCAAGATCAGCTACGCCACCTACATCAAGGACCGCATCACCGGGTTCGAAGGCGACAGTCCGCGGCGGGCACCGGCCGACCTCGAGGAGTATCCGGGCTTTCTGAAGCGCCAGGCCGCCAGCGGCGGCACGCCCACCTATCGCAGGCCCCAGTGCGTCGGCGAGATCCGGGTCAAGGACACGGCTCCGCTCGAGGAAGACCTGGCGAATTTTCGCGCGGCGGTGGACCGCCACCGGCCCACGGAAGCCTTCATGAATTCCGCGTCGCCGGGAGTGATCGCGCTATTTCAGCCGAACCAGCACTACCCGGACCACGAGTCCTACCTCTACGCGTTGGCCGATGCCATGCGCCCGGAGTACGAGGCCATCGTCGCGGCCGGATTTCTGCTGCAACTGGATTCGCCCGACCTGGGACTGGGCAGGCACATGATGTTCAAGGGACAGCCGGACGACGAGTACCGGCGTCAGGCGGAGCTGCACGTCGAGGCGCTGAATCATGCATTACTAAACGTCCCGCCGGACCGGGTTCGCCTGCATGTCTGCTGGGGAAACTACGAGGGGCCGCATATCCACGATGCGCCCATGGAGATGGTCCTGCCGATTGCGCTGAAGGCCAGGCCCCAGGCGTTGCTGTTCGAATCCTCCAATCCACGGCACGCGCACGAGTGGACCGTCTTTGCCGAAGCGCAACTGCCCGACGACAAGATCCTTGTTCCCGGGGTGCTCGACTCCACCACCAATTTCGTCGAGCATCCGCGGCTGGTGGCCGAACGAATCTGCCGCTTCGCCGCTATCGTCGGACGCGAGCGGGTGATCGCCGGGACGGACTGCGGTTTCTCGACCTTCGCGGGATTCGGCGCCGTCGATCCGGACATCACCTACGCCAAGCTGGCGGCCATGGCCGAGGGCGCCGCAATCGCCAGCAAGCGCCTCTGGTAACCCCCGGGGAGCGAGGGCATGTCCCTCGCGACGTCCCGTCCTCGGTTTTACACCGTCAGGATGATCTTGCCGAAGTGGTTGCGCTCGTCCACCAGTTGATGCGCTCTGACAACCCCTGACAGCGGGAGGACCGTGCCCACGGGCGCCTTGAAAGTGCCGTCGGCGAACAGGGGCAGGGCCACCTCGCGGAAGCGGGGCATCGTGTAGGTCAGGAAGCGCTCGCTGGTCGAAATGCTCATGCTCATGAGCGACAGGTTGCGAACGCCGATATTCAGGTTGAAGCACACCTGGCGCCCGCCGGTGCTTCCGTACATCACGATCTTCCCGTCCATGCCCATGCATGCGATCAGCGATTCGGCGGTTTCCTCGCCTATGGTCATGAGCCCGATGTCGATTCCCTTCTGATCCGTTTCGTGTCCCACCAGGGTGGGGACGTCGTCCCGCTTGTAGTTGTATACGGCGTCGCAGCCCCACTCGCGGGCGATCTCCAGCTTGGGATCGCGGCTGGCGGTGCCGGCCACCCAGCAACCGCGCCACTTCGCGATCTGGAGGGCGGCGCTGCCCACGCCGGACGCGATTGCCTCGATCAGGATGCGCTGGCCTTCGCTGAAGCCGGCCACCGCATCCAGCGCATGCCAGGCGGTCAGCCAGCTCACCGGGATTGCGGCGCCCTCGATGAACGAAACCGCGTCGGGAAGCGGCATCAGGTGATCGGCATCGAACAGGACGCCTTCCGCATGCGAACCGCGGGCCCGGCCGAAGACGCGGTCGCCGGTACTGTACTCGCCGACTCCCTCACCGCATTCCGCCACCACCCCGGCGCACTCCATGCCCATCACGAACGGCAGCTCCTGCCCCGAGTACGTCCCGGCCCGCATGCGGGTTTCCGCGAAATTGACGCCGGAGGCCCTTACCTCAACGAGCACCTGGCGCGGGCCAGGCTCCAGGGGCCCCAGTTCGCGCCACTGCATGACCTCCGTGCCGCCGAATTGCTCGACCAGGAAACCGTGCATGGCAGTTAGCGAGGATCGCGGGTGCGCGCTAAGGAGTGATCAGGGCGCCGGTTTATCCAGCCACAATCGCATTTCTCGCGCGAACTGCTTCCAGGCGAGATCCAGAATGTTCACCTGGACCTCGGGAATCTCGACGAAATGCGCCTGCGGCAGCAACTCGGCATGCGCCCGCCGTGTCTCTTCTAGCAGTGGTTCATGCGTCTGCAGTATCGCGACCGCGTGGACGAGCTGTGGCAGACGCTCTGCCAGCGGATAATTCCAGACGGCATCGTAGGCATACCAATGCTTGTCCAGCGGACGAATGGCCTCCGCGAAGACCCGCGCCGCACGCTCCAGCGGCACGTCTTTCGACCGTTCGGCCACGAGCACGTCCCAGCGGTCCTCAATCCAGGCGCCGTCCTCGGTCAGCTTCTTGTCGCGGGGCAACGACTCGAGAATCTCCCTGCGTTTTTCCGGCGACCGGTACGGAACGCCGCTCATGACGATGCGTCGCACCAGGTCGGGACGCGTCAGCGCCAGCTCGGTCGCGATCAATACCCCCGTGTGCAGGCCGAAAACGTCCACCGCCCCCTTTCCGTCGGCGCCGAAGCCCAGGCCGTCCAGCGCATCGGCCATCGCGCCGGCAAAGTCCGCCATGGTCGGCACGTCGGGAGGACCGTCCGAACTGCCGTAGCCCGGCGTATCGAAGGCCAGCGCTTCCCGGTCGCGGCCCATTTCCCGGAGCAGCATGTCGTATTCGAACGCCGACTTGTGGTTCTGGTGAAAGAACACCAGAGGGGTCTTGCCGTCGCCTTCCGACTCCGGCCAGGCCCGATGGTAGTGAATCTGCCCGAAACGGCAATCCACGTAGCCGCGCTGATAGTTCGACATCGCTGACTATCCCATCCGGGGAAATGCCGACCCGGCAAGCGCCGGGCGGCGTTTTCCGCCGGTTATGAAAAAAAAGCTCCGGCCGACAGATCGGCCGGAGCTTTTTCGAATGATGCTAGAAGTCGTAGACGACCCTCAGGCCGATGGTGCGCTTCTCGGCGGGGGTGACCGCCACGCCCTGACTGTACAGGAACGCGAACAGGAAGGTGCCGGAGAAGTCGGACCAGCGGGCGCCTGCGAGGTAGTTGTCGTCGTCGAGCAGGTTCTTGACGTATCCCTCGATGCGAAGGTCGTCCCTTTCAAACCCGCCACGCAGATTGAAACGCCAGAAGTCGCCCATCGAGGAGAAGTTCGCTTCCTCGTTGAATGCCTCGCCGAAGTACTCGCCGTCCACGCGCACGTAGTAGTCCCAGTTACCGCTCGCCAGGGTGTCGGTCCAGGTGCCGGAGACGGCGCCCTGCCATTCGGGATAACGCGCCGGCCGGCTGCCGGAGCAGTCGCGGGGGCCGAAAGTGGCGCCGGGCGTGATGGGCGGCTTGAACGGCGAGAAGCCGCAGGTGAGCGTGCCGTATTCGCCGTCGGCGTAGTTCAGCATGAACGTGCCGGAGAAGTTCTCTCCCAGCGAGAAGCCGCCTTCCAGTTCCAGTCCCTCCAGGTCCGCGTCCCCTGCGTTGAGTTGAAGATTGAGCACGCGCTGCACGCCCGTCACTGCGTTCACCACGGTAACGCCCTGGCGGGTCTTGAGATTGGTCCATTCGAGCATGTAGAAGGCCGCCGAGAAGTAGAAGTTCTCGAATTCCTGCTTGAAGCCGACTTCCATGTTCGAAAGCTCCTCTTCCTCGTTGAACAGCGAAATGCCCGGTATAACGGCCCTGACCTGGTCTCTTGTCGCTTCGTCCAGTCCGCCAAAGTCCGTATTGAAGATGCCGGGCAGCGTGCCTTCGGAATACGTCACCCAACTGGTTCCACGCTCGCCGACATCGTAGGAAAGCGTGATCCGCGGCAGGAAACTGCTGAATGACTCCTCATCGTACGACGCGGGTACTATGTTTCCGCCTGGATTCGGCACGCCCTCGTTACTCGGAGCTGACAGCGAGATTTCGTCCTCCTGGTAGCGCCACTCCACGTCCAGGGTCAGGTCGTCGCTGAAGTCGTATGCAAAGGACCCGAATACGCCGGTGGTGTCGTTGCTCTCGGTGGGTGGAATGGTGTTCATGAAGTAGTGCGGACCCGGGAGCGTTACCGGCTCCGGCAGGGCGGTTCCGTCGGGGTTCGCCACCACTCGCTGAGTTACTCCGCCGTCGGCACCCCAGACGTTCATTCCACCGCTGCCATGATTGACGTTGTCGGCCGTAAAGTAATTCACCCCGAGCGTATAGCGCAGCTTGCGGTCTTGCGGCGAACTCAGGTTCAGTTCAATCGTCAGATCGTCGGCAACAACGGGATCCTGTGACATGAAATTCTGTGCGGCGGTAAGGTCGAAATCACGCACCCAGCCGGCCCGCATCGTGCTCCATCCGACCACGGAATCCAGGCTATGGCCGTCCAGCGTGCCGCTATCGAAGTCATAGCTGAGCAGCAGCGCGGCCCTTTGCTGGTAGCGCGTCAAACCGGACGTGTCCCGCAACGGCGCGCCGGGCAGCTTGGCTCGACAGATGCCGTCGCGCGGGTCGCAGACGATCGGGCTGCGGAAGGCGGCCTGATCGGCGGGACTGACGGCCGTGTTGGGCGCGATGAAGGAATCCACGTCCACCATCGGCAGCGCGCCGCAGAAGTAATCGGACGGCGTGTCGGGGTCATCCGCACTGGTAATCCCGTCGCTGAAGCAGTTGGGTCCCGCATTGGCTGACACGCCAACGGAATTGAAGCGAGCGGAAAAGGTCGTGCCCAGCAACATTCCGGCGGCAGGGCCATCGTCGTCGTACGACCACAGGTAGCGGAACTTGGCCGAGAAATTATCGGTGGGAGTCCAGTTGAGCACCGCCTGTATGGTCTGCGTGCTCTCCTCGCCCAGGGCGCCGCCGTCGGCATTGGACATGTACTGGCCGTCGGTTCCGTACAGTCGCGCCGAGACGCGGTAGGTTAGCTGGTCGTCCACCAGCGGCCCTTCGTGCGAAAGTGTCACGTCGCGCCCGCCCCACTCCGAAACGTCGGCGATCACGCGGCCCGCGTATTCATTGCCCGGTGTCTTGGTCACGTAGTTGACCGCCCCGGCGAAGGTGGACCGGCCAAACGTGGCCGATTGGGGCCCCTTGATGATTTCGACGCGCTCGATATTGGAAAAATCGATGCTCGTAATACCATCGGATACGTAAACGCCGTCCAGGAACACCGTACCCACCTGCTGTGACGGGGGGTTCGCGTTTGTGTTCATCCCGCGAAAACGCACCCTGCTGCTGAAACGTCCCGGAATCTGGCCGCCCTGCTTGTGAAAATGGAAGCCGGCGGTCTGGAACGAAAGGTCCTGCAGGCTGGTGAATCCGCCGCGGATCAACTGTTCCGCCGAGAACGCGGTTATCGCTATCGGAATGTCCGCCAGCGCTTCTTCGCGTTTCCGCGCCGTCACGATGATCTCTTCCAGTGCGGATGCCTCCTGCGCGCCCGCCTGCGGAGCCGTGCCCCAGGCAACGGCGCCCACGGCCACGGCCACGGCAATCGAAAATATCCGATGAAGTCGGTGCATGTTTGTCCTCCCAATAGGATTTGGCAGCTGCCGAATACCCGCCTGTACGTCCCCTTGGCATCCGCCACCGAACAATTGCAGGATTCGTAATTGCGGAGAATAGTTGCAAACGCAGGCTCTTGCAACCGCTTGTTTGCGCTTGGGTATTGATTTCTAGAGGGCCTGCCTGTGCCGCAGAATCTGCTCCATCAGCGCCAGGCGGTCGAGTACCGTCCATTCGCGCGCCACGCGCCCGCCGGTCAGCCACCAGTGGCTGATGCCCATCAGGAACAGCGGTGCGCGCGTCGTCGGCAGACCCTCGAATTCTTTCGAGTGTTCCGCCGCCGCAGTCCAGCGCGCCGCGAGCGTCCAGCCGCCGCCGCGGGCTTGCAGCCCGGCATGATCGACGCTTAGCCGAAGCACGTGCAGGCTCTCCCGCAAGGCTTCGTAGTGGCGGAGGATATCGCCCGCTCCGGCCACTTCCCGGTCCGAATCGCTCAATACCGCGTACGGTGCGTAGACGGCTTCGCAAAACTTCGAAGGGCGCTGCCAGAGGCCGAGCAGAACCTCGCGGGCAAAGCCAAGCGGATCCTTCTGCGGATCTCGCGGCGAACCCGGGTCCGAACGGGGCGAGGGAGCGTCCAGAACGCGCTTGCGTTCGCCGGTCAGCCACCGCGAATGTTCTTCCGGATGACTGCGGGCAGCTTCGCGCGGCGCCACCTCCTGCGGATCCAGGCCCAGTTGCCGCACCAGACTGAGGTTGTCCCGCACCAGCCATTCCTTTTCGATCAATCCATTCCTGACCACGCAGTCGGCGAACACGTAGGTCGTGACCTTCTTGCCGGTGGCCGGGCCGTAGGCGTTGTCCCCCTTGCTGGTCATGGGGCTGCGGATGCGGTGCGAGGACAGCCACGCGCCGCCTTCCAGCGGACTGCAGACGACTTCCTCGCCAATCACCAGCCGGTCGGGGAAGGCGGCCTGCATGGCGCGCGTGTTTTCGGTAACCGCCGCCGCGCCCCGCATGATCCCGCCCAGGGCGTGGATGCGCGCTTCAGGACCGTAGTAGCGCATCACCAGGTCCGGGTTGCGGTCTTCCCAGATTTCCCGCGTTATCCGCAGGATGTAGTCGACGATTTCCTCGGAGTTCGAATAGTCGCTCATAGGGTTTACGTCCCGGTCCCGGCGCCGCGGCTGTCATGTGCAGTGTTTTCGGCTGCGGCTAGTATATGGGCCGCACTGAAACCGGGGAGGCGGAATGTCGGCGGCCAGTCAGATCACGAAAGCACAGATGCGGGCGCGATTGGTCCGTTACGGGGAGTTGGTCCCGTGCCGCACCGCGTTTATCGACACCCGCACGCCCGGCAGCGAGTCGAAGGAGAACTTCACCATCATCGGCCCGGGCGTGGCCGAGAACCCCGATCAGCACGTGCACATACGCGAGCCGCACGGCTTCAATATCGGCGCCGCGCGCCAGCCGCCGGGATGTGTCAACTCGCAGCACAGCCACGAGACCGCCGAAGTCTTCTGGATCCATTCGGGACGCTGGCGTTTCATGACCGGCGAACACGGCGAAGACGGCGAAGCGGTGCTTGAGCGCGGCGACACCATCTCCATTCCGATTCACGTATTCCGCGGATTCGAGAACGTCGGCGACGGCGAAGGATTCATGTTCGCCGCGCTGGGCGGCGACGATCCGGGACGCGTGACCTGGGCTCCGTACGTGTTCGACGACGCGCGCAAGTACGGACTGGTCTTGCTGGAGAGCGGCCGGTTGATCGACACCGAGGCCGGCGAGGCCGTCCCCGACGACGAACCCGTCATGCCGGCGACAACCGCCGGGCAGGTTGCCGAACTGACGCGCCTGGACAGCGCCGCCCTGGAGTCATGCGTGGCGCGTTATCGCGGTGCGAACGGGGCCGCCGATTCGGTCCTGGCCCAAAACGCGTCCGGCGGCCGCGTAACGGAACAGGCGATCATCGGCCAGGCCAACCCGCAGGAGGGCCTGCAGCAAGCCCCTCTCGCCTGGGAGCACGGCTTCCACCTCCGCCACCTCAAGTTCGGCCCCGGCGCCTCTCTCCCCGCGCATTCACGTGCGGAAGAAGAAGTGTGGACCGTTCACCAAGGGCGCCTCCGCATCGCTTGGGGCCGCGACTCCCTGGACCTCGCCCCGGGCGACGTCCTGACCGTCCCCATCGACCTCGAACGCACAATCGAAAACCCCGGCCCTGACCCCGCGGAGGCCTTCGTAGTCCGCGGCAGTGATTCGCCTGCCGCCCCGCAGTGGACCTGACCTGCGCGAACAGACCTTAAGCCCGTTTTACACCCACCTCTGTGGAGAGCGTTGGAGCCATGGATGGCGGAACCGAGCCAGGGATGGCGTCTCTCAACAGAGGTGGGTGTAAAACGGGCGAGGGCCTGCATTAAGCAGGTCAGGCTGCGCTCTTCTGACGGAGGCCGGGTGGGTGGCGGCCAAGCATTGCGGCGAGGTAGCGCCCGGTATGCGAGCGCTTGACGCGCGCCACTTCCTCGGGCGGCCCCGCCGCCAGTAAATCGCCCCCCGCCTCTCCGCCTTCCGGCCCCAGGTCGATGATCCAGTCGGCGGTCTTGATGACGTCCAGGTTGTGCTCGATCACCACGACGGTGTTGCCGCCGTCGCGCAGCCTGTGCAGCACGGTCAGGAGCTGAGCGACGTCGTGGAAGTGCAGTCCGGTCGTAGGCTCGTCGAGCACGTAGAGGGTGCGCCCGGTCGAGCGCTTGGCCAGTTCGCGCGACAGTTTCACGCGCTGCGCTTCTCCGCCGGACAGGGTGGTGGCGCTCTGGCCCAGCCGGATGTAGCCCAGTCCAACGTCCAGCAGCGTCGCCAGCTTCTGCGCCACCTTGGGCACGTTGGCGAACACGTCGGCCGCCTGTTCCACGCTGAGTTCGAGCACTTCATGGATGTTCAGTCCGCGGTAGCGGATCTCCAGCGCCTCGCGTCCGTAGCGCCGCCCTTCGCAAACGTCGCAAGGCACGTAGACGTCCGGCAGGAAGTGCATTTCCACCTTGATCAGCCCGCCGCCCTGGCAGGCTTCGCAGCGTCCGCCCTTCACGTTGAAGCTGAAACGGCCGGGCTTGTAGCCGCGCGCCCGCGCCTCGGGCGTCAGCGCGAACAGTTCGCGGATCGGCGTGAACACGCCGGTGTAGGTTGCGGGGTTGGAGCGCGGTGTGCGCCCGATCGGGTCCTGGCTGATCTCGATGACCCGGTCCAGCCGTTCGGTCCCGCGCATCGTCCTGAACCTGGCCCCGGGACAGGGTTTACGTTCGATCGCCGCGGTGACGCCGGGCAGCAGCGTTTCGTTGACCAGCGAGGACTTGCCGGAGCCGGAGACGCCCGTGACGCAGGTCATCAGGCCCAGCGGCAGCGTCACGTCCAGTTCCCTCAGGTTGTTCGCACAGGCGCCCTCGATTCTGAGTTCGCGGCCGGATTGGGGCGGTTGGCGCAGGGAAGGAACCGGAATACTGCGTACGCCGCTCAAGTATTGCCCGGTCAGCGACGCCGTTTCCCGCTTGATCGCGTCGGGCGGGCCTTGCGCCACGACCTGGCCGCCGTGGTCGCCGGCCCCCGGCCCCAGGTCCACGACGTGATCGGCGCTGCAGATGGCCTCCTCGTCGTGTTCGACCATCAACACCGTGTTGCCGAGATCGCGGAGCCTCGCCAGCGTGGCCAGCAGACGCTTGTTGTCGCGCTGGTGCAGGCCGATGCTGGGCTCGTCCAGCACGTACATCACGCCCACCAGCCCCGAGCCGATCTGGCTCGCCAGCCGTATGCGCTGCGCCTCGCCTCCGGACAGGGTTTCGGCGCGACGGTCCAGGTTGAGGTAACCGAGGCCCACGTCGGCCATGAAACGCAGCCGCTCCGCCAGTTCCCGAACGATGCGCTCGGCGATTTCCTGGCGCCAGCCCTTCAGGCGCAAGGTGGTGAAGAACTTGAGCGCCGCCTCGACGCTCATCGCGCTCAGCTCGGCGATCGAGCGCTTCGACACCAGCACGTTGCGGGCCGCCTCGTTCAACCGGGCTCCGCCGCAGTCCGGGCAGGGCGTGGAGCCGAGGTAGCGGGACAGTTCCTCGCGTACCCGCGCCGATTCCGTTTCCCGGTAGCGCCGCTCCATGTTGGGAAGGACGCCCTCGAACGGCCGCGTGCGGCTGAACCGGCGGCCGGTCTGGAAGCGGAAGGTGAACTTGATCCGGGTCCGCCCGCTGCCGTAAAGCACTACTTCGCGGATCCTGGCGGGAAGCGATTCGAAAGGCGCCTCCGGGTCAAATCCGTAGTGCCGCGCCAGGCTTTCCAGGATGGAGTAGTACCAGACGTTGCGGCGGTCCCAGCCGCGCACGGCTCCGCCCGCAAGGCTGAGGTGGGGACGCACGACCCGTTCCGGATCGAAGAACCGCTTGGAGCCCAGGCCGGCGCAGGACTCGCACGCCCCGGCGGGGTTGTTGAACGAAAAGAGCCTGGGCTCCATTTCCGGAATGGCGAAGTCGCACATCGGGCAGGCGAAGCGGCTGGAGAACAGCACGTCCGCCCGTTCGGCGTCGTCGATGAAGCCGACCAGGGCGACTCCACCGGTCAGGGTGAGGGCGGTCTCGAAGGATTCGGCCAGCCGCTGACGCAATTCCTCGCGCACCCGCAAGCGGTCCACGACGACTTCGATCGTGTGGTTGCGCCTCAAATCGAGCTCCGGCGGATCGTCCATATCGCACACCGCGCCGTCGACGCGGGCGCGAACGAAGCCGCGCGCCACGAGATCGGCAAACAGCTTGCGGTGTTCTCCCTTGCGGTTGCGCACCACCGGCGCCATCAGGTTGATGGCCGTGCCCTCGGGGAGCCTGAGCACCTCATCGACCATCTCGCTGATGGTTTGGGCGGCCAGTTCGCGCTTGTGGACCGGACAGCGCGGCACGCCGGCGCGCGCGAACAAGAGGCGCATGTAGTCGTAGATTTCGGTGACCGTCGCCACCGTGGAACGCGGGTTGTGGGAGGCCGACCGCTGTTCGATGGCGATGGCCGGCGACAGCCCCTCGATGTGGTCCACGTCGGGCTTGCTCATGACGCTCAGGAATTGCCGGGCGTAGGCGGACAGCGATTCCACGTAGCGCCGCTGGCCCTCGGCATAGATCGTGTCGAAGGCCAGCGAGGACTTGCCGGATCCGGAAAGCCCCGTAATCACGATCAATCGATCGCGGGGCAGCGACAGGTCTATCCCCTTGAGGTTATGCGTGCGCGCCGAACGGATGCGGATGTCACTCATGGCAGCCCACCAATATAACCCTGTCCGGCCGCCCGGCGAAACCCGCGGGTTGAAAGGAAAACTTCAGGCAAAGGCGACGCGTTTGACGCGTTGGCGCGCGCGGCTGCATTTTTCTTCGAATGCGCGGTAAATTCAGGGCGCGTTCGCCGCGAGGTTTCCGGCGAGTAATGGCACAATAGTTAAATTCCGGCCGAGAGGCGCGGAACTGCTTGGGAGAGTGAGAAATGCGTGGAGTAAACAAGGTAATACTGGTCGGCAACCTGGGGCACGATGTGGAAGTTCGCCAGATGACGAACGGAAACCCGGTGGCGAACATTCGGATCGCGACGAACGAGCGATGGACCCGGCGCGATACCGGTCAGGTCCAGGAGCATACGGAGTGGCACAACGTGGTGCTTTTCGGCCGCCGCGCCGAACTGGCGCAGCAGTACCTGCAGAAGGGTTCGCGGATCTACGTCGAGGGGCGCTTGCGCACGCGCTCCTGGCAGGACCGGGAGGGACAGGAACGGCGCAGCACCGAAGTCGTGGCCGATGACATGCAGTTCCTCGACAGGCGGGGCGGCGACGGCGACTACGACCAGCGGCGCGCCTCCCAGCCGTCCGGCAACGCCCAGCGAAACAGCAACTTCGGAAGCACGGACGCCGGCGTCATGGACGACGAGGTCCCCTTCTGAGCCCGCCCCTCCCTTCGTGATCGAAGGCGCTTAGGTTATGAGCGGCAAGGTCTTCATACGGACCTTCGGGTGCCAGATGAACGAGTACGACTCCGCGCGGATGGCGGACGTGCTGCGCGAGAGCCGCGGCTACACGCTCACCGACAAACCCGAGGAGGCCGACCTCGTATTGATCAACACCTGCTCGGTTCGCGAGAAACCCCAGGAAAAACTGTTCTCCGAACTCGGCCGCTACAAGGCCCTCAAACGCAAGCGTCCCGCAATGAAAATCGGCGTTGGCGGCTGCGTCGCGAGCCAGGAAGGCGATGCCATAGGCCGGCGCGCGCCCTACGTGGACATCATTTTCGGCCCGCAGACGCTGCATCGGCTTCCAGGCCTGCTTCAGCAGTCGGCGGGCGCATCCGGGCCGGTGGTGGATATCGCATTCCCCGCCGAGGAAAAATTCGAAAAGTTGCCGGCGCCGAAGACCGCCTCGCCCGTGGCCCATCTGTCGATCATGGAGGGCTGCAGCAAGTACTGCTCGTTTTGCGTCGTGCCGTACACGCGCGGCGAGGAGATTTCCAGGCCGGTGGCCGACGTGCTGGCCGAGGCGATCCAACTGGAGCGCCAGGGCGTGCGCGAAATCAACCTGCTGGGCCAGAACGTCAACGGCTATCGCGGGGTTGCGCCGTCGGGCGGACTTGAGGACCTCGCGGGGCTGATCCGCTACGTGTCAGGACTGAAGGGTATCGGCAGGATCCGCTTCACGACGTCCCACCCCATGGAATTCGACGGCCGGCTGATCGACGCCTATTCCCGCTTCGACAAGCTGCCCTCGTACCTGCACCTGCCGGTGCAGAGCGGCTCGGACAGCGTGCTGGCCCGCATGAAACGGGGCTATACGGCGGACGAGTACCGCGACAAGATCGCCCGCCTGCGGCGCGCCCGGCCCGGCATCAGCGTGGCTTCCGACTTTATCGTCGGTTTTCCCGGCGAGACCGAAGAGGAATTCGCCGACACGCTGAATCTGATCGAGGACATCCGTTTCGACCAGTCCTTCAGCTTCATGTACAGCCCGCGTCCGGGCACGCCCGCCGAGCGGATGGAAGAGCAGGTGCCGCAGAACATCAAGCTCGAGCGCCTTCAGCGGTTGCAGGCACTGATCACCGGCCAGGCGCGCCGGATTTCCGCGCAAATGGTCAATACTTCACAGCGGATTCTGGTCGAGCGCCCGGCGCGACGCGGCGAAGGCCTGCTGGCGGGTCGCACGGGCAACAATCGCTGGGTAAACTTTGACGGACCGCCTTCGCTGATCGGGCGGTTTGTCGACGTTGTGATTACCGAAGCATTGCCGAATTCACTGCGCGGCCGGCTGTTGCCGGAATCCCTTGCGGCCTGAGGCTTCCCCCCGCCCTGAATAGCCAGGCCCACACCAGGGAGGTCGTCCTCCGACCCGCGAACAACGGCGCGCTGGCCAACCTGTGCGGCGAATTCGACAAGCACCTGCGCCAGATCGAGCAGGGTCTGGGCGTCAGGATCTCAAGCCGGGGCAACCGATTTCGCGTGCGCGGTTCGAAGGAAGCCATCAGCGCGGGCGCCATGGCGCTGACCGAGCTGTACCGCATGGCCGCGGAGGAATCGCTGGACGCGGCCCGCATCCAGGCTTGCCTGGCGGAATGCGCCGAGGGCGCCGGCCGCGATCCGGCGGCCAACGGCGGCAGTCCCGACGGCCGGCCCCTTGGCGGCGGGAACGGCGCCGAGGATGTGCAGCCGGTGGTCGTAACGCCCCGGATTCGCGTGCGTCCGCGCGGCGCCAACCAGCGCCGCTACGTAAGGGAGATTCGTTCGCGCGATCTGACCTTCGGTATCGGTCCCGCCGGGACCGGCAAGACCTGGCTGGCGGTGGCCTGTGCACTTGAAGCCCACAGCGCCGGACACGTGCAGCGCATCGTCCTGGTGCGTCCGGCCGTAGAGGCCGGCGAGCGGCTGGGTTTTCTGCCCGGCGACCTGGCCAGCAAGGTCGATCCGTACCTGCGGCCGGTTTACGACGCGCTCTACGCGATGCTGGGGCCGGAACGGGTCGCGCGCTGGCTGGAGCGCGGCGTAATCGAGGTGGCGCCGCTGGCCTACATGCGCGGCCGATCGCTCAACAGCAGCTTTGTCATACTGGATGAAGGGCAGAACACCACGCCGGAACAGATGAAGATGTTCCTGACCCGGTTCGGCGCCGATTCCCGGGCCGTCGTCACCGGGGACATCACGCAGGTGGACCTTCCCCCCGACCGCGAGAGCGGCATGCGCCACGCGCTCAGGATTCTCAAGCCCGTCCAGGGTATTGCGACGGTCCATTTCACCGCGCGCGACGTGGTCCGTCACGCGCTCGTGAAGAAGATTCTTGAAGCATACGGCGCGACGGACAAGTCATGATTCAGGTTGCCATCCAGGATGCCTCGGACATCGTTGCGGAAGCGGAATTGTCCGGCGTCGGGATACGGGAACTGGTGCGCAGCAGCCTGGCGCGCTTCGCGCGCGAGGGCGCGGTGACGGTGCGTCTGGTCGAGGAAGCCGAGAGCCGCGAGTTGAACAGGAGGTGGCGGGGCGTCGACCGGCCCACCAACGTGCTGGCCTTCCCGTCGGACCGCGATCTGGGAGAAATCGGCGACATCGTGATCTGCCTGCCGCTGGTGCGTTCGGAATCCGGCGGCCGCGGTTGCACGCCGGGCGCGCACCTGGCCCACCTCGTCGTGCATGGGTCCCTGCACCTGGCGGGGCTTGACCATGATGATCCGGAACAGGCCCGGGTGATGGAATCGCTTGAGTCGGAACTGCTTACGCAGGCCGGCTGGCCGGACCCCTGGGCGGAGGAGCGCGCGTGAGCGGCGCCCGCGGATTCCTGGGGCGGTTAGCGGGACGCGCGCGGCTTAGCCGCGGGCGTTTTCTGGAACTGCTGGCGGAGCTGGTGGGCGTGCAGGAAATCACGCCGGGCGAGAAAGCGATGATAGAAGGCGTGCTGGAGGTTTCCCAACGCGAAGTGCACGAAGTGATGGTGCAGCGCTCCAGCATGGTGGTGCTGCGCCTGGACGACAGCCGCGAGCGGCTCCTGTCGACGATCATCGGTTCGGGCCATTCGCGTTTCCCGGTCATCGGCGAGAACCGCGACGAAGTCGTGGGGAGCTTGCTGGCCAAGGACGTGCTGCGGGCCCTTACGGAATCGCCGGAAGACAGGCTGGAAATCAAGCCCCTGCTCAGGCCCGTAACGCTGATTCCGGAAACCAAGCGCCTGGACGCCCTGCTGGACGAGTTTCTGCGCGGGCGCAATCATCTCGCCGTGGTCGTGGACGAGTATGGCGGAACCGCCGGGCTTCTGACGATTGAAGATGTCCTGGAGCAGATCGTGGGCGAAATCGGCGACGAGCATGATCCCGAGCAGGCGCCGGAGCTGGTTCGGCAGGACGACGGCAGTTTCCTGGTCAGCGCCAAGATGCGCATCGAGGATTTCGACGAAGAGATCGGCTCCGAGCTGGATACCGGCGAGTTCGACACGGTGGGCGGGCTGGTCATTCATCGCCTGGGCCGGCTGCCCAGGCGGAACGACTCCGTGCAAGCGGGGGGCTGGCGCTTCGAGGTCGTCTCCGCCGATCGGCGGCGAGTGAAGAGGCTGAGAGTCAGCCGAGTCTAGAGCGTGTTCAGGTAGACGATCAGGGCCCGGCGGAGTTCTTCCCCGGGGAGTCCCACAAAGCTCATGCTCGTGCCGGGGACCATTTCCGCCGGACGCTGCAGCCAGAGGTCGAGGTTTTCTTCGCTCCAGACAAAATCCTGGGCCCGCAAGGCATCGGAATAGACCGAACCTTCCGCGCTTGCGACCGGCCGATCGACGATTCCCGCAAGGTGCGGACCGATCTTGTCGCCGGGATCCGCCTCCGTGGCGTGGCATGCCTGACAGAGAATGTAAAGCCGTTTGCCCTGCGCCAGCAGTCGCGGGTCGGGAGTTTCGGCGGTCTCGACGTTCTGTCCTGACGGGGCATCCTGATCGGCAAGCGACAGGGCGGCGGTTGTGCAGAGCAGGGCCGCGCACAGGGCGCCCGCCGCGATCTGCCTGGTGTTTCCCGGAGTCTTCATGCGCGCTGAAGGATTTCGAATGCCGCCCGCTCGCCGCTTTCCAGCGCCGCCTCCATCCCGAAGTCCATGCGCCGGGTGTGTTCTCCGGCGAAGTGCAGGCGGTGGTGCGGCACGATCATTTCCCTGGCGAACCTGGAAATCTGGCCCGGATGGAACAAGTGCCGGCACCCCTGGATCAACGGGTTCTTTCGCCAGCCGTACAGGTCCACGAAGCGCATTCTGCCCTTGGTCGAGGGCCGTATCCGGGCGATTTCCGATTCGATCAGGGCAAGGGCCTGCTCGTCCGGCAACTGGTCGATCCGGGCCGAGGAGGGGCCGGTGAAAATGACCGAAAACCGGTGAAAGTCCTCTCCGGGCAGCTTGTCTCCCACCACCAGCGTCTGAATGGTCTCGTCCGTGAAGAACGACGGTTCCAGCCCGTCGTCTTCCCAGTACGGTTCCTCTATGACCCCCCAGGCGCGCGTCGTGCCGCGGTAGCCCAGGGTCAGCACCGCCTCGGCCTGGCGGCCGGCGAATCCGGGCGAAACCGAAATATTGCGCAGGGTCGTGAACGGCATGGCGGAAACCACGAATTCGGCGCTGTAGCGGCTGCCGTCCAGGCAGCGGACTTCGGCGCCGGACCCGGACATGTCGATTTCCGCGACCACCTTGCCCAGCCGGACCCGGTTGCCCAGTGCTGCGGCCATCGCTTCCGGCAGTCTTGAAGTGCCGCCCGCTATCGTCCGCACCGGGAAGGTTGCCTCCCCTTCCTCGCGCGTGGCGGCCAGGCCGAACGGCGTGTCCGCGGCCTGCGTCTGCGTCCTGCCGAAATTCGCGTCGAACATGGTCCGCGTCCGCTCCTGCATCATGCCGAGGCTGGAAGTCGTGCGCAGGTCCATAGGGACCGCCGCCAGCCGCAGGGCGGCATCGGAGACGCCGTTGTTCATGAGCAACTCGCGCATCGAAATGTCGTAGGCAGCGAATTCCGGCGACAGCCAGTCGTCCAGGTTTTTCAGCGGATTCAGCCGCGACAAGAGGCCCATGCCAACCATGAGCGGCGGCAGTTCGCGTTCGTCGTCGGCCATCCTGTTGACCGGCGAATCGGCCCATTCCGCGGACCTCACCCATGTTCCGTCCACATAGTTGGACATCGGCATCATGCTGCGGATGTCCGGCAGAAGCTTGACGTCAAGTCGGGAGCACAGGTCGATGGCCCGCGCGTAAGAACGGCCCACCTCGCTGGCGCCGTATTCCGGTCGCGTCTCCACGCCGTCGGCCGTATGGGCGCGACCGCCGACGCGGTCCGACCCCTCCAGCAGGATCACGTCGATGCCGAAATCCGAAAGCAGCAGCGCGCAGTTGAGCCCGGACAGGCCGCCTCCGATCACGATGGCCGTGGTCTTCTCGACGGCGAAGCCCGCTGAGGGCTTCACAAAAGGGTACGAAAGAGACAGGGCGGAAAGAGAGAGCGCTCCCTTGAGGACCTGTCGTCGCTTCACACTCATTGCCGCTCCTCCAAAAACGTCAGGGCCGGCCGGCCCTGCGGATTCTAACTGCTGCGGGAAGCGCAATGCCCAGCAGCAGGCAGAGGACGACCACGGGCCACTCTCCGTAACGCACGTAGGGTGTCGCGCCCGACAGCCGCGCTACGCTCACGTCCAGGAAGCCGGCTTCGTACTTCGGCAGCCGGTCGATGACGCGGCCGCGGGGGTCCACCGCCGCGGTAATGCCGGTGCCGGTCACGCGCAGCAGGTAGCGGCCGGTTTCCATGGCGCGCACGCGCGCCATGTCCAGATGCTGCTCGAGGGCCACGGTGTCGCCGAACCAGCCGTCGTTGCTGACGTTGATCAGAACTTCCGCCGCCGGCGCCCATCGTCGCTGCTCCGAACCGAAGGCCGCCTCGTAGCAGATGCTCACGCCGCAGATCGCTTCGCCGGCCGTGAGCGGCGCCTGTCCGGCCGGTCCCGGCACAAGGTCGCTGGCGGGAAGATTCATGCTCAGCAGCCAGTCCCTGATCGCATCGGGCACGGGAAAGAACTCCCCGAAGGGCACCAGGTGGTGCTTGTGATAGGTCCCTTCGCCGTCGCCCAGCACGATCAGCGAATTGAATCGACCGACGTCGGTCTCGGTGAGTATGCCGAGCGCCAGGGCGACCTCCCGCGTCCGCAACAGGCGGTCCATTTCGTCAAGATAGTCGCGGACGAAATCCTGCGTCTGGGGAACCGCGACTTCGGGCCAGACGATCAGCGTCGGCCCCTCGGACGCATTCGCCACGGGTTGCCCGAAACTCAGCAGCTCGTACCGCGTAAGGGTCGGCAGGAATTCCTCTTCCAGCCACTTCCTCTCCTGGGGAATGCCGCCCTGCACGAGCCTCGCGTGCAGTTGGCCCTGCGATGGGCCATCCCGCGCCGGCAGCGAAACCTGCCCCAGCCCCGCTGCGCCGCCAAGCAGCAGGAGCAGGCCCGTTGCCCGGGTTACGGGGCTTGGCGCGCTGCGCCAGACAAAAAGGCATGCGCCCGCCAGCAATGCCGTCGTCAGTCCCACCAGGTACATGCCGCCCAGGGGCGCCAGCATTGTCGGGATGCGCCCGGCGAATACCGGGGCGGTGAGATAGCCGGCGCTGAGCCACGGGAACCCGGTGAAGACCCAGCCCCTGAGCCACTCGGACAGCACCAGGACGCAGGGCAGCATGAGAAGCAGGGCCATCCAGGGTCTTTTCGGCTGCATGCGCGCCGCCCAGTAACCGCCCAGGGCGTACCAGCAGCCCATCAGGGCCGCGAGCAGGACGACCAGCGCGATGGCAAGCGCTACCGGCCCCCCGCTGACGATGCGCACGCTGTGATAGATCCAGTAGCAGCCGGCGGCGAAGGCGCACAGCCCGAAGGCGAAGCTACCGGCCGCGGCCGCCCTCGGGTTCCTGGCGGCCCGCTCGCCCGACCACAGCGACAGCAGCAGGATCAGTCCCGCGATGCCGATCAACCATCGGACCAACGTCCACTCCGGGTAGAAGCAGAATGCCGCCGCCCAAAGCAGTCCGGCCAGCGCGCCTGTGGGGATCGTCCTGTTCACCGCCGGCAGCGTGCTATGCTCGAAACGCCGAGCGGGATTTCTTCCCGGGAAGATGGGGGCTTTCGCACATGTTCAAGAAAATCTGCGGCTTGTATCTCTTTGCCGTTGCCGTACTGGTCGCCGTCCATACGGTTGTCGAGCCGTTGTACCACGCATCGGGACCCGGCCAACCCTACAGTCCATTCTGGACCATAGTGAACCCGTTGACCGCGGTGGCAATTGTATTGGGCGCGGTTTTCGGCTACACGCGCAAGAGGAGTGCGGGAGGCGAGACGGTCACTCGTGAGTTCCTGGTGGCCAACACGCTCTTTTACGGATTCCTGTTCGTCGGAATCATGTTTTTCTGGAACTGGTTCAATATCCTGAGCCCCGCTTTCACCGCCATAGGAGACGACACGGTTTCCCTGGTATGGATCGTCGTCGACGCCGGCGTGCCGCTGCTTGCGGGCGCCACCGGGGTTCACCTGCTGCGGAGCGACGCCGAAGGCGGATAGCCGTGCGGACCCTTGCGCGCGCGGCGGCAATTGCATTGCTGCTTGTTGCATGCGCTCCTTCGGGTCATGCGCTTGAATGGAGCGACAGCGAACTGCACCTGCAGTATGGTCAGCTTGATGTCCCGTCGTTCGCCGGCGGCGGCAAGGCGAAACATCTGATCACCACCGGGCAGCACGCGCACGGCTGGAAATACGGCGACAACTTCGTCTTCCTGGACATGCTTGATTCCCGGGAGTCGGGTTTCCAGGATTTCGATCTGTACGGCGAGTGGTACTCCAATTTCAGCCTGTCGAAGATCGCGGGCAGGAAAATCGGCGGCGGGCTGATCGCGGACATCGGGCTGGTTTTCGGAGTCAACTGGGCCGACGACGCAAACGTCGTCAAGTACCTTCCGGGAGTTCGCCTGTCGCTGGATCTGAGCGGATTCGCGTTCGCCAACCTGGACATCACCGGGTATATCGACGACAGCAAGGGCGTCGCATCGGGCGGCGCGCCGAGAGAAGGCGACTCGTTCATGGTGGACTTGAGCTTCGCGCGTCCTTTCACGCTGGGCGGGCATGATTTCAGCCTGGAGGGGCACATCGAATACATTGGCGGCCGGAAGAACCGTTTCGGCGACAATGTCGACGGCTGGCTGCTTGCGCAGCCTCAACTACGCTGGAGGGTAACTGAACGCTTATGGCTGGGAATCGAATATCAATACTGGATGAACAAGCTGGGCGACGGGGCTACGGACGAGAACACCGTGCAGGCGCTGCTCGTATGGCAATTGCATCCTTGATCGCGGCGATACTGCTGGGGCCGGCCGGTCTTCCGGCTCAGGCCGCGGAGTCCGCCGCACCGCGAGTCTTCCAGGATTGCGACGTCTGTCCCGTGATGGTCGAGGTGCCTCCGGGGGAGTTCGTCATGGGCGCGGAGGGCGGCGAGGAAGGCCGCCCGGACGGCCCGCCGCATGAGGTCAGCATCGCCGGTGCGTTTGCGATCGGACGGTTTGAAGTCACCAACCGGGAATTTGCCGCATTCGTGGCCGACACCGGCTATGAGACCGAACCGCCTTGCGCGGTGCGGGTCGGCGACGAATGGCTGTTGCATCCCGAAGCGCACTGGACCGACCTCAAGACCGGCCAGGCGTCGGAACCGGACCACCCGGTGGCCTGCGTCAACTGGCTGGACGCGCGCGCCTATGTCGCCTGGCTGGCGGACTTCAGCGGCCAGCCGTACCGGCTGCCCAGCGAGGCGGAGTGGGAATATGCGGCGCGCGGCGGCGTCAGCGGCGATTTCCCCTGGGGCTCGGAACCGGACGAGGCTTGCAACCAGGCCAATGTGTATGACTCGAGCGCGCAAGCCATGCATGGCTACAGCTGGCAGCCCGCGCTTTGCGACGACGGATTTCCGATGCTGGCGCCGGTCGGCCGTTTGCAACCCAATGGATTCGGCCTTCACGACGTGGCCGGCAACCTTTGGGAGTGGGTGGAGGACTGTTACGAAGCGCCGTATCCCGCCGACACTCCGACGGACGGAAGCGCCTACGGCCCGCCGCCGGGCCAGTGCGAACGGCGCAGCGTCCGCGGCGGCAGCTGGACTTCGCGGATCAGCCGTCAGCGGCTTGCTTTCCGCGGCCGCGACCCCGAGGACCTGCGCTACTCGATCTTCGGCTTCCGCGTCGCGCGCTCGCTCGACGACTGACGCTTGGAGGCCGCCTTTAGTCGGGCGCGCTAGAATGCGCGGCATGAATCGATATACAGCAGCAATGGCCGTGCTGATCGGCCTCACGTTCGCAGCGGCGCCGGCCGCCGGCGAGGATTCGCAGCCCGAGACATTCAAGGATTGCGAGCAGTGTCCGGAGATGGTCGTGGTTCCGGGCGGCAGCTTTGTCATGGGAAGCGAGGACGCCGTGAGCGAGCGCCCGATGGGGCCGCCCCACGACGTGACTATTGCCCGGCCGTTCGCCTTGGGCAAGTACGAAGTCACCAATGGGCAGTACCAGGCGTTCGTGGACGCTACCGGCCACGAGATGACGAAGGGTTGTCGCGGCAACATCGACAACGAGTGGCAAAACGACCCCGAAGCGCACTGGACCGATTTGCGGCTGGGGCAGGAGTCGGATCCCGAGCATCCCGTGGCCTGCGTAAGCTGGCTGGACGCCCGTGCGTTCGTTGCCTGGCTATCGGAGATCAGCGGCCAGGACTATCGTCTGCCCACCGAAGCGGAGTGGGAGTATGCGGCGCGCGTTGGCGCCGGCGATTGGTTCTACTGGGGGGAAGATCCCGACGAGGGCTGCAAGCACGCCAACATGTATGACACGAGCGCGCACGCCGTGCACGAGTTCATTTGGCCCTGGATCGACTGCGACGACGGTCATGCGACCCTGGCGCCGGTCGGCAGTTTTCAGCCCAACGGCTTCGGGCTGCACGACATGACCGGCAATGTCTGGGAATGGGTCGAGGATTGCTACGAGGTCCTTTATCCCGAAGACACGCCGACCGACGGTTCGGCCTACGGACCGCCGCCGGGCCAGTGCGAGAACCGCAGCGTGCGGGGAGGCAGTTGGCTCACCAACCCCGACTGGCAGCGCACGACCTTCCGCGGCCGCGATCCCGAAGAGGTGCGCTACAGCTTCTTCGGCTTCCGCGTGGCCCGCTCCCTGTCCGAATAGCACGTTGCCGTTTCTGTTCGCGTTGCTCGGCCTGACCGTCGGGGCGGCGGCCGCGGACAGCGGTTCGACGGCGGCGTTTCGCGATTGCGACGGGTGTCCCGAGATGCTGGTGGTGCGGGGCGGCGAGTTCGTGATGGGAGCGCACGGCGGCGAGGAGGGCCGACCGGAGGGACCGCCGCGACAAGTGCGCGTGGAGCGCGATTTTGCGCTGGGCAAGTACGAGGTGACTAATGCCCAGTTCGAAGCGTTCGTGGCCGCGACGGGATACGAGGTGGAGAAAGGCTGTCGCGGCAAATTCGATGGCGAGTGGCAAAACCACCCGGAACCGCACTGGGCCGATCTGATGCTCGGGCAGGAATACCGGCCGGATCACCCCGTGGCCTGCGTCAGTTGGCTGGACGCGCGCGCCTACGTGGACTGGCTTGCCGGGATGAGCGGCCAACCGTATCGCCTGCCCACCGAAGCGGAGTGGGAATACGCCGCGCGGGCCGGCGCAGTGGGCAGTTTCACCTGGGGAGAAGACCCCGGGGCGGCATGCGCTTACGCCAACGTGTACGACTCGAGCGCGGACCCCGTGCATGACTTCGGCTGGCAGGCGGCGGATTGCGACGATGGCTACCCGACCCTGGCGCCGGTCGGAATGTTCAAGCCGAACGCCTTTGGTCTGTACGACGTGGCCGGCAACGTCTGGGAATGGGTGGAAGACTGCTACGTGGAGCCCTATACGGCGGAGTTGCCGACCGACGGCTCGGCGCTTGCGGTCCCGCCGGGTCAGTGCGAACGGCGAAGCGTGCGCGGCGGCAGCTGGATCACGCGGCCGGACCGCCAGCGCCTTACCTTCCGGGGTCGCGACCCGGAGGACATCCACTACACTTTCTTCGGCCTGCGCGTGGCTCGCTCCCTGTCGGATTAGCGGCGGGAAAGGAAATCGTCCGGACTTAATCAGGCGGCCTGCTCGTAGCCGAGGACGGCTTTCGTTTCGAGGAATTCCTCCAGGCCTTCGGGACCGGATTCGCGGCCGTTGCCGGACTGCTTGTAGCCTCCGAACGGCGCGCTGAAGTCGCCGGAATTCCCGTTGAGACAGACCTGGCCCGCCCGCAGCCGCGCCGCGACGTTCCTGGCCTGTTCGAGATCGCCGCCCCACACGTAAGCGGCGAGGCCATACTCCGTGTCGTTGGCGATCGCAATCGCCTCGTCCAGGCTGTCGTAGGGAATCACGCACAGCACCGGCCCGAAAATCTCTTCGCGAGCAATCGTCATGTCGTTGCTCACGTTGCCGAAGACGGTCGGCTTGACGAAATAGCCCGTTTCCAGGCCTTCGGGCTTGCCGGGACCACCCGTCGCCAGCGTCGCGCCTTCCTCGATGCCCTTGCGGATGAGCCCCTGCACCTTGTTGAACTGGACTTCGCTGACCAGCGGCCCCATCGTTGTTTCCTCGGACGCGGGATCGCCGATGCGCGCCCTTGAAGCGGAAGCCACCGACAGTTCCACGGCCTTGTCGTGGAGGTCGGCCGGCACGAGCAGGCGAGTGGGCGCGTTGCACGACTGTCCGGTGTTCATGCAGACATTGCGCATGCCGTTGATGACGCCCTGTTCCAGTGAGGCTTCGTCCAGGATGAGGTTAGGCGATTTGCCGCCCAGTTCCTGGCTGACACGCTTGACCGTTCCGGCAGCCGTGGCGGCGACCGCGATCCCTCCGCGGGTGGAACCGGTGAACGAGACCATGTCGATATCGGGATGCCCGGCGATGGCCTGACCGACCCCGGGCCCGTCGCCGTTGATCAGGTTGAAGACGCCGGCGGGCACGCCCGCGGCTTCGATAACTTCGGCGAATACGACGCCGCTGAAGGGTGCGATCTCGCTCGGCTTCAGCACCATGGTGCAGCCGGCCGCCAGCGCCGGGAGGACCTTCAGCGTAATCTGGTTGATCGGCCAGTTCCAGGGCGTGATGAATCCGCAAACCCCGATCGGCTCGCGGCGAATCAAGGTGGGGCCACGCTGCTCCTCGAACTCGAAGTTCTCCAGCAGGCGGCGCGCCGTTTTGGCGATGACCACGCCCATGGCCGCCTGCGCCTTGGTGGAAAGGCCCCTGGGTGCGCCCATTTCCGCCGTAATCGCCGCCGCGATGTCGTTGTAACGCGCCTTGTAGGCGGCAATGAATGCGTCGATCAGATCGAGACGTTCCTGTTTGCCGGTCTGCGAATAGGCGGCGAATGCCTTTCTCGCAGCTGCCACGGCCCGGTCGACGTCCACCGCGCTGCCCAGCGAGATCACCCCGCCGGGTTTCTCGGTGGCCGGATTGATCACTGCCAGTTCGCGCCGTTCTACCGGGTCAACCCACCTCCCGCCAATGAAGAACTTGCGATACTCGTATTGCGCCATTTCCTGCGAGCCTCTTCCACTTTCGGACAGATTCGCGAGGATACACTGCCACTGCATCGCGTGCTATCCTGCCGCGCTGTTCCTGGGAGAAAAACAGTGCAACAATCTGCGCACGCCGGTAATTCGCGAGACGAAGTCGCAGTCTCATTACGGGCCGGATGGGGCATAGGCGCCTTTGGGGTGGCGCTGCTGTTCAACACCTATTCGACTCTTCTGCTGTATTACCTCACCAATATTGCCGGCGTGGCGGCCGGTACGGCCGCCCTGCTGCTGGCAATCGCCAAGGGTTACGACTGGGCGACCGACGTGCCCATGGGCATTCTCAGCGATCGGACAAAGAGCCGCTTCGGACGGCGTCGACCCTGGCTGCTGGTGGGCGCTTTCGTTTGTGGCGGTGCTTTCGTCATGCTCTTTTCGACCCCCGCGAACGCGCCGGACCTCACCAAGGTTGTCTATGTTCTGGGCGCGCTGCTCCTGTTCAACACGGGCTACACGCTGTTCAACGTTCCGCATCTGTCCATGCCCGCCGAAATGTCCAACAGTTACAACGAACGCACCGCCATCATGTCGTTCCGGGCAGTGGCGATCGTGATCGGCACATTCATGGTGGGAGGGTTTGCGCCCAGACTGGCGGACCAGTTCGGCGGCGGTATTCAGGGTTATGCAGTGGTGGGATGGACCCTGGGTTTGGGGGCGATGATCGCCATGCTCGCATGCTTTCTTGGTACGGCCAAGGCTCGCGCAACGAAACAGGTCAAGACCCGTCAAGGTGTTCGGGGACAGTTTCGCACCGCAATCCGTAACGTGCACTTCGGGAAACTGGCGGCGTTCAAGATGCTGACGCTACTCGCGACAGGCGTGGCACAAGGCAGCGTCCTGTTCTTCGTTACCGATATTCTCGGTCACTCTGCGGGCGTCATGCTCTACTACGGCCTGGGTTACGCATCGGTTTCCCTGATTTCCGCCCCTGTCTGGGTTCGCATCTCTCGGGCCACAGGTAAGCACAACGCGCTGATCTTCGCCACTCTCGGGTTCATGGTGTTCGTCATGTGGTGGTGGGTTGCTCCGCCTGGCGAGCCGATCGAACTGCTGGTCGCGCGCGCCATGGTGTTGTCGTTCTTCGCGATGGGCAAACTGCTGCTCGGAATGTCGCTGCTGCCCGATGTGCAGGAATACGATTACCTCAAGACGGGGCTGCGGCGAGAAGGTGTGTTCGCTGGCGCCTACAACATGGTGGAGAAGACTGCGTTCATCCTGGCTCCCCTCGTGGTGGGTCTTATTCTGCAATTGCTGGGCTACGAAGCAACGGTTGACAATATTGACGTGGAGCAGGATCCGCGCGCTCTGACTGGTATTCGGGTTTCCATTGCAGCCATACCAGCGGCCTGCAACCTGCTGGCCGCAATGATCCTGCTGCGCTGGAGCCTGACTCGTAAACGCCTCGCGGAATTACGGGCCCAGCGGGTGTCCGCAAGCGCCTGAAGCAGGCAAGAGTTGCAACAGCGCCCGCGGCCAGGGGCGCTGCTTTGAAAGCGAGAAACGAAACGCCGCTTGGCGGGGTCAGGCGGCCTGCACCGCTCCTTCGGGTTTTGCGGGCAGCAGGGGGATCGGGTCGATCACCCAACCCTTTTTCGCGCGGCGGCCGGGGCTGGGGACGGCGAACGCCGTATGTCGACCGGCCTTGCGGACCTTTTCCATGTCGATGCGCCAGCCGCGCGCTTCCCATTTCGCGAGCCATTGGCGGTAGCGGCCCACGGCGTAGTCCGACGGCATGAGCAAGTCCCTGGCGCTGGCTTGCGGCGCCAGTTTCGGATGCAGGGTGAGAAGGATGTCCCGGTCCTGAAACGCCACGTACTCATTGCGCTGCATGATGGTCTCGTCGTGCGCTTCGTCCTGCATGAAGTTGCGCATCGTAATCATGTACAAGCCCGTAAGAACTTCATCGATGGGAAGGCGGTACAGATACTGATAGATCTTCATGACCGGTGAGGGATTGATGTGCGTCCACACGGAAGCGGGCCCGTGATGGCCCGTACCCACGGTGATCGTGCTGTTCCGGGTCACTCTTGAGGACTCGCGCATCCGCTTTTCCGGCAGCGGCGGTGCGTACACCTGGTTGTAGAAACCCGTGCCCCAGTCCGTCTCGCGTATATCCAGATCGCTGACCTTGTAGTTCTCGTCCTCCCCCTTCATGCCGTGGGTGTCGTGGACGAACTCGTTGTGTGCCGGGTCGATGCCGTTTTCCACGGCGCGCCTGTAGTCGACTTCCCATTCAAAATACTGAAGTGTGGGCTGCCAGCCCTCCTCGCCCCACTCGGGGATTTCAAGGATCGGCGGACGTTTGGATTCGTCGAGGTCGCCCAGGAAGCAGAAAACAATGCCGTAGCGTTCCGTGACCGGGTAGGAATCCACCCGTGCCCTTCCCGGCGGCTTCGCCTTCATTCCGATGGAAGGCACGCGGACGCACTGGCCCTCGCCGTTGAAGCGCCAGCCGTGATAGGGGCATTCCACGCAACTGTCGGCCACCAGGCCGTCGGCCAGAGAGCCGCCGCGATGGCAGCAGGTGTTGCTCAGGCAGTGGGCCTGGCCGTCCTCGTCGCGCCACAGCACGAAGTCCTGGCCCAGCATGCGCCTCTTCTGCGGCGCTCCATCCAGTTTCCCGGACTCGACCGCGGGATACCAGAAGTTGATGAACATGGGGTCAGGCGGCCTGGTCCGTCTCCACGGCCCGCGCGGGGGTTGCCGGCATCAGCGGGACCGGGTCGATCACCCAGCCCTTCTTCTTGCGCCGTTCCGGACTCGGTATGGCGAACGCCGTATGACGTTCCTGCTCCCGGACCTTGTCCAGGTCGATTCGCCAGCCGCGCGCCTCCCATTCCTTCAGCCGTTCCCGGTAGCGCCCTATGGGATAGTCCGAGGGCGTAAACAGTTCCTTGGTATTGACCCGCGGCGTGATCTTCGGGTGCAGCTCATACAGCACGTCCCGATCCTGAGTCGCCACGTACAGGTTCCGCTCCATCATGGTTTCGTCGTAGATGTCTTCCAGCATGAAGTTGCGCATGTTGACCAGGAACAGCCGGGTGTTCTCCTCGTCGACCGGCGCTTCGTACAGGTACTGGTAGATGTGCATGACCGGCGTGGGATTGATGAAGGTCCATACGGAAGCCGGTCCGTGATGGCCGGTGCCCACCTTGATGGTGCGGTTCTTGGTTTCGCCGGAAGCCTCGCGCATCTTCTTCTCGGCCAGTGGCGGCGCATAGACCTTGTTGAAGAAGCCCGTGCCCCAGTCGGTCTCGCGAATATCCAGTTCGCGGACCTTGTAATTCTCGTTCATGCCCTTCATGCCATGGGTGGGATGCACGAACTCGTTGTGGGCCGGGTCAATGCCGTTTTCGATCGAGCGCTTGTAGTTGAAATTCCATTCCAATTCCTGGATGGTGGACGACCATCCCTCCAGGCCCCACTCCTTGATCTCGAGAAGCGGCGGCCGTTCCGATTCGTCGAGGTCGCCCAGAAAACAGAAGACCAGGCCGTAGCGTTCCATGACCGGATAGGAGTCCACCCGCGCCCGCCCGGGCGGCTTGGCCTTCATTCCGATGGAGGGCACGCGCACGCATTGACCCTCGCCGTTGAATCGCCAGCCGTGATAGGGGCATTGCACGCAACTGTCGGCCACCAGGCCGTCGGCGAGCGAGCCGCCGCGATGGCAGCAGGTATTGCTCAGGCAGTGCGCTTCCCCTTCCTCGTCGCGCCACAGTACGAAGTCCTGGCCCAGAATGCGTCGCTTCAGCGGTTTGTCGTCCAGCTTGTCCGATTGGACCGCGGGATACCAGAAGTTGATGAACATGATTGTGCTCCTGGATTACAGGGCAACTAGTTTATACCGGAACCCCCCAGGCGTCGTAGTGGAAAAGGCCCAGCGACTCCTCGTTCTGATTATTGCCTTCGGCGAAGCGGTCGGTATCGGGCGCGAAGAAACGATGGATGATCCTTGCCGAGTTCTCCATGACCATCGTCGTTCGCGCCACGCGGGCGGCTTCATAGCGCAGAAACGCCTCCGACAGGTTGTCGGCTTTTGCCAAGCATCGCGCCAGGACGATTCCGTCCTCGATCGCCATTACGGCGCCCTGGCCCATGAAAGGCAAGGTCGGGTGCGCGGCGTCTCCCAGCAATGACACGCGGCCCACGCTCCAGGACTCCAGCGGCCGGCGCGAGAACAGGCCCCACTTGTAGCAGAGTTCCGGCGGGGTGGAGCCGATGATCGCACGCACCAACTCGTGAAATTCCGAGAATTCGTCCAGCACTTCCTTTACGGTCGACCTTTGCGACCAGCTCTCTACCTGCCAGTCGTCGCGTTCCACGAAAGCGACGTAGTTCACCGTCTCGCCGCCGCGGATCAGGTAGCGCACGAACAGATGCCCCGGTCCGATGTATATGCCCGAAGGCGGGTCCACCGCTTCCGCCGGCACCTCGGCCGCGGGGGCCAGTCCGCGCCAGGCAACGTAGCGGGTGAACTTCGGCGACTCCTGTACGTGCATTTGCGAGCGCACGGGCGACTTCACCCCGTCGCAGCCGATCAGGGCGCGCCCGGAAGCGCTGTTGCCATTGGTGAAGAACGCCGTTACGCCGGTCGCGTCCTGGGTAAATCGCTCGAATTCGTGGCCGAGGCAAATGCCGTCCGGGTCGTTTGCCCGCACGGCGTCGGCGAGCATCCGGTGCAGGTCCGCCCTGTGGATCTGGTAATAGGGCGCACCATACTGCTCAAGCGTCAAATCTCCGCGATCGATGCGAACCAGAACGCGTCCCGTCTGGTAATGGTGCACGGCCTGGTATGACGGAGGGTCCGCCAGTTCCGCCAGTTCGCTTTCCAGGCCCAGGCCGATCAGCGCCCTCGAGCCGTTGGGACTCAGCGTAAGCCCTGCTCCCACCTCGGCCAGTTCCGGCGCCTGCTCGTACACCCTGACGGCAATGCCGGCCCGCTGCATGGCCAGCGCGCAGGTAAGGCCGCCCATTCCGGCGCCGATCAACATGACGGGCTGCTCACTCATCCGCCGGAATTGTATGCCCGTGTTGATGCGTATCGGTGCGTTTGAGCGCATTCGTTGGCGGATACAATGCGTGCCCTGATGTACTGCGGGAATTACTTATGCGCCACGCCACAATTGCTGCCGGCCTGTTGGCCTCGTTCGTACTGATGTCCGCCGCGCAGGCACAGACAGTGCTGATTACCGGTTCCAACAGCGGAATCGGACTGGAATTCGCCAAGCAGTACGCGGACCGGGGATGGACCGTTATCGCCACCCACCGCCGCGCCACGACGCCCGATACCCTGGCGGCGCTTGAGGGGCAGTACCCCGACGTGCGCGCGGAAAAGCTGGATGTTACCGACCACGCCAGCATCGACGCGCTGGCGGAGAAGCTGGCCGGCCTGCCGATCGACGTGCTCATCAACAATGCCGGCATCACCGGCGATTTCACCAAGCCGAGGCCGCAGAGCCTGGGTACCCTGGACTATGACATGGCGGTGCACTTCTTCCGCACCAACGCCCTGGGTGCGCTGAAGGTCAGCGAGGCTTTCCTCGACAACGTGGAGGCCAGCGATCAGAAGAAAATAGTGGCCATCAGTTCGCTGGCCGGCTCCTTTGAAGGCGAGTCCGGCGGAAAAGGCGGGATCTACTGGTATCGTTCGAGCAAGGCCGCGCTCAACATGATGATGGTGGGGGTCGCCGCCGATTCGAAGCGCAAGGGCATTACCGCGGCGCTGCTCTCTCCGGGCACCGTGAAAGTGGAAAAGATAGCGGAAATGGTCGAACGGGCGGGAATCAAGGGCTTTATCGAACCATCCGAGAGCATCGCCGGCATGATCGAGGTGATCGAGAACCTTACGATGGACGATTCCGGCGCATTCATCCGCTACACCGGCGAGCGCCAGCCTTTCTAGCTTTCTATAGGAAGGTCACGCCGCCGTCCACCATCAGGGTCTGGCCGGTGGTCATGCGGCTCAGGTCGCTGGCCAGCCACAGAACGGCGCCGACCACGTCCGAGCTGTCGAGCGGCCGTCGGATCGCCTGCTGCGAGGTCGTCGCGCCGAGCGCTTTTTCATACTTGTCGCCGAAGAAGTCCGCCGAAGCCTGAGTCGAGACGATGTTCGGGGCGACTGCGTTTACTCGCACGTTATAGCGTCCCATTTCCCGCGCCAGGCCCCTCGTCAGACCGATTACCGCCGCCTTGGAGGTGGTGTAGTGAATGACGTTGGCCATGCCGTATGTCGCCGCCAGAGACGCGATGTTGATGATCGACCCGCCGTCGCCGGACTTCATGTGCTGTGCGGCCGCCCGGCTGGCCAGCCACACGCCTTTCACGTTCACCGCCATGGTCGAGTCCCACAGCTCTTCCTCGACTTCGTCAAATCGCGTGAGTTCCAGGTTGCCCCACCAGCCTGCGTTGTTGACCAGCACGTCGATCCGGCCATAGGCCTCGGCGGTCCGGTCGGCCATGGCCTCGAGGTCGGACAGCGAGGTCACGTCCACCTTCGCGGTCAGGACCTCCGCGCCCTGTTCGCGCGCCAGCGCTTCGCTTTCGTCGCAATCCCTGAGGTCGCAAAGCATCAGACGCGCCCCCAGGCGGGCGAATTCCACCGCGTAGGCCTGTCCAAGCCCGCCGGCCGCTCCGGTAATGACTACCGAACGCTCGTCGAATCGCATCGGGATTCCCTCAAACTCCGCAAGGAGGCGTGATGCTAGCATCTTGTCGCCATGCCCGCCGCGAACGCCGCCTCGATTCCCGCCCCGCCGCTGCCCTCCACGACGCTCATGCTGCTTCGCCGGGGCCGCGCCGGGGTGGAAGTGCTGATGCTGCGGCGGATACTCCGGGCCGCTTTCGGCGGGGCCTGGGTCTTCCCGGGCGGCGTGCTGGACGACCAGGACCGCGACCGGCGACTTTACCGCCGCTGCCTCGGACTCAACGACGATCGCGCCAGCCGCTTGCTGGCGCTTTCCCGGGACGGATTGGCCTACTGGGTGGCCGCCATCCGCGAAACTTTCGAGGAAGCCGGCCTGCTGATCGCGGTCAACGGCTGCGGTCAGGCGCGGCGCGCCACTCTTGCGGAACGCAAGGCGCTGATTGGCGGCAGGGTCGGTTTTGTCGAACTGTGCCGCCGACGAAACTGGAAACTTCCGGTCAGGCGCATGCACTACGTTTCTCACTGGATAACGCCCAGCGCGGCGCCGAGACGATTCTCGACGCGCTTTTTCGTGGCGGAATCGTCGTCCGGACTCAAAGCGCAGGCGGACGGCAGGGAGGTGTTGCGCGCCCGCTGGTTCGAACCGGACCAGGCGCTGCGGCAGGAGATCCCGTTGGCTCATCCGACCCGGCATTTCCTGCGAATACTGCGCGAGATGGGAAGTGTCGACCGGGCGATGCAATGGGCGGCCTCCGCGGGCCGCCGTTCCGTCCCGGTCACCCGCCCGGAGGTGCGGCGGATAGACGGAAAACTGATGTCCTGCCTGCCGACCGGCGAAGTGCTCGGACCGTTCAGCATGAAGCATTACCCGGTGGCCTGATGCCGGCCACCGCCATCACTCCCGGTGAACTGGTGCGCCTTGCGCCGTCGATCCGGCGCCTGACCGCGTTCAATGCGGGAACCATGACCGGCCCGGGCACCAACACCTGGATTCTCGGCGAAAAGGAGGTTGCGGTTCTGGACCCCGGTCCCGCGTCGCCCAGGCATGTCGGGAACATCCTGGACCAGGCGCCGGGAGAAGTGCGCTGGATACTGGCCACCCATACCCACCCCGATCACTCGCCGGGCGCTGCGCTCCTGGCCGAGCGCACAGGCGCGTCGCTGATCGGCCCGCCGCCGCCGCCGGGCGACCGCCAGGATTCGAGCTTTCGTCCCGAAGTGGAGCCAAAGGACGGTCAGGAGTTCGACCTGGGCGGGCTTGTTCTTCGGGCCGTGCACACGCCCGGCCATGCATCCAACCACTTCTGCTGGTGGCACGCGCCCCAGGGCGTGCTGTTCACGGGCGATCACATCATGCAGGGCTCGACCGTTGTCATTGCGCCTCCCGACGGCGACATGAGCGCCTACATGGCCTCGCTCGGCCGCCTGCTCGATCTGCCCATTCGCGCCATGGCGCCAGGCCATGGCCACTGGATCGACCGGCCCGGGCAGGAAATCAGGGGCCTGATCGCGCATCGTGAACGACGCGAGGAAAAAGTGATCTCGGCCATGGATGCGCTGGGTCCCGCTACGCTTGAGGCTATCCTTCCGCGGGTCTACGACGATGTGCCCGACCGCCTGCATCCGGTGGCGGCCTTGTCTCTCGAGGCCCACCTTCTGAAGCTTGAGCGGGAAGGCCGGGCCTGGCGCGAGTCGGACTTCTGGCGGCTTGCGGGAGGTGCGCGGCGATGAGCGAGCCGATCGTCCGGCCGGCCAGGCCGGCGGACACGCCAACGATCGTCCGGTTCAACATTGCGCTGGCCGAGGAATCCGAGAGCTTGCGCCTCGATCCGAAGACGGTCGAGGCCGGGGTGCGCCGGATGTTCTCCGACCCGGCCCTGGGGCGCTACTTCATGGCCGTTTCCTCCACCGGGGAACGGCTGGGGCAGTTGATGATCACAACCGAGTGGAGCGATTGGCGGAACTGCATGATCTGGTGGTTGCAGAGCGTGTATACGGCGCCGGAACACCGGGGCCGCGGCGTGTTCCGGTCGCTTTGCGATCACGTCCTCGGCGAAGCAGGCGAGGCGGGCTGCCGGGTCCGCCTGTACGTCGAGCGCGGCAACAGCCGGGCGATCGCGGCCTACCGGGCTCTGGGGTTCGACCACTGCGGGTACGACGTCATGGAACACGGCGCGTGACCGTGAGTTTCCCTCCATGGCGCCGCATCGCCACCCTGGTCAGAAGTGTTGTGGGGTTCAAGTCCGTGTGGCTGTGCACCGTGCTGGGCGCCGCGGCCGGCAATGTCTGGCTCGGCCCGCTGGCGCTGCTGGCATTCGCCGGCGTGCAAGTGCTTTTTTCGAAGAACCGAAGAAGAGAACTGCTGGTCCTGGCAAGCGGGCTCGCAATGGGCCTGGTCATGGAGACCGTCGTGGTGCGGGCGGAATGGGTCAGCTATGCGCCGGGCTGGCCTGATTCGATCCTTGCCCCGGCCTGGATCCTGGCCTTGTGGGGCGCGTTTTCGCTGATGAGCATCGACGGTCTGGCATGGCTGCGCGGCAGACGCATGCTGGCCGCCGTCCTGGGCGCCACCGGGGCGCCGTTTGCCTATTTCTCGGGAATTGTCCTCGGAGCCGGGTCGGAAGCCGAGCTCGCCTTCTATCTGACTGTGGGCTTGTTCTACGCGGCGGCGACGCCGCTGCTGGTGGAATTGGGAGGCGCTTTAGAGGGCGG
>CAYMQG010000034.1:0-34182 GCA_964392625.1 uncultured Gammaproteobacteria bacterium | reverse complement strand
CGCCTGGCGCTGTCGCCGGTGATGTAGCAGTCGTCGCCGAACTTTCCGAAGTAGGTCTCGCGGTAACGCTCGCTGTCGCCCCAGATGTTGCGCAGCATCGACGGCCAGGGGTGGCGGATCACGAGGTAGCCGCCGCGGTCGGGTTCGGTAATCTCGTCTCCGTTCTCATCCACAATGGCCGCATGCACGCCCGGCAGCGGCCGGGTGCAGGAGCCGGGCTTGGTGGACGTGACGCCCGGCACCGGCGAAATCATGATGCCGCCGGTTTCGGTCTGCCACCAGGTATCGACGATGGGGCAGTTGTTCCTGCCGATCACCCGGTGATACCAGATCCAGGCCTCGGGGTTGATCGGCTCGCCCACGGTGCCCAGCAGCCGCAGTGAGGAAAGATCGTATTTCCCCGGCAGCTCGTCGCCCAGCTTCATCAGGGCGCGGATCGCGGTAGGCGCGGTGTAGAAGACGGTCACGCCGTAGCGCTCGCAGATCTCCCAGAAACGGCCGCCATGGGGCCAGGTCGGGGCGCCCTCGTAGATCACGACGGTGGCGCCGGAGGCCAGCGGGCCATAGGCGACGTAGCTGTGGCCGGTGATCCAGCCGACGTCGGCGGTGCACCAGAACACGTCGTCCTCGCGAAGGTCGAACACCCAGCGGCAGGTCAGCCTCGCGTGCAGCAGGTAGCCCGCCGTGGAATGCTGTATGCCCTTGGGCTTGCCGGTGGGGCCGGAGGTGTAGAGCAGGAAAAGCGGATGCTCCGCATTGACGTACTCCGCCGGACAGTCGACGGCGGCCTCGGTCAGTTCGTGGGCCCACCGGTCGCGCCCCTCGTGCCAGGCGATGTCTTCCCCCGAGTGCCGGAAAACGATCACACGGCGCACGGGATGCTCGCCGTAATCCAGCGCCCGGTCCACGGCGTCCTTGAGGCGCACGAACTTGCCTCCGCGGCGTCCGGCGTCGGCGGTAATGACGACTTCGGCGCTGGCGTCCACCACCCGGTCGTACAGCGAACGGGCCGAGAAGCCTCCGAACACGACGGAATGCACCGCGCCGATGCGCGCACAGGCGTGCATGGCGACGATGGCTTCCGGGCACATCGGCATGTAGATGACCACGCGGTCGCCGCCGGCCACGCCCTGGGCGCGCAGGGCCGCGCCCAGGCGTTCCACCGCTTCGCCCAGTTCGCGGTAGCTCAGCGCGCGGCTGTCGCCCTCCTCGCTCTCGTAGACGATCGCCGGGCGGTCCGGGGCCTTCCTGATCCAGGGACCCAGGCAGGCCTCGCTGGCATTCAGTTCGCCGTCGGAAAACCACGCGAAGTGCGGCGCGCGCGAACGGTCCAGGGTGGCGGTAAACGGCTTGTGCCAGGTCAGCATCTCGCGGGCCAGGTCGGCCCACAGGCTCACGGGGTCGTCTTTGCCCCTCAGGCGAAGTTCGGCCAACTGTTCCCGCTTGAGTTGTGCGCGGTTTGCGAAAGACTCGCCCGGATCGAACCGGCGGTCCTCGCTCAAGACCGATTCGATGTTTCCGGTTGCCACCGGTGTCGTGTCACGCCTGTATCGTCGCATCAGCGCGTCTCCCCTGGTCTGTGGCAAGGCGCGTCCCGCCGGGAATGGCGCCTCCCATTGCCCAGGGACGCAACGCGGCCACGGGCCAGGGGAGACGCGCCCTTCGGGAGCGGGCGTAGCGCGCCCCCGCGGCGTTGCAGCCCTTGGGAATACGTGCAGTATTCCCTGCGGGCTGCGCCTTGCCGGGACACGCTACGCCCGCTCTGATGCGACGATACAGGCGTGACACGACACTGACCCGCCGTCCGGCTGGTTCAGGCGGCCTGTTCGAAGCGGCTTTGCAGGCGGCTGTCGCGCGGGAAATGGGCCTTCAGGAACTCCATCTGGTCGGCCAGCACGCGCCGGCCCTTCAGATAGATGTACTCGGCATAGGTGGGCACGAAGGGCACGGCCAGCAACTGCATGCCGGCGTCCTCGGGCAGGCGGCCGCCCTTGAAATTGTTGCAGCGCTTGCAGGCCGCCACGACGTTGGCCCAGGCGTCCGATCCGCCCTTGCTGATCGGGCGCACGTGATCGCGCGTCAGGTCGCGCTTGAGAAAGCGCCCGCCGCAATACATGCAGATCTGCGCGTCGCGACGGAACAGCGTGTGGTTGTTGAGCGGCGGCGTGTAATTGTCGAGACGCTTCTTCAGTCCCGCCGAAACGCCCTGGGTGGCAACGATGGTGTTGACCTCCACCTCGCTGCGGTAGCCCGTGTGCGCGCAAATCCCTCCGCGGATACGGAAAAGGGGACGGCCGCAGTGATAGGCGACCTGGCCCGCGTGATAGAGCCGCACGGCATCGCGGTAATCGATCCAGCCCAGGGGCCGGCCCGCCACGTCGGTGCGCAGCACCCACTGGCGCAAGTCCAAGGCGTCTTCAAGCAGCAGCATCACATGCTCCCTTTCAGGTGGCCTTATACCTCTAAATTGCGAAATTTCAATGTCGGGCGCGGAAATTCGGCGCGGCCGGTCGGCTAAAATGCGCGCCATCTCCCGCTTGCTGCGCAGAATTTCTTCTCCCAGATGCCCCTGACAATCGGCGTTTTGCGCGAGTGCGCGCCCGGTGAAAAGCGCGTGGCCGTCGTGCCCAAAGTCTGGGCACGCATGCAGGCCGCGGGTCTGCGCGTCGTCATGGAGAAGGGCGCGGGGCTGGCCGCGAGTTTCGCCGACAGCGATTACAGGGACATCGGGATCGAGGCTTCGCCGGGCAAGGTGGCGAGTGACTGCGATGTTCTGTTCTGCGTGGGGCCGCCCGAACTCGAACGCATTTCCGAGCTGAAGAAGGGCGCCATGGTCGTGGGACTGCTCAACGCGTACGCGCCTTCGGAAACCACCGACGCGCTGTGCAGTGCCGGCGTCACGGCTTTCTCGATGGAACTGGTGCCGCGGATAGCGCGCGCCCAGTCCATGGACGTGCTGTCCTCGCAGGCCTCGGTAGCGGGCTACAAGGCGGTGTTGATGGCCTCCGACGAGATGCAGAAGTTTCTGCCCATGCTCACCACGGCCGCCGGCACGATCAGCCCCGCCCGCGTCCTGGTGCTGGGCGCCGGCGTCGCGGGGCTGCAGGCCATCGCCACCGCCCACCGGCTGGGCGCCGTGGTGGAGGCCTATGACGTGCGCGAGGAAACCCGCGAACAGGTCGAATCCCTGGGCGCGCGTTTCGTGGACTCGGGCGTCAGCGCTACCGGCGAGGGCGGTTACGCCCGCGAACTGACCAGCGAGGAAAAGGCCATGCAGCAGGAAGCGCTGGATCGCCATATCGCCGCCTCCGACATGCTGATCACCACGGCCGCGGTCCCCGGTCGGCCCTCGCCGCGCATCGTCAGCGCCGCCGCGGTGGAGCAGATGCGCCCGGGTTCGGTGATCGTGGACCTTGCAGCCGAGGGGGGCGGCAACTGCGAGTTGAGCCGCCCGGGAGAAACGATCGACCACAAGGGCGTGCGCATCATGGCGCCGCTTAAGGTGCCGGCGATGATGGCCCGCCACGCCAGCGCCATGTATTCGCGCAACCTGTTCAATTTCATCAAGCCCGCCATCAACGACGAGAAATTCTCCCTCGATCTGGACGACCCGGTTTTCGCCGGCACGCTGCTGACGCACCAGGGCGAGATCCGCTACGCGGGCGCCAGGAGGGACCAGGGCGCCAATGATTGATGGCTTCGTAGCGCTCTACATCTTCATGCTGGCGGCCTTCGTCGGCTACGAGGTCATTTCCCGGGTGCCGGTCATCCTGCACACGCCGCTGATGTCCGGGTCGAATTTCATTCACGGCATCGTCCTGGTCGGCGCCATGGTGGCCCTGGGATTCGCGGATACGACGCTTGAAAAAGTGATCGGCTTTATCGGCGTGGCCCTGGCCTCGGGCAACGCGGTGGGCGGCTACGTGGTCACCGAGCGGATGCTGGAGATGTTCAAGCGCAGCAAGGACGGGGACCAGGACGAAGAATGACCCTGAACACCCTCATTGCCGGCAGCTATTTCCTGGCCGCGGTCCTGTTCATCCTCGGACTGAAGGCGATGAGTTCGCCCGCCGGGGCGCGGCGCGGCATCGTCTGGGCGGGCCTGGGCATGGTGCTGGCCACCGTCGTGACCTTTTTCTGGCCGGGCATGAAGCCCGAGAACCTCCTGTTGATCGGGGCGGCCATCATTGTCGGCGGCGTGCCCGCCTGGATCAGCGGCCGCAGGGTGGCGATGACCGGCATGCCGCAGATGATCGCGCTCTACAACGGCATGGGCGGCGGCGCGGCGGCGGCGATCGCATGGGTGGAACTGCTTCGTGGCGGACATGGCGGGGAGGAGTTCGGCTGGACGGTGATCGCCCTGGCGGTCACCGGCGCGCTGATCGGCGCCGTTTCGTTTTCCGGCAGCCTGCTGGCGTTCGCCAAGCTGGAAGGCTGGCTGAAACGCTCGCTGCGCTTCGCCGGTCAGAACGTGGTCAATCTCGTGATCCTGCTGGCTGCGGCGGGAGCGGGGGTGCTCGTAATCATGGGCGTAAGCGGACCGTGGCTCACGGTGTTCATCGCCCTGGCGCTGTTGCTGGGGCTAACGCTGACGATGCCGATCGGCGGCGCCGACATGCCGGTGGTGAGTTCGCTTTACAACGCGCTGACCGGCCTGGCGGTCGGCCTGGAAGGCCTGGTGCTGGACAACGCGGCCATGATCATTGCCGGCACCGTGGTGGGCGCCGCCGGCACGCTGCTGACCCAGTTGATGGCCAAGGCGATGAACCGGTCGCTGGGCAACGTGCTGTTCAGCGCGTTCGGAGAGACGGCGGCCGAAGGCGAAGAGATCGAGGGGACCATGAAGCCGGTGGAGGCCATCGACGCGGCGGTCATGCTCGGCTTCGCCCGCCAGGTCATCATCATCCCGGGCTACGGCATGGCCGTGGCGCAGGCCCAGCACAAGGTGTGGGAACTGGCCGAGGCGCTGATGAAGCGGGGCGTTCGGGTCAAGTTCGCGATCCACCCGGTGGCCGGCCGCATGCCGGGACACATGAACGTGCTGCTGGCGGAGGCCGGCGTGCCCTACGACCTGATTTTCGACGAGTCGGAAATCAATCCGGAATTCCCCAAGACCGACGTGGCGCTGGTGATCGGCGCCAACGATGTCGTCAATACGGCCGCGCGGACCGATACCGCCAGCCCCATCTACGGCATGCCGATACTGGACGCCGACAAGGCCAACAACGCCATCGTGATCAAGCGCGGCAAGGGCACCGGCTTTTCCGGCATCGAGAACGCGCTGTTCTACCAGGACCGCACCCGCATGCTCTACGGCGACGGCCAGGCCATGTGCGCCGAACTGATCCGCGCCGTCCACGAAATCTAGCCCCGGGAACGGGAGAGCCATCATGAACGACACGCCGCAAGTCAGCCGCCTGGTGCGCACCGCACTTTTTGTTTCCGACCTCGACCGGTCCTCGCGCTTCTACAAGCAGGGCCTGGGCTACCACGAGGTCTACAGCAGCGGGGACCTCACCCACAAGGTCGCGCACGCCCTGCTCGGGGTGCCGGAGGATTCCGCGATTCGCTACGAGATCGTCAAGGCCGAGGGCCCGAACTTCGGAATGATCGGAATGTTCGAAGTCAAGCCGTCGCCGCCGAGAGTCAGTCGCGTCAGCGGAGGCGTGAATATCGGAGAAGGCTGTCTGGTTCTACTGACAACGGACATTCGCGCGGTGCGCGACCGCCTGGTGGACCTGGGCGCGGAGATCGTGTGCGAGCCGCAGCGGCTGGTCGTTCGTGGCACCCTGCCCGGGGGCGTGGAAATGACCGGCCCCGGGTCCCTGGAGATGACCTGCCGCGATCCCGACGGCATGCTGATCAACCTCATCGAGCGCCCGTCCGACTTCTAGCCTGGTATCCGGCGCGCCGGCGCCGCTGCCGAATTGGCGTTAATCTGGCGGCCTTGCCTAACAAGGGAGGTCCGACGTGAACGACACGCCGCAAGTCAGCCGCATAGTGCGCACCGCCATCTTCGTATCCGACCTGGAAAAATCGGTCCGTTTCTACAAGGAGGCCCTCGGCCACGGCGAGGTCTACGCCAACGGAGTGCTCGAGCACAAGGTCGGACACGCGCTGGTCGGGGTTCCCGAAGACAGCGTGATCCGCTACGAGATCGTCAAGGCCGACGAGCTCAATTTCGGGATGATTGGCCTGTTCGAGGTGAAACCGTCGCCGCCATCGTTCAGGCGCGAGAACCGCGGGGCGAACCTGGGCGAAGGCTGCGTGGTGTTCTTCGCCACGGACATTCACACGGTGCGCAACCGGATCGTTGAACTGGGCGGCGAGATCGTGTGCGAACCGCAACTGCTCGCGGTTCACACTCTGCGCCAGCTGGAAATGACCTGCCGCGATCCGGACGGGATGATGATCAACATCATCGAGCGTCCCACCGAAAACTGGAACGCGGACGTCGTGCAATAGCGCGAAACGCGCGTCCTTTTTGAGCTGCGCCAGCTGGAAAGTCCGGGATATGCTCCGGTCATGCCTTCCGGTTTCCTCCTGAGGGTGGCGGTGGGGCCGCGATTCGCGGCTCCCTTGCTGGACTATCTCGCTCCCGGCGAGGGGCCTGTTCCCCCCGTGGGCGCGCGCGTTTCGGTGCCGCTGGGCAAGGGTCGGCGAACCGGTTTCGTGCTTGAGCACCTTGACGGGTCGGACGTGCCCGTCGACCGGCTTCGGCCGGTGCTTGAAGTGCTGGATGCGGAACCGCTTTGGGACCCGGCCACGCTGGAGCTGCTGCGCTGGGCCGCCGACTACTACTGCCATCCCCCGGGCCAGGTGCTCGCCTACGCGCTGCCGCAGCAATTGCGCAGCGGCGGCAGGCTGCCGTCGCCACCGCGGCGCTGGCGGGCATGCGGGATTGCTCCGGGCGACGCTCCGCAGCTGCTGGCGCGCGCGCCCAGGCAGCGCGAGTTTCTGGAACGCCTGCTGGAAGCCGGGCGCGACGGCCTGGCGGAAGAAACTCTCGCCTCGCTCACGGCCGACTGGCGGAGAATAGTCCGGATACTTCGCGAGAAGGAACTGGCCGAACCGTTCGAGCCCGGGACTCCGGAACCCGCGGACACGCTGCGCGAGGAACCGCTGTCGCTGAGCGACGAGCAGTCCGCGGCGGTGAGCGCCATGCCGATGGACCGGGGCTATGCCTGTCATCTCCTGGATGGCGTAACGGCCAGCGGCAAGACCGAGGTTTATCTCCACCTGGTGGAGCAGGCGCTGGCCGCCGGTCGGCAATGCCTGCTGCTGGCGCCGGAAATCGGTCTGACCCCCCAGCTTGCCGAGCGGCTTACGGCCCGTTTCAGCGCGCCCGCGGCCGTTCTTCATTCCGGCCTGAACGACGGCGAGCGCCTGAACGCCTGGGCGGATGCCCGCGCCGGGCGGGCAAGGCTGGTGGTCGGCACGCGCTCGGCCGTGTTCGTGCCCTGCCGCGAGCTCGGCCTGATCGTCGTGGACGAAGAGCACGATCCTTCCTACAAGCAGCAGGACGGCTTCCGCTACCAGGCCCGCGACCTCGCGGTCATGCGCGCGTCCAGGGCCGGCATTCCGGTCGTCCTGGGTTCCGCCACGCCGGCGCTGGAGTCGCTGCTCAATGTGCAGCGAGGGCGCTATACGCACCGGCGACTGACAAAGAAGGTCACCGGCACGCGGCCTCCGTTGGCCCGGGTGGTGGACCTCAACCGGCACCCGCCCGAGCATGGACTGAGCGCGCCGCTTCTCGAGGCCATGTCCGAACAGTTGGAGTCGGGTTCGCAAGTGCTGCTGTACCTCAACCGCCGCGGGTTCGCGCCGGTGCTGATGTGTCCGGATTGCCGCCGGACGGAAGAATGCAGCCACTGCGACGCTCGCCTGGTGTTCTATCGCCGGCGCGACGTGCTGCTTTGCCATCACTGCGGCGCGAGACGCCGCCCGCCGCCCGCCTGCGAAAGCTGCGGCGGGCCGCTTCAGACCATCGGGCGCGGCACGGAACGGCTGGAGGAGGAGCTCCAGGCGCGCTTCGAGGACTACCCGGTGGCCCGCATGGACCGCGACAATGTGCGCGGGCGGCGCAGGCTGGAGCACATCCTGGGCGGCATTCGCGAGCGCCGCTACCGGATCCTGCTAGGCACCCAGATGCTCACCAAGGGCCATGACTTCCCCAGCCTGGGGCTGGTGGGGGTGATCGACGCCGACCAGGGCATGTTTTCGCAGGAGTTCCGCGGACCCGAACGGCTGGCGCAGACACTGGTGCAGGTTGCCGGCCGGGCGGGGCGGCGCGAGCGGCCCGGCCTGCTGGTGTTGCAGACCCGCTTTCCCGAACACCCCCTGCTTCGCCAGTTGCTGAAGGAAGGCTACGGCGGCTTTGCCGCCACGGCGCTGGACCTTCGCCGGCGCAGCGGCTGGCCGCCGTTCGCCCACCTTGCGGTGTTGCGCGCCAACGCGCCGGAAGCGGCAAGCGTCCGCGAGTTCCTCGATCGTGCGAAAGCGGCCGTCCCTGAGAACGGCGCCGGGTCTGCAGTGGATGTGCTGGGCCCGGCTCCCGCACTGATGGAGCGCAGGCGCGACCGCAACCACGCGCACCTGCTGGCTCGCTCGCCCGACCGCGGCCGCCTTCAGGCTTTCCTGGGTCGATGGATACCCGCGGTGCGCGAACTCAGGCGTCCGCGCCGCGTGAATTGGTCCGTCGACGTGGACCCCGCCGAGATCGGCTAGCGCGTTTCCCGCTCCAGGTAGTCAAGCAGGGCGGCGCGATCCGAGCCCCGTTCCATTCCTATGAACACCATGGCGGTTCCCGGAACGAGATCGTAGGGGTCGGCCAGGAAACGGCTGAGGTTTTCGCGCGACCAGACGATTCCCGATTCCTTCAGCGAGTCCGTATAAACGTAGCCCGGCTTGTGGGCGGCCGGGGCCCCGATCACACGATGAAGGTTGGGGCCGACCTTGTGCGCCTCGCCCTCCTTCAGGGAATGACATGCCGTGCACTGCAGGAACAGGATGCGCCCGCGCCGCATTGCCGCCCGATCCGGTTCGGCCTGCTGCTGTGAGCTGGCTTGCGCTGCATGGACCGGGGCCGGTGCATCGGCGCCGGCGGTCAGCGCAAATATCAGGCCGGCAAGCAGCGCCGCCGTGGCGGTCCGGCCGAACTCGAGCGGACAGAGGTTCTTCGCAGGCACCTCAGCGCTCCCCGCCGGCGATCGCCAGCGCCTCCAGCGACTCACGGAACTCGTAACCGTCCCGATAGCACGAGGCCACCAGGTCTCCGGTGTTCACGGCCAGCGCTCGCGAGTCCGGGTCGTTGACGGTAAACACGACAGACGCGAGTTCTCCCTTGCGGCGGATCGAGAAGTAGATGAAATCCGGCCGCGTCGAATAATACGGGTATTCCTTGTCGCGCATCAGGAGCGTGAATCCCTGGCCGTCGCGTTGCCGGGTGACATCGGCCGATCCACCCTGGCTGTGCAGCGAAATGTCCGTGATCTCCTGGGGTTCGGGTCCGCGCGGGTCGAACGTGACGCCGCAGGTGAACCGCTTTACGCGGCGCAACTCGAAGGGTTGGTCCGCCGGCATCCCGACATGAAGACTGTCGTCGGCGACGAGGAAGGTGGAATCCACTCTCCAGTACTTCGTCTCGGAAAGATACAGGTCGTGGACCGAATAGCGGCGGAGCCCGCCTTCGCCGAAAACGCAGGCTTTCGGCCGCATGCCGCCTTCGAACTGCCCGGCCACGCGTTTCCAGTAGACGTCGCACTGGTCCAGGAAGAATGCGTCTTCAGCCGTTAGATCGTCGAATAGGCCGGAATTGTGCTGGGCGCCCAGAAAGCGCTCCGGCTCATTGAAGAACCCCTGCCGCATGCGGATCCCGCCCGCCTCCGCGTCCGAGGAAAAGATCACCAGGCGCTGGCGATAGACCCTTTCCGGGTCGTCGTCGGTGTACTCCTCCACGTAGAACACGTGCTCGCCGAACTCCGGCGCATTGATGCGCTTGTGAGTCGCGTGCACGCGCACATGCCGCTCGTCCTCGGGCGTATTCGAGCGCGGGTCCGCCTGAAACCAGCGCTGCTCCTCGTTGTCGAACTCGCCTTCGAACCAGCCGGTCAGGACCAGGAGGTCGCGGGCGAACGGATCATTCTCGGGCGCCGCGCCCGCGGCCAACGGAGCGCACAACAGCGCAAGAACCAGGATTCTCATCGATTGCGATCAGGCGCGAAGCAGCGCGTCCACCGCGGCCCGCTCGCCCGACTCGAAAGCCCCCTCCATGCCGCGCTCCATCAGGGCCGTGTGTTCTCCGGCGAAATGGATATTGCCGTGGGCTTCGCGCATGTGGGCGGCGAACTGCCCGACCTGGCCGGGGCGCCAGAACACCCAGTCCCCGCCGCCGTGGACTTCGCGATGACAGGACTGGATCCCGATTGGTTCGAGCGCGCCTTTCAGCGAAGGCCGCACCCGCTCGAGTTCCCGCATCGTGTATTCGCTGACCTGCTCGTCGCTCATGAAGTCGTACTTGTAGGCCTCGTTGCCGTTGATGAAGGCAACCGCGGAGGTCGCCTCTCCATTCGGACCCCGGTGATGGACGCCGAAGCGCTCGAACGGTTCGTCGGTCCACATGCTGCCGGGCATTTCGTCGAGCTCCCAGAAGTTCTTCCTGAGCAGGAAGTGCACCTGGATGGAGGTGCCGTAGTCGATTTCGTCGATCGCCCGTTCCATGCGCGCCGGCAGGCGCGGCGTGAACTTGACCTTGCGCAGGACCGGCCAGGGCGTCGAGCAGATGACCTGGCGGGCGGTGTAGCGGGTGCCGTCCATGCAATGCACGGTCACCTCGTTGCCCTTGTCCTCGAAGGCGTAGACGGTCTTGTTCAGTTCCACCGGGTTGTCCAGGGATGCGGCCATGGCTTCGGGCAGGCGCGAGTTGCCGCCGGCGATCTGCACCCAGGCGGGCTGGCCGGCGTTTGCCAGGGCCCGCGAGGCATTGAATTCGCCCACCGCGTAGCGGCGCATTTCATGCAGGGCCGAGGTGTTGTCCATGTGGTCGGTATGGATCACCACGTTCATGAGGCGGATCGTTTCCTCGTCGAAGCCGAGATACTCCTTGAGGTAGTTCGTCTGGGGTATATCGAAGCGCGCGAATTCCGGCGTGATCCAGGCATCCAGGGGCTGGCCCGACAGCGGATTGTTCTTGTGCGACAGCTCGAAGAGCATGCGGTGGGGCAGGATCCGCCGGTCGTCGCCCTCCGTGGGGTTGAGCGGATGGCTTTCCCATTCCGAGGCCAGGATGTATTCGCCCCGGATGCGGTAGCACCACTCGCGAATGTCGGACACGTCGTCCGGCCCCAGCATTTCCAGTCCGAGCCTGTTGGCCGTGTCGATCATGCGGGCGTAGTTGGCGCCCATCCATTCGCCGCCGGCCTCAGGCTTGCCCGGCACGTCCATGAGCGTGTAAACGCGACCGCCGATCCGATTGCGGCCCTCCAGCGTCATGATGTCAAGCCCCTGCTCCTGCAGGATGCAGGCGGCGTGAAGCCCCGACAGGCCGGCGCCGACCACGATGACGTCATGGCCCTTGTAGTTCGTGACCGCGCGCGCCGCGGTCGGCAGCCCGGCCACCGCCAGCGCGCATGCTCCGGACCCGATGAAGCGCCGGCGGGAGTAGCCCCTGCTGTCGGTGGACAGCCCCCGGCCGTGTGCCGCCTGTGCGTGATCAGCCATCCGCCTCCTCCTGGGTGCAGCAGTCTTGCAGGGAATATAACGCAGCGTTGCGGCCAGTAATCCATGCCGGCGTTACCCGACGCAGTTCCCTGTGCTAGATTCCTTTCTCTCGATGATCAGAACGACGAACAAGGCAGCGCACGTGATCGCCGGGCGCTCAACGCGCCGGCGGTTTCTGGCCGGTGGGACCGCGCTGGCCGGCTCGTGGATGCTGCCCCGCGCCTTGCGGGGCGCACAGACGGGCGCTGGCCTCGATGCGGAAGTGATCGTGATCGGCGCCGGTCTGGCCGGGCTGAACGCGGCGCTGCTGCTCGAGGAACTGGGCGTAAGCGTGATGGTGGTGGAGGCGACGTCGCGCTTCGGCGGTCGGCTGCATACCGTTGCCGACGACATCGTTCCCGGGTATCCGGAGCTGGGCGCGAACGGCGCCGGCGGGGGTTACGCGCGGCTGCTGAACGCGGCCCGTCAGTACGGCGTCGAGATCGGGCCCATGCGCCCGCGCACCGAGCCCCGCGAAGGCGAGATGCTGTTCTGCATCCAGGGCGAGTTGATCAGCGAAGACGACTGGCCCGGCCATGCGCTCAATCCCTACCGGCAGGAATGGGCCCGGCAAATGCCGCCGTCGCGGCCCCCCTACCAACTCTATGCCGAACTCAATCCGTTTCCGAAATCGGACCTGGGCGCCTGGCGGCGGCCGGAGTTCGCCGAATGGGACCGGTCGGTCGGCGAGGTGCTTACGGAGGCGGGCCTGGCGGAGGCCGGCGTCGAACTCGGGTCGGGACTCAATTCGGGTTACGGCACCGATCATCACGACCTGTCCGCCCTGATGATGTTTCACACGATCAGCTTCGCGATCCATCAGGCCAACTGGCCCGGCCAGGGCGGGGCCGCAAAGGGCGGGAACCAGCGGATTCCGGAGGCGATGGCGCGCAACCTGACCGGCGACGTGCTGCTGGACAGCCCCGTTGCGGCGATCGCCGACGAGGGCGATCGGGTGCGAATCAGCCTGGAGGACGGGCGCCGGCTTCATGCGTCGCGCGCCGTGATCGCCATACCGTTCTCCGCGCTGCGGAGGATCGCGCTCGATCCCGAACCGCCGGCCGTGCAGAGGGCCGCGATCGACAATCTCGGCTATACACCGTGCACGCAGATCCACTACGCGGTGCAGCAACCCTACTGGGAACAGGACGGAATGGCGCCGAGCATGTGGACGGACGCGCTGCCCGGACGGTTCATGGCGCTGAAGAACGACCCGGGCAGTCCCGACTCGGTCACCAGTTGCCTGGCCTATGTCAACGGCCATTTCGCATTGAAACTCGCTCACATGGACGAGGAAGCCGCGATCGCCGAAGTTACGGCGGAGCTGTTCCGGCTGAGGCCGTCACTCAAGGACGCGCTGGAACCGGTCTACCTGTGGAAATGGTCCAACAACCCGTATGCCGGTGGCGCTTACGCCTACTGGAAGCCCGGTCAGATCACCGCGTTCGCAGAGACGATCGCCGAGCCTCACGGCCGAATTCACTTCGCCGGCGAGCACACGGCGCAACTGAATCGGGGCATGGAGGGCGCGATGGAGTCCGGCGAACGCGCCGCGATCGAGATCCTGCAATACCTCTAGCCGATGCCGGGAAGGCCGCCGGCGCGCCGGCGCATCCAGTTGCGCAGGTTGGACTGCGATTCGTACAGCCCCGTGCTGGGAAGCAGCAGCACCTCGTCGTTCTCCTCGAGTCCCGCAATCACGACCGAGTATTCGAAGTCGCTCAGGCCGGTGCGGACCCAGGCCGGCGCCGGGCCGTCGTCGCGCATGACCAGCACCCAGTATTCCGCCCTGAAGTCGTAATCCCGCTCCTGGCGCTGGAAGCGCCGGCCGGGACCTCCGCCGGGCCGCGCGCCGCCGGTCCAGGGCCGCCCCACGCGGCGCGGCTGATTGCGCATCGCGTCGCCCATGGCCCTGCGCATGGCCTCGCGCTGCTCGGGACTCAACTGCGGGCGTGGCGCGGTCCGGTTCTGCTGGCGGGCGAATTCCCTGGAATCGGGCCGGGACATTGCCGGCGGGTCCGCCTGCCCGCCGCCCCCGGCCGTTTCGCGTTCCTTCATGACCGCGTCGTGAAGGTTGCTGTACGGCCAGTTCAGCATGTGCGCGGTGGCCTCGATATCGTCGATCGTGCGCAACGCCGCCATCGGCACGGCGGGCGCCTCGATTTCCTCGGCGATCTTGATCTGCACCTCCGCGTTCATGCCCGGCAGCAGCAGCGAGTCGGGGTTGTCCAGCAGTATCAGGACCGAGAACATCGTGACGTTCTGTTCGACCACGGCCAGCGGTTCGATCTTCTCCACGTAGCCGGTGAATTCGCGGGCGGGATACGCCGAAACCTTCACCTGCGCCTGCATTCCGTCGCCGATCTTGCCGATGTCGGTCTCGTCCACGCGGGTGCGCACGAGGACCCGGCGCAGGTCCGCCATGCGCAACAGCAGGGTGCCGCCGCCGACGTCCTGGGTCGGCGATGAAATCACCTGTCCGGGCTCGACGTTGCGCTCGATGATGGTGCCGTCGATCGGCGCCAGTACGTCGGTGTCGCCCAGCGCGATCCGGGCGTTTTCCACGTCCACGCGGGCGCGAACCAGTTGCGCCTCGGCCTCCGACAGCGACAGCGCCGTCTCTTCGAACTCGCTGTCGGTGATGGTGTTGTCGGCCACCAGCCTCTCCGCCCGCTCCATCTGCAATCTGGCGATGGACTGGCGCGATTCCGCGGCCTTCAGCGCAGCTTCGGCCTGGGCCAGATTGTTGGTGGGGATGCGTTTGTCGATCCGCACCAGCAGGGCGGAGCGCTCCACCCGGTCGCCGTTCTCGGCGTTGATCGCGAGTATCTCGCCCGAAGCCTTGGACTTGAGCTCGACCGTACGCAGCGGTTCGATCGCGCCGGCAGCCTCAACGAACACGCGAATGTCGCGCAACTCCACGGGCGCCTGGTCGTAGGCCTGCGGTTCGGGCGCCGGCTCCTCGGCGCAGCCGCCGGCCAGCAGCGCACTTGCGAGCAACGCGCTGGCAAGCGCCGAAGGAAAACGCGCCTTCATTGCGGCCCGGTGCCCGTCATGGATTCGCTGTCGGCCGTGATCCTGCCGTCCAGCATCTCGATCCTGCGCCCGGCCCGCGCCGCGATACCGGCGTCGTGGGTCACCACGATCAGCGTGTGACCGTCACTGTGCAGTGAATCGAACAACGTCAGGACTTCCGCTCCGGTGGCGGAGTCCAGATTACCCGTCGGTTCGTCCGCCAGCAAGATGCTCGGCCGGGTCACGAGCGCGCGCGCAATGGCCACTCTTTGCCGCTGTCCCCCGGAGAGCTGGCTGGGCCGGTGGGTAAGGCGGTCGGCAAGCCCGACCCGTTCCAGCGCCTCGGTCGCCCGCTTCAGGCGTTCGCGCCGCCGCATCCGGGCATAGATCAGGGGCGCCTCCACGTTCTGCACGGCGTTGCAGCGCTCCAGCAGGTTGAAGGTCTGAAACACGAATCCCACCTGCCGGTTGCGCACCCTGGCCAGCTCGCGGCCGCTCATGCGCGACACGTGCACGCCGTTCAGCCAATAGTCTCCCGCGGTGGGCGTTTCCAGGCAGCCGAGCAGGTTCATCAGCGTCGATTTTCCCGACCCGGACGGGCCCGTGACGGCCAGGTACTCGTTCGGCCGTACCGCCAGGCTCACGTCGCACAATGCAACCACCGTATCGGTTCCCATCCGGTAGGTCCGCGTCAGTTCGCGCGTGCGGATGGCGGACGTGGTCATCGGAGCGGCGGCCGCGCTAGAGGCGCTTGCGCAGCAGCTCGTTGACGATTCGCGGGTTGGCCTGGCCCTTGGTGGCGCGCATGACCTGACCGACCAGGAAACCGAACACCCGGGCATTGCCCTCGCGGTACTGCCGGACCTGTTCGGCGTGATTCGCGACGACCTCTTCGATGACGCCTGCAAGCTCGCCGGCGTCCGAAATCTGGCGCAGTCCGCGTTTCCCGATGACGTCGTCCGCGCCGCCCTCGCCGGCCCACATCGCCTGGAACACTTCCTTGCCCAACTTGCCCGAAAGCGAGCCGTCGCGCAGCCGGGACAGCAACACTCCCAGGTCGGCGGCGCTCACCCGGCTGTCGCCGATGTCCAGCCCTTCGCGGTTCAGCGCGGCGGCCAGTTCGCCGCTGGTCCAGCGCGCCGCCAGCAGCATGTCCCCGCAGGCCTTGCCCGCGGCCTCGAAATAGTCGGCCGTGTCCCGGCTCTCGCAAAGCCGCCGGGCGTCTTCGGCGGCCAGGCCGTAGTCGGACCGGAACCGGTCGCGGCGTTCCCTCGGCAGTTCGGGAAGGGTTCCGCGCAGGTCCTCCAGGAACCCCGGCTCCAGCGCCAGCGGCGGCAGGTCCGGGTCGGGGAAATAGCGGTAGTCGTTGGCCTGTTCCTTGTCGCGCATCGGCCGGGTCGTATCCAGGCCGGAGTCGTACAGGCGGGTTTCCTGCGTGATCGTTCCGCCCTGGCGCAGCACCTCGGACTGGCGCTCGATTTCACAGCGCAGCGCCCGTTCGACGAACCGGAAGGAATTGAGGTTCTTGATTTCGGTGCGGGTCCCCAACTCCTTGTCCTCGGGCTTCTTGAGCGAGATGTTGGCGTCGCAGCGCATCGAACCTTCCTGCATCGCGCCGTCGGAGATCCCGATCCAGGTCACCAGTTGGTGGATGCCGCGCATGCACGCGGCGGCCTCTTCGGGTGAGCGCAGTTGCGGCTCGGTGACGATTTCGAGAAGCGGCGCGCCGGCCCGGTTGAGGTCCACGCCGGTGGCGTTGGGCATCGCGTCGTGCAGCGACTTGCCCGCGTCCTCCTCGAGATGCGCGCGGGTCAGTTCGATCTGCCGGGGCGGCTTGCCGGGAACGGCCGCCTCCACCGAGCCGCCGCTCACGATGGGCAGTTCGAACTGGGAAATCTGGTAGCCCTTGGGCAGGTCGGGGTAGAAGTAGTTCTTGCGCGCGAACACCGAACGGCGCGCGACCTCGCCGCCGGTCGCCAGTCCGAACCGGGCGGCCATGGCTACGGCCTCGCGGTTCGCCACCGGCAGCGTGCCCGGAAAACCGAGGTCGACCAGGCATGCCTGAGTGTTGGGGCTGGCGCCGAACGTCGTCGACGCGCCGGAGAACATCTTGCTGCGCGTGGCCAGCTGGACGTGGATTTCCAGCCCGATGACGACCTCGAATTCCATCGCGCGGACTCCGGCTAGGCCGTGCCGACCGGCGCCGATGTTCCGGGCGGCCACAGGCGATGCCAGTCGGTCTCCAGCTGGTAGGCGTGCGCGGCGCGCAGCACGTCAACTTCGGCGAACGGGCGGCCCATCAACTGCAGTCCCACCGGAAGTCCGTCCACCACGCCGGCGGGAACCGAAATGGCCGGAATGCCCACCAGGCTGGCGCCGATCGTATAGACGTCGTTCAGGTACATCTGGATCGGGTCGTCGATCTTCTCGCCGATCCCGAACGCCGGAGCGGGCACGGTCGGTCCCGCCAGCAGGTCCACCGTCTCGAAGGCCTTGCCGAAGTCGGCCGCCAGCAACCGGCGCACGCGCTGGGCCTGAAGGTAATAGGCGTCGAAGTATCCCTTGGAAAGCACCCAGCCGCCCACCAGAATGCGGCGCCGGACCTCCTCGCCGAAGCCGGCCCGGCGGGTCTTCGTATACAGCTCGTCGAGACTGTCGGCGCCCGCTTCGCGGAGGCCGAACCGCACGCCGTCGAAGCGTGACAGGTTGGACGAGCATTCGGCGGGCGCCACGACGTAATAGACCGGAACCGAGAGCGGTAGCCGTGGCAGCGAGACCTCGCTGACGGCCGCCCCCAGGCCGCGCAGCGTTGCCATGTTGTCGAGGAACACCTGCCGGCAGCGGGCGTCCAGGCCCTCGTCCATGAACTCCCTGACGATGCCTACCCGCACGCCCTTGAGGGCCTTGCCCTTCAGGCCCCGCAGCGGGCCCGAATAGTCGTCGCCGTCGCGCTCCGCGCAGGTCGAGTCGCGCGGATCGTGGCCGGCCATGCTGTCCAGCAACAGGGCCGCGTCCTCGGCCGTGCGCGTAATCGAGCCGGCCTGGTCCAGGCTCGAGGCGAAGGCGATCATTCCGTAGCGCGAAACGCGCCCGTAGCTGGGCCGGAAGCCGGTCAGTCCGCACATGGCCGCCGGCTGGCGCACCGACCCGCCGGTGTCCGTGCCGGTCGCCGCCGGAACCAGGCCGGCGGCCACGGCGGCAGCCGACCCGCCCGACGAGCCTCCCGGCGAACGGGCCAGGTTCCAGGGATTGCGCACCGGCCCTGCATAGCTCGTCTCGTTGGACGAGCCCATGGCGAATTCGTCCATGTTGGTCTTGCCGATCAGCACCGCGCCGGCCTCGGCCAGCCGTTCGACGACGGTGGCGTCGTAGGGCGGCACGAAATTGTCGAGGATCCGCGATCCGGCCGTCGTGCGCACCCCGCGGGTGCAGAAGATGTCCTTGTGGGCTATGGGTATCCCCGAAAGGACGCCGCCGTTCGCGCGGCCGGCATCGGCCCGTCGCGCCTCCTCGAGCGCCGCCTCCGCGCATACGGTCAGAAACGCGTTCAGCTCGGGATTGCGCTCCTCGATGCGCTCGAGGCAGGCCTGCGTCAGCTCCGCACTGCCGATGTCGCCCGAGTCCAGGGCCCGGCGAAGACCGCTCAGGGAAAAGTCGATCATCGGCTATTCGATGACTTTGGGCACCCGGTACAGGCCGTCCACGACATCCGGCGCACAGGCCTGCGCGGCATCGCGAACATCGGACTCGGTTACCTCGTCGACGCGCAGCGGAAGCGCGAGGTCCAGCGGATGCACCATGGGCTCCACACCGTCGGTGTCAAGCTGCTGCAATACCTGCACGAACCCGATGATCCGGCGCAAGGTGCTGATCAGTTCCTCTTTCTCGCCTTCCTCCAGCGCAAGGCGGGTCAGCTGCGCCACGCGCAGCAGTTCCTCGTCCGAGAAATCCTCGGCTGGCTTCGGGTTCGCGGGTGTCTGAAGGTTGTTCATCCGGTGGCGGATACTATAGGGCTGTTTTGCCCGATCTGCTATGATTTACCGGGTTTTGCGGGAGCGTCCGCTCCCAGGGATGCGCTAGGCCGATGAGCAATTTTGTCCGTGGTTTCGTTGAGCGGCTGGCGGTGGATCTGGCCATTGATCTTGGCACCGCCAACACCCTTGTGTACGTCTGCGGAAGGGGAATCGTGCTGAACGAACCTTCCGTCGTCGCGCTTCGCCGTGGCGCCAATGTCGGCTCGGACGGCGTGCTCGCCATAGGCACCGAAGCCTTCGGCATGCTGGGACGCACGCCGCGCGATCTGCAGATCGTCAAGCCCCTGAAGGATGGCGTGATCGCCAACTACGAAGTCGCGGAGCAGATGCTCAAGCACTTCATCATCAAGGCCCTGGGTCTGGGCTTCTTCCGCCCGGCGGTCCGGCGCCTGGTGATCTGCGTCCCGCACGGCGCCACGCCGGTGGATCGCCGGGCCATCGAGGAATCGGCCCGCGACGCGGGCGCGCGCGAGGTTTTCGTGGTGGACGAGCCCATCGTCGCCGCCATCGGCGCGGGCCTGCCGGTGCACCGTCCCTGCGGCAACATGGTGGTGGACATCGGGGGCGGCACGTCCGAAGTGGCGGTACTTTCGATGTCCAGCGTGGTCTACGCGCGCTCCGTCAAGGCCGGCGGGACCCGGATGGACGACGCCATCGTGCAGTACGTGCGCCGCAACCACGGGATGTCGATCGGGCCGAGCCAGGCCGAAGTCATCAAGCGGGAGGTTGCCAGCGCCTACCCCGGCGAGGAGATCAAGGAGATCAAGCTGCATGGCCGCAGCCTGTCGCGCGGCCTGCACTCGCAGTTCACGCTGAACAGCAACGAAGTGCGTGACGCGCTGAACGACACCCTGGAGGAAATCGTGCAGGCGGTGCTGGATGTCCTGTCGCATACGCCGCCCGAGCTGGGCGCCGACATCAGCGAGCGGGGCCTGGTTCTCGCCGGCGGCGGCGCCCTGCTGCCGAAGCTGGATTCACTCATTCGCGAACGCGCCGCAGTTCCGGCTTTCGTGGCCGAAGATCCGTTGACCTGCGTGGTGCGCGGTTGCGGACACTTGGTGGAAAGCCAGGGAACGGTGCGTTTCGCCAACGAGATCGCCGGCCCGCGTTGGGCCTGAGGATTCCGATAGGGTAGTGCCGTGACCTGGGGCACCGCAACGCTTACGGCGGATCGCTTCCGAAAGCGAAAAGGCCCGAGCCGCGCGGGCGAGTGCCTGTTGATCTGCCTGATGAGTTTCGGCCTGCTGATCGCCGAGGCGAACTTTCCCGCCGTGCAGAAGGTCCGCGGGGTCGGCGAATTGATCCTTGTGCCGGTCCAGGCGACCGTGCGCCTTTTTGCCGACGGTTTTCGCGGGGCGCGGCACTACCTGAGCACGCAGTCGTCCCTGACGCGCGAGAACCAGGAACTGCGCGCACGGCTGCTGCGCCAGGATGTGGACCTTCAGCAGATGGCATCGCTCAAGGCCGAGAACCAGGAACTGCGTTCGCTGCACACGCTCGATGCCCAGCTCGGCTCGGACAATCTCACCGCCGAGACCCTGCCGGGGAATCCGGACCCGTCCCGCCACCGCGTGACACTCAACAAGGGCAGCCGGCAGGGCGCCTTCATCGGTCAGGCGGTGGTCGATTCCGGCGGCGTGGTCGGCCAGGTCACCCGCGACTACCTCGTGACTTCGGAGGCGCTGCTCATCAGCGACGCCAATCATGCCCTGCCGGTGATGTTCGAACGCACGGGGCTGCAGGCGATCGCCCTGGGCACCGGCGGCAGGGACCATCGCCTGCTGCTGCCCTTCGTGCCGGCCCATGCCGACGTGATCCGGGGAGACACGGTGGTCAGCTCCGGAACCGGCGGCCTGTTTCCCGCGGGATTGAGGGTCGGCGTGGTGGACGATGTCCGCAACTCCTCCGGTCAGGCTTTCCTGGAGGCGTTCGTGTCGCCGTCCGCCAACCTGGAAAGCCCTCGCCAGGTGTTGTTGCTGCGCTCGGAGCCGGTAATCCCGGTAGGCGAGCCTGAGCCGCTGGACGAGGAATCGTCCGGCGCCGCGGCCGCGGGATCATGACCGACACCGCTGTTGCGCGCAATTACTCGCTCGTTGGCGCGGCCTTGCTGCTGAGCGTCCTGCCGCTGCCGCAACTCCTGGGCCTTTGGCAGCCTCCGTGGCTGGCCGTCGCGCTGATCTGGCTGGTGCTTGCCGCGCCGGAGGACGCGCGGCTGGCGGTGGCCGCCGCCGCCGGCCTGCTGCAGGACCTGCTGGTGGGCTCGCCCCTGGGTCTGCATGCCCTGGCGGCCACCGTGCTGGTGTTTCTGGCCACCAATCTGCGCCACTGGATCGTCTCATCGCCGCCCTGGCTCCGGTTCCTGCTGGCCCTGCTGATGATGACGGTGTATCTGGGCGTGGTCGCGCTGATCGGGGGCTGGTTCAATTACGCCGGTTCGTGGACCGGCCTTGCAAGCAGCCTGACGAGCGGGGGCGTGTTGATCCTGATCGCGTTCCTGTTCGTCAAGGTCTGACCGCGCATGGCGACCAGGTCGACAAGCCAGCACGTGGAGCCGGGAACGCTTGTCCGGCGGGCGACCTACATGGTTTTTCTGCTGGGACTCCTGTCGCTCGTGCTTCTGGCCCGACTGAGCTATCTGCAATTGACGCAGCACGGCTATTACGCCGGACAGGCCCTGGGCAACCAGGTGCAGGGCCGCAAGGTAGCGCCGCGGCGCGGAGTCATCCTCGACCGCAACGGGGAACTGATCGTGGCCAATCGGGCCGGGTTCCGTCTTACCCTGGTGCCGGAACAGGTCGATGATCTGGCCGGCACGCTTGAGCGCCTTGCGCGTTCCGGGATCCTCGAAGCCGGGAACCAGCCGGAGCTGATCGAATCGTCGCGGCGCTCGCAGCCGTTCGAGGCCATTCCGATACGGACCCGCCTTACGGACGACCTGGTCGCCAGGTTTGCGGTCGTCCGCCACCAGTTCGCCGGCGTGGACATCGAGGGATTGCTGCTCAGGGAGTACCCATTGGGCGCCGCCGGCGCCCACGGACTGGGCTATGTGACCGCGGTCAGCGCCGAAGACAAGGAGCGCCTGGCGCCGGAGCAGTACTCCGGGCTTTCCCATATCGGCAAGACCGGCGTGGAGGGCAGTTACGAGGACTACCTGCGCGGGATGCCGGGCAGCGAAAGGGTCGTCACCAACGCTTACGGGCGGACGTTGTCGCGCACGCGCGAACTGGAGCCCGAACCGGGGGCCGACCTGCTCCTGGCGATAGACAGGAACCTTCAGGCCGAAGCGTACGCCGCCATGGATTCGCGCCGGGGCGCCGTGGTCGCGATCGATCCCAACGACGGCGGCGTGCTGGCCCTGGTCAGCAGTCCGGCTTTCGACCCCAACGACTTCGTTACCGGCATGGACCGGGGCGCCTTTGCCGATCTGAATCGCAATGCCGACCGGCCCATGTTCAACCGGGCAGTGCGCGGGGCCTATCCTCCCGGTTCGACAATCAAGCCGATGCTGGCGTTCTCCGCCCTGACTTCCGGACATCGCGAGGCGGACCACACCATCAATTGCTGGGGCAGCTTCCGCCTGCCCGGCAGTCGGCGGGTCTTTCGGGACTGGAAGCGGGAAGGCCACGGAGCGATGAATCTCCACGATGCCGTCGCGGAGTCCTGCGACGTCTACTTCTACCGACTGGCGCGCGACATTAATGTCGAAGGGCTGCATGACAGTCTGGTTCAATTCGGCTTCGGGACGCCGACCGGCCTGGACGTGGCCGGCGAAGGAGCGGGAATCGTGCCTTCCAGGGCCTGGAAGCGCGCCAATTTCAGCGATCCCGCGCAGCAGCCCTGGTTTCCGGGCGACACCGTCGTGGCGGGCATAGGGCAGGGCTACCTGACGGTCACGCCCCTGCAACTCGCGCAGGCAGTCGCGCAGCTTGCGATGCGCGGCCGGCGCTACCGGCCGCGACTGGTCGAGGCCATCCGCGACCCGGCAAGCGGCAACCTGGTGCGGATGCCACCGGTACAGACCGGCACGCTCGCACCGGAAGCAGTGGAGCATTGGGACACGGTCGTCGAGTCCATGGTTGCCGTCGTTCACGGCCCGCGCGGAACGGCCAGGGCGACCGGCGCGGCGCTCGACTTCCGGATGGCGGGCAAGACCGGGACTTCGCAGGTACGGGCGATGCCGCAGGACGACGAGGAAATGCCAGAAGAGGTCGAGGAGCGCTTCCGGGACCATTCGCTGTTCGTGGCTTTCGCCCCGGTCCACGATCCCGTTATCGCGATTGCCGTGATCGTGGAGAACGGCGGTTCGGGGTCCGGGCCGGCCGCCGAGGTGGCCAGCCGCCTCCTGGAGACCTACCTGGCGGGCAACGCGCCGCCGGACCTGGTGGCCCGGGCGCAATGAACGTACTGGCGGCCGAGCAGGGCATGGGCGTGCTGCAGCGCCTGAAACTGGACGGCTGGTTGCTCGTTTGGGTCATGCTGCTCATTTCGGGCGGACTGGCGGCCCTGTACAGCGCATCCGGCGGCAGCGGCGACGTCGTGCTGTTCCAGGTATCGCGCCTGTTGATCGGAGTCGGGCTGATGCTGGTTCTCGCCCAGATTACGCCGCGATTCATGATCCGCGCCGCACCCTGGGCGTATGGCGCGGTAATGGTCCTGCTGGCGCTGGTTCTGGTGATGGGCGAACAAGGCGGCGGGGCCCGCCGCTGGCTCGACTTGGGCGTCCGCTTTCAGCCGTCCGAGTTCGCCAAGCTGGCGGTTCCGCTGATGGTGGCCTGTCTGTTTCATGCGTCGCGGGAACGCCCCGGCTTTGTGAAGACCCTCGTGGTCCTGCTGCTGATCGCGGCGCCGGCCGTGCTGATCAGTCGTCAGCCCGACCTGGGGACCGCTGTCGTGGTCGGCTGTTTCGGTTTCATCGCCCTTCTGCTGGCCGGTCTGAGCCGCAAGATCATTTATGGCGGCGCGACGATCGGCGTCCTGGCGATTCCGGCGCTGTGGGTGAGTCTGCGCGATTATCAGCGCCAGAGGATTCTGAGCGTGCTGAATCCGGAGTCCGACCCGCTGGGCGCCGGCTACCACATCATTCAGTCGAAGATCGCCATCGGCTCCGGCGGCGCTTTCGGCAAGGGCTTCATGCAGAGCAGTCAGGCGCAGTTCGGGTTCCTGCCGGAACCGACGACCGACTTCATATTCTCGGTAATCAGCGAGGAATTCGGATTTGTCGGCGTTGTCCTGGCGATGCTGCTGTTCATAGCCATTACCGTGCGCATGCTGCAGATCGCGTTCGCCGCGCAGGGGCGGTTCTCCCGTATCGTGGCAGCGAGCCTGGCGATCGGGTTTTTCCTGAGTTTTGCCCTGAACGCCGTCATGACCACCGGGCTCCTGCCGGTGGTAGGATTGCCGCTGCCGTTAGTGAGCGTTGCCGGAAGCGCCAATGTGACTTTCCTGGCCGGCTTCGGTATCCTCATGGCCATCCGTTCCGATCGACGTTATCTCGCCCGTTAGTCCAGTCCGTGTTGCGTAAATGCCTACTTATGGCCGCCCTGTGCGCGCCGCTCGCGGCGGGCGCCATGGACGTTGACGACCCCGATGTCAGCGCGTTCATCGACGAACTGGTGCGCGACGAGGGGTTGGACCGGGACGACGCCACCGAACTGCTCGCCTCGGCGCAGTTCCGCCCCGAAGTGATCGAGGCCATGAGCCGCGCTCCGGAGCGCACAGTCGAATGGCGTGATTACCGGGCGATATTCATGGACTCGGGAAGGATTTCCTCGGGGAAGGCCTTTTCGAGATTGCACGCGGAGTCGCTGGCGCAGGTGGAAGGCGACACCGGGGTCCCGCCGGCCGTTGTGCTGGGCATACTCGGTGTCGAAACCCGTTACGGGCGGATCACCGGCAGACACCTGGTGCTGGATTCGCTGGCCACGCTGGCGTTTCATCATCCCCGGCGGGGTGATTTTTTCCGCCGCGAACTGAAGGACTTCCTGGTGCTGCACAACGAGGATGCGCTCGACGCGGCGGAAGTCCTCGGGTCTTATGCCGGCGCCATGGGACGCGCCCAGTTCATACCTTCAAGCTACCGCCGCTATGCGGTTGACGGCGACGGCGACGGCCGGCGCGACCTGTTCTCCAACTGGCGCGACGTGCTCAGCAGCGTGGCCGGCTACCTGAGCGATCACGGCTGGCGCCGCGGCGGCCCGGTTGCAATGCCCGCGACGCTGGCCGGGAACAGCGAAGCCACGCCCCAGGAACGGGGCCTGTCTCCGCCCACCACGCTCGGGGCCCTGCGCTCGGCCGGGGTTCTCTTCGACTGCGACCTGCCGGACGAGACTCCCGCCGGGCTGTTGCTGATGCACGGCGCCGCCGGACCCGAATACTGGCTGGCGCTGCCCAACTTCTACGTGATCACGCGCTACAACCGCAGCTATATGTACGCCCTCGTCGTGTATCAACTCGGACAGGCAATCACTTCGCCGGACACGGGATGAACCGGGGACGGGTGCTGCTCCTCGCGGGCTGCATGGCTCTTGCCTCGGGGTGTTCGGCAATCATCGGCATCGTCCCGGGACCCTGGGGCGGTTCGTCCGGGGGCCTGCCCGGAAAGGATTGCTACACCCAGTTCGGCAAGACCTATTGCCCGTTGATCTCGGCCGAGGGATTCGTGGAAACCGGGACCGCGTCCTGGTACGGCGAGGATTTTCACGGCAAGCCCACCGCGCTCGGCGAGCCGTACAACATGTACGCGATGACCGCCGCGCACAAGACGCTGCCCCTGCCGACACGCGTCCGGGTAACCAATCTCGAGAACGGCCGCAGCGCCGAGTTGCGGGTCAACGACCGCGGTCCCTTCGTGGACGACCGGGTGATCGATCTGTCGTACAGCGCCGCGAGGGAACTGGGCGTATACAGGCGCGGGACGGCCAGGGTCCGCATCGAGGCGCTGGAGGCCGGCGGTTCGCCGCGGACTTCGCCCGCGGCGGGCGGCTACGCCTATCTGCAGACCGGCGCTTTCGCCTATCGCGAGAATGCGGCCAAGCTCTACTACCGGATTCGGCAGGCCGGGATATCCGGCGTGTATTTGCGCCGCAAGGCAAATGGCGTCTATGCCGTATGGGTGGGTCCGCTCGACGATCGAGGGCAAACAGCCAGGCTCAGGCGCCAGTTGGCGGACATCGGCATTTCCAGGACCGTCAGGGTACAAGGTGTCGCTCCCCCCGGCTGAACCGGGAAAAACAAATGAGAAGAATTCAATGAGAAGGACCAGCGCATTCGTCATCGTGCTCGCGGCTCTCTTCGCCGCGGGTACGGCCGTCGCCCAGTCGCCGCGACCGGCCGCCGGACTGCCGGGCCCGCCCGCGCTGAACGTCTCGTCGTTCGTTCTGATGGAGCAGGAAACCGGCGCCCTGCTGGCCTCGCTCGAGCCGGACCTGAGGGTCGAGCCCGCCAGCATCACCAAGATCATGAGCGCCTACGCCGTGTTCGAAGCGCTGGCCGCGGGCGAAACCTCGCTGGACGAAGAGACGGTCATCAGCGAGGCCGCCTGGCGCATGCAGGGATCGAGGACTTTCCTCGACCTGAACAGCCGGGTCAGCGTGGAGAACCTGCTGCTCGGAATGATCGTCCAGTCGGGCAACGACGCCAGCGTCGCCCTGGCCGAGCATCTCGCCGGCGCCGAGGAGGACTTCGCGACCCTGATGAACTCGATCGCCCGGCGCCTGGAGATGACCGGCACGAACTTCGAGAACTCCACCGGCTGGCCCGGCGAAAATCATTACACGACCGCGCTGGATACCGCGATTCTCACCCGCGCGATGGTCCGGGACTACCCGACCTTGTACGGAATGCATGCGCTGCGCGAGTTCACCTGGAACGATATCAGGCAACCGAACCGCAACGCGCTGCTTGCCCGTGACGCGACGGTGGACGGCGTAAAGACCGGGCACACGGAGTCGGCCGGTTACTGCCTGGTGGCCTCGGCGGTGCGCGACGGCATGCGCCTGATCGCGGTGGTCATGGGCGCGGCCAGCGAGTCGCAGCGAACCCAGGATGCCCTGCGGCTGCTGAGCTACGGGTTTCGCTATTTCGAGACCCGCAAGCTGCTCGCGGCCGGCACCGGTTTCGGGTCGGCGCGCGTATGGAAGGGGGAAGATACCGTGGTCGGCCTGACGGTGGAGGAGGACGTGATCATGACCCTGCCCAAGCGCGCAAGCGAAGGGATGGAGACCAGGGTGGTCGTCAACGAGCCCTTGATTGCGCCGCTTGAGTCCGGTCAGCCGGTCGGTCGGGTCACCCTGATCCAGGACGGCGAGACGGTCGCGGAACTGCCGCTGGTGCCGGAACGCGCCGTGCCGTCCGGAGGCTTGTGGCAGCGCACCCGGGACTCCGTCCTGCTGTGGTTCGAGTAAGCGGCGCCGATTCCGCGCGCATCAGATGGCTGGGGCGCCTGCCCTGGCGGGACGCCGTTGAACGCATGCAGCGGTTCACGGCCGAGCGGGACGATCAAACCGGCGACGAGATCTGGTTCTGCGAACATCCGCCGGTTTTCACCCTCGGCGTGAAGACCGAACCTTCCCATATCCTCGATCCCGGCGACATTCCCGTGGAACAGTCCGATCGCGGCGGCCAGGTCACCTACCACGGGCCCGGTCAACTGATGGTCTACCCGCTGGTGTCCCTGCGCCGCGCCGGGCTCGGTCCCCGGACCCTGGTCTGCGCCCTGGAAGACTCGGTGATGGACTGCGCCGCGGCGCATGGAATCGAGGCGTCGCGCCGTCCCGGGGCGCCCGGCGTTTACGTGGCCGGAGCCAAGCTGGCGGCCATCGGTCTGCGCATACGGCGCGGTTGCTCGTACCACGGGATGGCGCTGAATGTCTGCGCCGATCTGGGCCCTTTTTCGCGGATCAACCCCTGCGGTTTCGCGGCTCTCGACGCGGTCAATTTCGCCAGCCTGGGCGGCCCCGACAGCCTCCGGGCCGCGGCTGCCGAATTGCGGCCCTGCCTGCTGTCCCGCCTCTACGCTTCCGGCGGGCGGCGGCGGATCGCCTCAAGCCGCTCCACCGTGCCTGCGTCCGCCCAGTAGCCTTCGTACAGCGCGCCCGAAACACGCCCTTCATCGGCGGCCGCGCGCAACAGCGGGGCGAGAGCGAACCTTTCCGCGGCAGCGTTCCGGAACAGTTCGGGAGCCAGAATGCTTACGCCGCCGAAGGTGTGGCGGGGGCCTTTCCGCCCGACCCTTCCGCCCCGCAAACGGAAATCGCCGGCCGGATTGTGCGCCGGATTCGGCACCATCATGAGCCAGGCCAGGTCGCCGGGCCGCCGGTTGCGCACGGCAAAGGCAAAACCGGTGCGCAGGTCGGCGTTCACCACCCAGAAGGGCTCGTCGCCGAGCAGCGGCAGCGCCCTCCGTATACCGCCGCCCGTGTCCAGGGCCGAATCGCCTTCGTCGCTGTAGCGAATTCCGAGGCCAAGGCCCGAGCCGTCGCCGAGCCTGTCGCGGATCATCGCGCCGAGCCATGAGAGATTGACCACCGCCTCCTCCACCCCTGCGGCGGCCAGGGCCGCGAGCAGGTGTTCAATCAGCGCCCGTCCTTCAACCTCCATCAGCGCCTTGGGCAGCCGGTCGCTCAGCGGCCGCAGTCGTGCGCCGCGCCCGGCCGCCAATATCATCGCCCTCGCGGGCCGAAACTCGTTGCGCGCAGTTTTCATGGTGTCTTTCGCGGCGATTTTCTCACGCCGACGTAATCGGTAAACGCGGCAAATGAAGCAGGCTTTTGGGTAAAGTGCATATTGATCCATGAGAACTTGCCCGCCATCCCGCGCCGAGAGCGGCTTCCCCGCCTAGATAAGGAGGGCTGCGCGCGTGCCGGTTTCATTGCTCGCCCCGCTGGCCGCGGCATGCATTGCGCCGGCCCAGGCCGGCATCTGGGAGGAGAGCCCGGGCGCCGACCTGGCCTGCGAGATTGCCGCGCAGCGCTCGGACACGACGATCGGCCTTACCGCGCAGAACGGCATACGCTGGAAAGTCGGCGATCGTGTCGATTTTCTGGGCGATGTGTCCTTCTGCCTGGGCAGCAACAGGCTGGACGTGCGGAACGCCAGCCTGCTGCAGGACAGCAACCGGGTGGAGTTCGGCGGCGACGTGGCCTATTCGGGGGATGCGGTGCGGGTGCGGGCCACCGACGCCACGCTCGACCTGAACAAGGACAGGCTCCGGTTCGGCTCCGCCGAGTACGCGCTGCGGGACAGCCTGGCGCGGGGCAGCGCCGAGGAAATCGTTCTGGACGCGCAGCAGGACCGGGTGCGCATGGAGGAAGTCAGCTACACGAGCTGCCTGCCCGGCCGCAACCACTGGGAACTGCGCGCCGGTTCGATTGAGGTGGAGCAGGAGAGCGGGTTCGGCAGGGCGCGGAGAATTCGCCTGGAACTGCTCGACGTGCCGATCCTGTACCTGCCTTCGCTGTCCTTTTCGGCCCGGGGCGCTCGCAAGTCGGGGTTCCTGGTTCCGGAGATCGGCAGTTCCAGCCGCCGGGGGCTCGAACTGGAGGCGCCGTGGTACTGGAACATCGCGCCCAACATGGACGCTACCGTCACGCCCCGCTACCTGTCGCGCCTGGGCTTTTTTGCCGGCGCCGAATACCGCTACATAACGCGCAATTCATCAGGCCGGATCGAACTCGGCTACCTGCCCCAGGACAAGCTCCGCAATCGCTCGCGCTACGACGTCGACCTGGAGATGCAAACGACCCTGTCGCAGCGGTGGAGCCTGCTCGCCGATGGCCGCTGGGTGTCCGACGATCTCTACATCGAGGATATCGGGCGGGGTTTCTGGGAACAGGCGCAGACGCACCTGCGCCGGGAACTGGCGGCCACCTACAGCGGCGAGCGCATGGATGTCCTGTTGCGGGTGACCGGACACCAGGTCGTGCATCCGGACGTGGAGCGCCTGTTTCGCCCGCATGTGCGGCTGCCCGAGATCCGATTGCATGGCTGGTGGCCGGAAATGCTGCCCCGGGTGGACGGGCGCCTGTGGATGGAAACCGCCTGGTTCGAGCATTCGCAAAGGACCTCGGGCGCCCGGGTCCATTTCGAACCGGAGTTGACCGCCCGTTACCGCGCGGGTCCGGTCGAGGTGAATCCGTCCCTGTCGCTGATGGTGACCGGGTATCGCGTGACCGAGCCCTTTCGCAATGATTCCGACACCTACTACCGGGTGCTGCCGATCGCGACCGTGGATGCCAGCACCGGACTCTGGCGGCGTTTCCAGGCGCGGTCGCTCGACGTGACGCTGCGCCCGCGAGCCATGCTGAGCGTCATTCCCACCGTGAACCAGGACTATCTCCCGGTCTTCGACACCATCATTCCGGACTTCAACTACGTGCAGCTCTTCCGCCCCAACCGCTACCTGGGATTCGACCGGGTCGGCGATTCGGTGCACCTGAGCGCCGGGGTGCAGGGCGTGCTTCAGCGCGGCACGGACGGCAAGGAGCTGTTGCGCTTTACGCTCGGGCAGCGCTACAACTTCCGCGGACGCAAGGTCAGTCTCGAGGGGCTGAGTTCCCACGAGGACGCGGCCTCGGATTACATCGCCGAGTTCGCCTACGGCCTCGGCAAGGACTGGCAGGTGGACATGCGCTACCTGTGGGACGCGGAAATCGACCACGCCAGCCGCTCCGAGATCGCCGTGGTCTACAGAAAGGACCCGCGCCGGACCGTGCGTTTGGCCTATCGCAGCCGTTGGGCCCGGACCGAAAACATGGACCTGGCATTCCGCTGGGCCGTCAATGACCGGTGGACGGCCGTGGGCCGCTACAACTATTCGTTCGCCGAAGGCCTGGAGTTCGAGCGCTACCTCGGATTCGAATACGAATCCTGCTGTATCAGCGTCGCGCTGCTGTGGCGAAGGCATGTCGAGCGCGACGCCACGCTGGGCGGAGCGTCGCTCTATCTGCAGGTCACGCTGAAGGGCCTGACGAGCCTCGGAGGGGACGCCAGGGCGATGATCGAGCGTGGTATGCTCGGCTACCCCAGCCGCTAGTAGCAGCCCCACGAGACCTCCGTGATCCACGTGCCGCCCGGCAGAGCATTTTCTTCCCCCCCGTCCTTCCGGGAGTTTGTGAGCCAGGGATGGCGGAACAAAGCTCCATGGATGGATTCATGCGTCTCCCGGAAGGACGGGGGGGAAGAAAATGCGCACCCGCGCACTCGGCGTGGCGCGCTGGTCCTCGTGTGCCTGGCCATGGTTGGAGGGCCGGTGTGGGGGCAGTTGAGCGATGATGGGGAGTTTCTCGACGGGATCGCCGCGGTCGTGAATGACGGCGTGGTGTTGACCAGCGAACTGGACCAGGAACTCGCCGGCGTGCGCGCCAACATTCGCGCCCAGGGTTTGCGGTCTCCTCCCGCCGCCGTGCTCCAGACCCAGGTGCTGGAGCGGCTGGTTCTGCGGGAGATACAGCTGCAGCGCGCCGATCGTCTCGGCATCGAGATTTCCGACGAGCAGGTCAACCGGGCGCTCGGCTTCGTGGCCCAGCAGAACGGGGTCGAGTTGAGCGATCTTCCCGACGTGCTGGCCGACCAGGGGATCGAATACGCCCGCTACCGCGAGGAACTCAGGGCGCAGATCGAGCTGGACACGCTCAGGCAGCGCGACGTCGTTGCGCGCGTATACCTCAACCCGAGGGAAGTGGACGATTTCCTGCGCGGCGCCGAAGCCGGGGAGGAGGCGAACCGCGAGTACATGGTGTCCCACATTCTCATCGGCACGCCGCTCAACGCCACCGCCGGTCAGCGCGAAGCCGCCCGCGAGCGCGCGGAGAGGTTGCGGCAACGCGTGAGTGAAGGGGAGCACTTCGCGGAACTTGCGATCGCCTATTCGGAAGCGCAGAACGCCCTGCAGGGCGGCAGCCTGGGCTGGCGCAAACGCAATGCGCTGCCCACCGCATTCGTCGCGCACGTATTGCAGCTCGAGCCCGGGGAAGTGGCCGAACTGATCACCACGGGAAGCGGGGTGCACATCGTGCGCCTGGACGAAACGCGCGGCGGGGACCCCATCATTCAGGAGCAGTGGGAACTCCGGCACATACTGCTGCAGCCGAACGAGATACGCGACGACGACGCGACACGCCGCGAGATTACCGAAATGCGCGAGCAGATCCTGGCCGGCGAGAGCTTCGGCGCCCTGGCCCGAGCCTACTCGGCCGACCCGGGTTCCGCCGGCGAGGGCGGCATGCTCGGCTGGGTGTCTCCCGAAGACCTGGATCCCGCCTTCGCCGCCGGCGTGGCGGAACTTGAGGGCGAAGAGATCAGCGAACCCATACGCAGCTCGTTCGGATGGCATATCGCGCAACGTTCCGGCACCCGCATGCAGGACGTGAGCGAGGACGTGCGCCGGCAGCGCGCCGCCCTGGCCTTGCGGGAACGCAAGGTGCAGGAGGAAACCCAGCTTTGGCTGCAACGGCTGCGGGCCGAAGCGTTCGTGGAATACAAGAAGTAGCTCGTCTCGCGGTCAGCGTGGGCGAGCCGGCCGGAATCGGGCCGGACATCGTAATCAAGGCGGCCGGCGAACTGCGTCGGTTCGATACCGTGCTGCTCGCCGACCCGCGGGTGCTGCGCAAACGCGCGGAAATGCTGGACCGCGACTTCGCGGCGGGTTCGTACGAGTCCGGACGCCGCGCGCCCGGGCTGAGCATCGCGCCCGTGCCGCTCGTTCGTCCCTGCCGGGCGGGCCGCGCGGATGCGCGCAACGCGCCCGCCGTGCTCGCGGCCCTGGAGCGGGGCGTTAAGGGCTGCCTGAGCGGCGAGTTCGATGCGATCGTGACCGGACCGGTCAACAAGGCGGTCATGCGCAGGGCCGGCCTCGATTTCATGGGACATACGGAATACCTGGCGCGGCTCAGCGGCGCGCCCATGCCGGTCATGCTGCTGGCCGGCGAGGCGGGGCCGGGGCGCACCCCGCTGAGGGTGGCCCTGGCCACGACCCATATTCCGCTGAGCGCGGTGTCCGGGGCCGTCACCCGCGAGCGTCTGGCCGCCGTTCTCGAGGTGCTGGTGGGGGGACTGAAGCGCGATTTCGGAATAGGCAAACCGCGGGTGGCGGTTCTCGGCCTCAATCCGCATGCCGGCGAGGACGGCGAGCTGGGCGCCGAGGACCGCGATATCGTGGCGCGGGCGATCGCCGAGTTCGGCGATTCGGGCGTGACCGGTCCCTGGCCGGCCGACACCGCCTTCACGCGGAGCAATCTCGCCGGACAGGACGCGGTGCTGGCGATGTATCACGACCAGGGCTTGCCGGTCATCAAGCACGCCGGCTTCGGCGCGACGGTGAACGTGACACTGGGCCTGCCGTTCGTCCGAACGTCGGTGGACCATGGCACGGCTTTCGATCTCGCCGGCACGGGGCAGGCCGACGAGGGCAGCCTGGTCCAGGCCGTGGCGGCGGCCGCGCGCATGGTGCGGCGCAGGTCGGCCCGTGCAGAACAATGAAGCGGCGACCTCCGCTCGGGCAGCACTTTCTTACCGACGCCTCGGTCATCCAGCAAATCATCTCGACGGCGGCGCCCGGGACCGGCGATCATTTCGTCGAGATCGGTCCGGGCCGGGGCGCTCTGACCGGACCCCTGCTCTCGGCCGGGGCGAGCGTGCACGCGGTCGAGATCGATCGGGAGCTGGCCCGGGGACTGCGCGAGAGTTTTCCTCACGAGCGGCTGAGCGTGCACCTGGCGGACGCACTCGAGTTCGACTACTCGGCGCTCGAGGGCATGGGGGTTCCCGATGCGCGGCTGCGGCTGATCGGCAACCTGCCCTATTACCTGAGCACGCCCCTGCTGTTCCGCCTGCTTGATAGCGCGGCCGGGTTCCGCGACATGATCGTCATGCTGCAGCGCGAAGTGGCCGAGCGGCTGTGCGCATCCCCGGGCAGCCGCCGCTACGGTCGCCTGTCCGTGATGGCGGCGGTCCGCTGCCGGGCCGAGCCGTGCTTTTCGGTCGCGCCCGGCGCGTTCGAGCCCCGCCCGAAGGTGCACTCGACGGTGGTAAGGCTGACGCCCGATTCGCGCTACCGCATCCGCCGCGCGGACGCTTTTGAACGGGTGGTGCGGCAGGCCTTCTCGCAGCGCCGCAAGACCATCGCCAACGCGCTACGCGGCCTGGCCGACAAAGAGCAGATCACCGCCGCCGGCATCGACCCCGCCCTGCGCGCCGAGCAGATCGCCGTGAAAGCCTACCTCCGCCTCTCCGAACACGTGGACTAGCCCGGATATTGCATGAGTGAAGTGGGCAAGGTGTTGGATTCTCGATAAAATACAGTGTGTTAGAGCACTATCGAGAGACACCTTGCCCATGACGGATTGTAACCAACAACAGCTTCTGTTTCCACGCAGCAAGG
>CAYMQG010000033.1:0-6304 GCA_964392625.1 uncultured Gammaproteobacteria bacterium | reverse complement strand
ATCCGGCCGTTCTGGTATTCGGATTACTGGATCTTCCCCAAGCTCATCACCATCGTCACCACGCTGGACAAGCACGGCCGCGTGAACGCCGGCGCCTTTTCGCACATCATGCAGTACGACGTGATGCACAAGAAACCGCGCATATTGCTGGGCGGCCGCAACACCGCCCACACCTTCATCAACATCAGGGACACGGGAGAGTTTGTCATCAACTGCCCCAGGTACGACACGCTGGAAGACATGATGGAGACCGGCCGTTTCTATCCCGAGGGCGCCAACGAACTGGATTACACCGGCTACACGATGATTCCGTCGCGCAAGGTCAAGCCGCCCAGCATCGCCGAGTGCCCGCAGATCATGGAATGCACGGTCGATAAGTACTATGAACTCGACCGCACCCAGGCCCACGTGATCGGCAATATCGAAGCCATCGTGATGGACAAGGGCCTGGCCGCCCTGCCCCGCGCCGAGCGCCTGCCGGCCATGGCCCTGCCCGTGGGGCTGGGCGACGAGAAACGCAGGGACTATTTCCATACCTCCACGCGCGACGTGGTCATGCACGTGCTGGGCGATCCGCCGGAAGTGGACGTCCCGCCCGTGGAGACGGACGAAGCGGAGGAAACCGCGGAAGCGGACGCGATGGAGTGGGACACCCAGGCGCTGGAAATGCTCGACGGGGTACCCAAGGCCCTGCAGAAGATGGTCAGGGGCCAGGTGGAAGGCGCCCTGCTCGACCGGGGCGAGAAAGCCGTGACCGGCGCGCTGTTCAAGGGACTGGCCCGGGAATTCGGCCTCAGCGAGGAACTGCTGGACAGATATCGCACCGATGCGGACACGCCGGCTTAGGTTCGACAAAAACGGCGAACCGGCCGACGTGGTGCGGCTGGAGGAGGTTGAACTCGGCGATCCCGGTCCGGGTGAAGTCATCGCCAGGCTGGAAGCCAGCGCGATGCACATCGCCGACATCAAGCTGGTGCAGGGAATCGACGCGCTTCGCCGCCCCCTGCCCGTCACGCCGGGCTTCGAGGGCGTGGGAAACGTTGTGGAGACCGGTCCGGATTCGGGCTACGAGGTCGGAGACCGCGTGTTTCTTCCGCTGGGCTGCGGCACCTTCTCCGAGTACGTGCGGGTCCACCGGAACGCCATGGGCATGCGGCGCGCGCCGGCCGGCGATGCGGAACAGCTCGTGCTTTCGAACATCAACGGCGCAACCGCCTGGACCTTGCTTACGGACTTCGTCGACCTCGAGCAGGGCGAATGGGTGCTGCAGGACGCGGCGAATTCCAATGTCGGGCGGTATCTGATCGTCCTGGCGGCCAAATGGGGCTATCGCACGGTCAATCTCGTGCGGCGGGAGGAGGTTGTTCAGGAACTGAAGGACCTGGGCGCCGACGCCGTGGTGCTGGACGGACCGGACCTGCCGGAACGCATCCGTGAGGCCACCGGCGGCGCCGATATCCGCCTCGGCATCGACGCCATCGCCGGCGAAGGCGTGATGCGCATGGCCGACTGCCTGGCCGACGGCGGCCTGATCGTGAACTACGGGACGCTGACCGACAAACCCTGCGAGATCGACTTCTGGCAGATGTTCCTGCACGACATCCGCCTGTGCGGCATGTCGACGACACGCTGCTTCGCGACCCGCACCGAAGCGGAAATCGACGAGTTACAGAATGAGATCGCGCTGATGGCCGCAGACGGGCGCCTGAGCGCGAAGATCGCCGCCCGCTACACGCTGGACCAGTACCAGGAAGCCTTCGCGCACGCCGCCCGCACCGGCTCGGCCCGCGACGGCAAGATCATCGTCCTGCCCAACGCCTGAGGTGGGAGGGCGTCCCGCCCTCCGGAGGCCGGGACGGCCTCCCTCCCAGGTTTACGGAAGCAGAATCGTCGAGCCGGTGGTGCGCCGGCCCTCGGCGTCCCGGTGCGCCCGAGCCACTTCCTGCAAGGGGTAGCGCTGCCCGATCCTGATCGACAGCGCGCCTGAACCCACCCGCTCGAACAAAGTGGCGGCCGCGTTGCGCAACTGCTCCTCGGTCGACACGAAATCGAACAGGATCGGCCGGGTGAGCTTCAACGAGCCCCGCCGCGCCAGATCGATGGGCGCGATCGGCTCGACCAGGCCGGTCGCGTTGCCGAAGGTCACCATCGTGCCGAGCGGACGCAGGCAGTCCAGCGACTGCATGAAGGTGTCCTTCCCCAGCGAGTCATAAACCGCCGCCACGCCGCCCCCGCTCAGCTCCCGCACGCTGGCCACGAGGTCCGGATCGTCGGCCAGCAGGACGTCGGCGCAGCCCGCCTGGCGCGCCTCGTCCACCTTGCCGCTGCTGCCCACGATGCCGATGACGCGCGCTCCCAGATGCGCCGCCCACTGCGCGGCGATCTGCCCGACGCCCCCGGCGGCCGCATAAAGCAGCACGTCGTCGCCTTCCTGCACCGGGTAGCTGTGATGCAAGAGGTACCAGCTCGTCAGCCCTTTCAGCATCATGGCGGCAGCCTGCTCGTAGCTGACGGAGTCCGGAAGCGGCACAGTCCGGTCGGCGGGATAAATTCTTTCCTCCGAATAGGCGCCTATCGGAGGAGTGCAATAGGCCACCCGATCTCCCGGGGCGAACCCTTCGACGCCCTCGCCCACGGCCAGCACCTCGCCCGCACCTTCGGAGCCGAGTCCGCTCGGATATTCCAGCGGATAGACACCCGTGCGGAAGTAGGTGTCAATGAAGTTGAAACCGATGGCCCGGTTGCTTATCAGCAATTCGCCGGAGCCGGGAGCGCCCACGTCGACCGGGCGCCATTCCATCACTTCCGGACCACCGGCCCGGGAAACTTGAATCGCATGAGGCATCAGCGAATTTTATCCGCGCTAGAAATCGTCCGGGAGGTACCAGATCGGCGAGGCCCAGGCCAGCTCCCGAATGACCTTCGGAGCTGAGTTCTCGCACTGCGCCGGGCGCCGGTCCGCCGGCAGTTCAAGGCACTGCTGCCAGCTCCAGCGAAGCGAGGGCGCTTCCACCGCTCTCATGTAGTAGTAGCTGGGCTGGCCCGGATCGAATTCCGGGTCCTCGAACACCGCGCAAAGCGAATCGTGTCCGGGGCCGCTCCAGACGCCCGTTTCCGGGTCAATCGCGCCGGAGGACTCGGAATCGCCCGCCACGTCGAACACCTTGTAGTGCGCTTGGTCGTTGCCGTCCACCCAGCCCTTGATCACCTGGAGGCGCAGCAGAGGCGAACTCTCCAGATCGCGCCCGGCGGCGACGAGAAACCGCGGCGAGGAACCCGCCGGGCCGGCAGGCAGATCCCCTCCCATGGGCACCCCTTGCGCATATCCGGTTTCCGCCGCATGCTTGCAGGCGTCTTCGGAATACCCCCAGCCGCCGAAGAAACGCGGTTGGATGCGGGGGCCGGTGGTTCCGAACACTTCGCGCCGCTTGAGCGCTTCGAACAGGGCGTCGCGCGAGTTCTCGACGGCCCAGACACCCGCCAGGCCGCCTGGATTCGTATACAGCCTGATGGGATGCACCGGGCTGGGAGTCAGGCGCTCGGCGAGGTCCGTTTCCGACACCGTATGGCCGCGCCAGCCTTTCTCCTGCACGTCTCCGGAAATCGACAAGTGCGTGTCGGTAGAGCCGATGACGCCGAACTTGTACGGGTTTGCCCCAAGATTGCGTCCGATCTGCAGACCGGTCAGCAGCGTGCTGCGATAGAAATCGTTCCTCGAGACGCATCCGGCGTTCAGGCTGGCGCCCATCCCCGTCTCGCCTTCCCCGCAGAACGGCGGAGGGTTGTCCTCCGCCGGCAAGCCGCGGTAGTACCGGCGCAGTTCCTCCATGTCGCACAGCTCGTCCGGCCCGCCCAGGATGCCGGGAAGGCCGTTGAAGCACTCCGCGCTGCCCTTGTGCTGAAAGATCTCCACGATGGGTTCCAACACATTGCGCTGCCGCGCCGCGACCGTTGAGCCCTGCCCGGAATCCGGTCCATCGACAGCGGAAGTAAACAGGGTGCCGGAACTCAGGTTGGAACTGTGCGGGATGGACAGCACATCGCATCCCGCCAGGCCCTCGAGGCACTCGACGCCCAGCAGGTCGAACAGCTCCCTGTCGGTCGGCGCCTCGAAGGTGGAAATCGGCAACTCCGGCACCTTGTCGTTGCGAAAGATCAGGTTGCGATGGTAGGAGTTGTTGTCGCGACTGGCGCTGTGCTCATAGGCCACGAAGGTCGTGAAACTGCAACTCGAAGAGCGGTCATAGGCCGCTTCCGCCATCTCGCGGGTGCGCTCCCAGTAGGCCCGCGACGCTTCAACGCAACGGGCGCCGTCGTCGCCGCAGATGTCCGCGCTGCGCGTCGGAACGTCTCTCGACAGACCTCGCACCAGGACCAGGATCGCCGTGGGACCGCCCTTGCGGATCGCGTCGCAGCTTCGGCTGGCGTAGGCCGCGCTGCTGGCGTCCGCGCACAGGGCCAGCTCGCCGAAGAACTCGGCGTGGTCGGTCACGGCGGCAAAGTCCAGTGCGGGACCGAGCTTCCGAACCGTCACCGGTTCCCCGCCCTGCTCGTAGGGTGGCAGCAGGATTTCCTCGCCGCGCGCGTAGCGGTACGCGTCGGACGGCACCGTGGTTACGCCCAGGGGCCGGGCGTCGTACGAATAGGACGTGTGGACGTGCAGGTCGCCGAAATACGCGTTGCGAAGGGGATTGCGGTCCGCGCAGGGCTGGCGTTCTTCCGTGTAACGCACGAGTCCACCGGCAGGCAGGGAGGCCGGCTGCCACGAAGCTTCCGGACCGCTTGCGCCGTCGGGCGACGGAATCGCGGCGCAACCGCATGTAAGCGCGGCCCAGACGACCAGGCCCGGAACGTTCGCGAATTTGGATTTCATGACCAGCATGTCAACCGGCAACCACGCCTTTGCGGTCCGGGCGAGCCCAGAGAATTGCAGCCATCGCGAGCATGATCGCAGGCATGGAAGCGTACAGCACCGCGTCCCAACCCAAAAGCTGCATCACCGCGCCGGCGCTCAGGGAACCCAATGCCGCGCATCCCAACACGATGAAATCATTCAGGCCCTGGACGCGAAAACGTTCCGCCGGCCGATGGGAGCGCGCCAGCAGCGTGGTCCCGCCGACATACAGGAAGTTCCACCCGAAACCCAGCGCCACCATGGCCATGCCGTAGTGCATGACCTCCCGGCCCGCCAGCCCCGCGGCAAGTGTCGCGCCGAGCAGAACCGCGCCGGTCATCATGATGCGCCCGGCCCCGAATCGGGTGATCAGGCCCCCGGCAACGAGGGACGGCGCGTACATCGCCAGCACGTGCGCCTGGATGACCGCCGCCGTCACGGGAAGGGAGTGCCCGTCGACGACGTGCATGGCCAATGGGGCCGCCGTCATCATGAAGGCCATGACGCCCTGCCCCATCGCCGCGCCGACCACTGCGACAATGAACAGCCGGCTCCGGACAATGGTCCTCAGCGGGCGGACGTCGCCGCCGGATTCCTCCCGCGCTTTCGACGACGCCGGGCGCAGCGCCAGGAGAACGGCGCCGGCCAGCACGTAGCAGGCCGCGATCGCCGCAAAGCTGCCGCCGAACTGCGCTCCGGCGATCCAGGACTCGCCCCGCGCCACCAGGCCGGGACCCACGATTGCGCCGGCCATCGAGCCCGTCAACACCACCGCGACCGCCGTGGGCGCCGCAGCGGCCCTGACGCTTTCCGTGGCGGCGAACCGGTACTGCTGCGAGAACGCCGTGGCGCAGCCTATGAGTATCGATCCCAGGCAGAACAGGGCGAAGCTCCCCACCGCGGTGGCGGCCCAGGCGCACGCCGCTCCCGCGGCCCCGAGGGCCGCGCCCAGGGCAAAGCCCCGGGGCCGTCCGATACGGGACATGATCGAAGCGGCGACAACGGTCGAAAGCGCCGTGGCGACGATCAGCATCGACAGCGGCAGCGTGGCCAACGCCGGGTTGTCCGCCAGGCCCCGGCCCAGGATTCCCCCCACCGTGACGACTGCGACCGTACCGGTAACGGACGCAGCCTGCGCCAAGAGCAGGATCAGAATGTTGCGGCTGAGCAGGTCGGAAAGAATGGCCGGGCCCGGCGATTGCTATGGCGGCACAATAGCAGCCCGCCAATCCTCCGCGCAATCTGCACACCAACAGGCTCAAAGGCGCGGGCGCTTCGGCTACAATGCGCGCCCATGGCAAATTCACCGCAAGCCGCAAAGCGCGCCCGCCAGGCCGTGGGCCGCCGCGCGCGCAACATGTCGGCGCGCTCCAAGCTGCGCACCGCCATTTCCGGAACCGTCCGCGCCCT
>CAYMQG010000032.1:0-29993 GCA_964392625.1 uncultured Gammaproteobacteria bacterium | reverse complement strand
GGCCGCGGCGTAGCGGGCGACCGACCGCTCAGCGCTCCACAGCGCCCTTCGGACTCCGTCCTTCAGGCGCTGTGGAGCGCTGCACCCAAACCGGACAGTTCATTTGTTCTAAAACCGGACACTTCTATTTGTTGCCAACATAGTGCCGCGGGTAAATCTGTGGCATTCTTGATTGTCTGTACTCCCGGGAGGATTCCATGGCAAGACCCCACATCGAGTTCATCCAGTCGCAGGCCGTGCCCTGGCGCGAAGGTCTGTGGAGCGGACGTTTTGACGGAGCTCACGTCAAGATCCTTAGCGAAGACGACGAGACCGGCGCCGCCAGCACGATGGTGCGTTATCCGGCCGGCTGGTCGCGGCCTTCCGCCGAGCACCTCAGCACCGATGAAGAGCTGCTGGTCCTGGACGGGGACCTCGAAATAAACGGCGTCGAGTACACAGAACTCTGCTACGCCTACATTCCGGCCGGTCACACTCGGAACGCCGCTTCAAGCAAGAACGGCGCCGTGGTACTTACGTTCGTGTCCGGCGAGCCGGAAACGTCGGCCGGCCAGGGACCGGACGACGACGCGGAGCGCCTGGTGGAGAAGGTCGACGTGCTCGGCACCAAGCTGGATACCAGTCTGCGCGAGCTCGGCGTGGACGTGGACGAGGGCGACGGAATGCTGGACGGGTTCCGCAAGTTCTCCCGAATCATCTGCCGTGAAGATCCGCATACCCATGACCAGACATGGGTGCTTTCGGCGCCCCCGTTGTGGCGCAACGACGTGATCGAGATTCACCCCGTGGTAGAGGAGATGTACCTGATAACGGGCGACCTGACCGGCGACACGGGCCTGATGAAACCGGGCGCGTATTTCTGGAGGCCGCCCGGCATGCCCCACGGGCCGTTCGGCTCCAAGACCGGCAACCTGCTGTTCTTCCGCACCCAGGGCGGACCGCTGTCGACCGATTTTCAGCCCGGCGAACACCTGTTCAGTTGGGACGCCAAGCTGAACCCGGTGCTGCCGCCGGAAATGGCCGACTACTCTCCGAAGGTTGAGTCCGAAGCCGCCTACTACTAGCGGGGAAAAGCCCTGGGAGCGAGGGCATGACCCTCGCGGCGTCCCGCCCCCGGCGAGGGTCATGAGAGCGGGACGCCCTCGCTCCCCAGGAGTAAGTCATGCGCTTTGGCCTGCGGCTGATTGAATACCTCGGCTCCGTGCCGGACCTGGTGCGCCTGGCCGTCGCCGGCGAGAAGGCCGGATTCGACAGCGTGTGGTTCCCTCATGACACCTTCATGCGCCACACCTGGGTGACGACTTCCGCGGTCGCCAGCGCCACCGAACGGATCCGGATCGGATCGGTGGGCACCAATCCCTACACCACGCATCCCGTGGAACTGGCGACCTATGCGGCCACGCTGGACGAGCTCTCCGGGGGCCGTTTCATTCTCGGCATGGGCCTGCATACGCTGGACATGATCGGCTGGGCCGGCGTGGATGCCTCGGATTATCTGCAGCGCCACCGCGAAGCCGCGCACCTCATCCGCGGCCTGTGGCGCGGGGAGGTCATGGAATACGAAGGCGAGATATTCAAGTGGGGGCCGGAGTGCTACCTGCGGTTCAAGCCGCTGCGCTCCGACGTTCCGATCTACCTGTCCGCCTTCGGCGAGGACTTCCTGCGTCTGAGCGGCGAGATCGGTGACGGCAGCCTGCCGATGATCACGCCTCCCGCGTCGGCGAAGCAGATGATCGCCCCGATACGCGAGGGCCTGTCGGCGCGCACGGACGCGACGAATGACTACGTGGTTTCCGGCTGCGGATGGCTGTCGCTGTCCAGCGAGAAAGCGGCGGCCTCGGAAGTCATGAAGAACCTGGCCGCCTATTTCGGTCCGTATCTCGAGGACCATGCATTGCGCACCATCGGGCTTGCGGCCGCCGACTTCGTTCCGCTGCGCAAGCTGGTGGACGCCGGCCGCATGGAGGAGGCCCGCGAACGCGTGACTCCGGAAATGCTCCGCCTGGGTATCTCCGGGACGCCCGCGGAAGTCATCGACCAGATCCATGAACTGGAAGAAGCGGGCGTCAACGAGGTGAATCTGGGTGGTCCCCTGGGGCCGGACCCCGAGGAAGCGATCCGACTCATGGGAGAGGAGGTCATCCCCGCGTTCAGGTGAACCCGCAAGACGACGTTCTCGTTCTGGGCGGCGGCCACAACGGGCTTGTCTGCGCCTGCTACCTTGCCGCCGCGGGAAAGCGAGTGCGAATTCTGGAGCGGCGCCAAATGGTCGGCGGCGCCGCCGTAACCGAGGAGTTTCACCCCGGATTCCGCAATTCGGCGGCCAGCTATACCGTCGGTCTGCTGGATGCCACCGTTATCCGCGAACTGCGGCTGCGCGAGCACGGACTGCGGATAGTCCCGCGACCGATGGCGAACTTCCTGCCGTTGCCGAATGGCGACTCGTTGTCCATCTACAGCGATGAAGCGAGCACGGCACGGGAGTTCGCCCGCTTCTCGCCACGCGACGCCGAGGCTCTCCCCGAGTTTCGCGCAATGATCCGGGAGGTCGGCGACATCGTTCTTCGGCAGATGCACCGCCCACCCCCGAACGTAGGCGGCGGTCTGCGCGATTGGATCAGCGCCGTCCTGGCCGGCAACGATGTCAGGAGGCTCGGCATGCGCCGGCGGCAGCACCTGGCCGATCTTTTCCTGATGCCGATTGCGGACCTGCTGAAAAACTGGTTCGAGGACGAGCACATCCAGGCGGCTTTCGCCTTCGACGCCGTGGTGGGCAACCACGCCTCGCTGCATGCGCCAGGCACGGCCTACGGGCTATTGCACCACGCGCTTGGTGAAATTGCAGGCCGCAAGGGTGTGTGGGGGCACGCGATCGGCGGAATGGGCGCGATTACCCAGGCCATGCTTGCGCAGGCCCGCGAATTGGGCGTCGCCGTGGAGACCGGCGCCGAAGTCGTGGAAGTCATTGTGGAGGCGGGCCGGGCACAAGGCGCCGCGCTCGCAAACGGCTCGTTTCGCCGCGCTGAGGTAGTCGCCGCCAACCTGGCGCCGAAACTTCTCTACCTGGAGCTGATCGACGGCAGCGCGCTCGATGCCGATTTTCGCAGCCGGATCGAACGGACCCGCACGGAATCGGCCGTGTTGCGCCTGAACGTGGCCCTGTCGGAACTGCCCGACTTCAGTTGCAGGCCAGGCGCCGGAATTCAGGAGCACCATGGCGCCGGCATTGTCGTCGGCCCGACGCTCGACTATATGGAGAACGCGTATCTGGACGCCCGCCGCGGAGACTGGTCCGAGCATCCCGTAATCGAACTGCTGATCCCGTCAACGGTGGATGACACGCTGGCGCCCGAGGGCGGACATGTCGCCAGCCTGTTCTGCCAGCACTTTCCCCGCCACCGAGACTGGAAGCAGCGCCGAGACGACGCCGCGGACACCGTGTTTGCCGCCGTGGACCGCTTCGCTCCCAATTTCAGCCGTTCGGTGATCGCTCGGCAGATACTCACGCCGGCCGACCTCGAACAACGCTTCCGCCTTCCGGGCGGCGACATCTTTCACGGCGCCCACACCCCGGCACAGTTGTGGAGCAATCGCCCGGTGATGGGCCATGCCGCTTACCGCGGACCGATCTCCGGCCTGTATCACTGCGGCGCCGGCGCACATCCGGGCGGCGGCGTAAGCGGCATCCCGGGGCGCAACGCAGCCCGCGAGATCCTGCGCGACCTCGGGAAGGGCGGGATCAGACGGGGCTGAGAAGGGCCTCGTGAATCCGGAGTCCAAGTCCGGGCCGTGCGAAGTCCGGGCCGGTTTCCGCGTTCAGTGTTCCGCCGGCCCCGAACATCAGGCAGGGCTCGCCCAGATCCTGCTCCAGCAGAAGCGTACCGAAGGCGCCTTCCGCGGCGACGAGCGATTGTCGATGCTCGTTCATCACCGCCAGTGAGGCGCGCGTGAGGATGCTGGTCTCGCCCACCTGCGCGCCCACGATCAGGCCGATACCTCGCCGCGTTGCCTCTTGCGCCAATTCCAGCGACCGAATGATTCCGCCCATCTTGGACACGCGCAGATTGACGATCCAGCTTTCCGTATCGTCCAGCGCCTTGAGCTGCCCGGCGCGAACCAGGCTCTCGTCCAGAATAATCCTGACCGCGCACTCGCGGGCCACCTTTCGAAATCCTTTCAGATCTCCGCTCCGCAACGGCTCCTCGATGGCGAAGACTTGCGCGCCCAGTGACTTCAGGTAGCCGATGGCGTTGGCCGCATCGCGCCACAGGTTATTGGCGTCCAGCCGAATCCGCAGATCGGGGTCGCCCTTGCAGGTCAGCAGCGCAAGTTTGCGCCGGTCCGTTTCCGCGTCGCCGGACACTTTCACCTTGAAGTCGCGAAAACCCATTCTCCAGTACTGCTCCGCCTGCTTTTTATAGGCGGAAAGTGACTCATCGCCAAGGACAGCCGAATACCCGAACGTACCGCTCAAGCGGGAAACTCCGAGCAAGTCTTCAACCGACCGTTGCTCAAACTTGCCCAACAAGTCCAGGACCGCGATCTCCAGCGCGCAGAAGGCGGCCGGGTTGGCATCGATTTCATCGTTATGCGCCTGAACCCATGCGCGAAGTCCTTTCGGGTCCTCCACCTGCCGAATCAATGACGGCTTGTGCTTCTCGATGAACGCGGCAGCCGACTCCACGGTCTCGCCGGTCACGTATTCCCGCGGGCAACCTTCACCATAGCCGGTTACTCCGTCCGCTCCACGGGCCGCGACAATGACGTTGGCGGCCTCCGAGCGGCTTGCCGACGCATGCCGTAAGACAAGCCTGAACGGCACGGGGAAGCGCCGGACATCAATGCTTTCGATACGCACGACCGGCCGCCGAGCCCTCAGGCCGGGTCCGTGTGCGCGCCGAAGTCGAACGGACATTCGTGCGCGTACTGCAGGTGCAGATACTTGAACTGCGAGTCGCGCTGTCCCGCGGCTACCCGGTCAGTCCGGAATTCGCCCCCGGTTCCCGGGCGCAGCCACTCGATCTCGACCGGGGCCAGCCGGCCGCTGCCGCGCTTGCCGTCGTATTCGATATTCGCCTCGCGCAATCCGCGGTCCACGGCGTTGGCCAAGTCCGACGCCTGGCGCGGCTCACGCCTGGAGGCCTCCAGGTACAGCGTGTAAACCGCCGCCTCCTGATCGGCCAGCATGACGAAGAACTTCGGCGAAACGCCCAGGCGAGCAGCCGCGGCCATCACGGCATCCAACACCTGCTTCTCGTAGAGTTTCTCGCCCGTGATGCTCGTGACCCCCTTGCCCTTTTGCACGAACTCAAGGCAGGGAGTGGCGTTGAGCATGCGCGTGACCCGCACGATGTCGTTCATGTCGTAGCGGTACAGGCCGTCCTGGGTGGTAACGAAAACGTAGTACTCGGCGCCCTCTTCCAGCTCGTCCAGCAGAAGAAAGTCCTTGCCGCCCGCCTCCCGGTCCTCGCGCTCGACGAACTCGAAGAAGTTGTCCAACAGAGTCGGGACACAGACATTCTCGACGGCGTTGATGTTCACCGTGCCCTGGAATTCGCTGGCGATGTAACCCAGCTCGATGATCGAAGTGCCGGCCGGAATGGAGCCGGCCAGCCGGCGAAGCGGCACACTGCAACTACCCCCGGTCCAGGTCATGATTCCCTTGAGGTCGGGCCAGATGTCGGCGTAATCGAGAGCGCCCTTCGTCTCCAGCAGACCCTCCAGTTCGCGCGCCCGGCTGGGGTCGGGGGTCAGCCTGCTCTCGACGGGCAGGTCGGCCCCGGCGGGCAGCCGGCCCTCGTGGACCGCCTCGATCAGGGCCTCCGGCTCGCTCCGGATCAGGTCGCGAACGCGCACCAGCGTGGACGGGTTGGCTGTCCCTATGCCGGTCACGTTGCGTTCCGCAAGCGCAAAGGCCGCGGTGGCGAAGTAGCGCAGATCGTAATCCGGAATGTCCGCGATTTCCGGCGGCAACACGTATTTCCTGCGGACCAGTTTCGACATCCGCTTGTACAAAAGGCCCGATGCCGAACCATAGGGCACCCCGGAGGGCATGAGTCCCTCTATCGCCTGGCCCGTGATCCCCAGCACCCGTCCTTCGAACGCCCGGGTCCCGCGGGCCACCGAGTAGGCAAACAGTTGCTGGTTCTCCCTGACCCGCCCGAGGCCGGCGCTGGTTACGGGAATGTCCTTGGCCGATCCAAGGGTGCCGCTGGTGCGATGGTAGTAGACCGGCCGGTCGGCGGTCAGGTACGGTTCTCCCGTGCGGTCCTGAGCCTCCACGTACCTGCGCAGGTCCTCGTAGGTCTTTACCGGGACCGCGTTCCGATAAGCCTCCGGATCGCGGATTTGTCTGAAATTGTGGCGGGCCCCGAAATGCGTGCCGGCGTTGGTCACCAGGATCCGGCGCAACAGCGCATTCTGTACTTTCCGCGGGTTCCCCGTGGCATTGAGCAGCGACTGGTGCCGGCCGTCGAACCTGAGCGACAGGGCGGCGCGCAGCGCTGCGTACTTCAGCGGCGGGCGTTTATCGGTCACTGTTCGCCGGAAGCGCCTTCAAGGTCCGCCATGAAGGGAGTCCGCATCTGCGCCCAGAACCCCATCGGGTATGCGCGGTTCACCAGTCCCAGCGGTCCGACCTCGCGGTCATCGGGCAGGAACCGGGTGCCGAACAGCAGGTCCCACACGATGAGGTTGTTTCCGAAGTTGTTGTTGGATTCTTCCGGCAGCTCCGAGTGATGCCAGCGATGAAGCTCGGGCCCGGCAATCAGGTAATTCAGCGGGCCCAGCCGCACCAGGCAGTTGGAATGCTGATAGAAGCCGTTGATGGCGTAAAACACGAAATACGCCGCCAGGACTTCCCCGGAAACTCCGGCCAGCGCAAACGGCAGTGCGTCCAGGCAGTACTGGATGGCTTTCTCCAGCGGATGAAACCGGCCGACGTTCACCCAGTACAGGCGGTGCGGCGAATGATGCACCGCGTGCAGCCGCCACATCGGCGAAAACTCGTGAAAGGCCCGATGCAGCCAGTAGCGCCCGAAATCCGCCGCCAGCATCATCAGCGCCGCCTGCGCCCACACGGGCAGCTGATGCGGCCAGAGGTCCGCTACGACGAGGCCCTCGGTGCGCAACCAGTCCGCCAGCGCCACCACCAGCGTAACGCTCAGCAGCAGGGGCACGCCGATCTGCACGGCGCCCAGGTACATGGCGTCGGCACCCACTTCCCCGGCGGCCGGCTTCCAGTCCCGCCGGTACGGTAGCTTCAGTTCATGCCAGGTAATCAGGACCGCTCCGAGCAGCACGGCCGCGTATGCGCTCAGCGCGGTGGTCAGGCCCAGCAGGGAGAATCCGGCAAACGACGCGTAAGCCAACGCCATGACGATCGGATAGGCCGAGGCGGCCACCAGCCGGCCTCGCATACTCACATTGCTTTCAGTCACGAAGGACTAATGTACCGATCTTTGCGCGGCAGCGGAACGGTTCCGCAGCCATTCCACGGTCAGCAGGACCACGACGGCGAAGGCGATGAGGAACACGGCAAGGGCCAGAATCGCCGGGCTGATCTGTTCGCGTATACCGGCCCACATCTGACGCGGGATCGTGCGCTGCTCCAGTCCTCCGAGAAACAGCACGACGACGACCTCGTCAAACGAAGCGGCGAATGCAAACAGGCCGCCGGAAAAGACCCCCGGGGAGATCAGCGGCAACTGGATCCGGAAGAACCGCCGCATGGGCCCGGCGCCGAGGCTGGCGGCCGCTCTCATTACGGTACGGTCGAACCCGGCCAGCGTGGCGGTGACGGTAATCACCACGAACGGCGCGCCGAGCGCCGCGTGGGCCAGGATCAGTCCGGCGTGAGTCTGACCCAGGCCGAGACCCGAATAGAAGAAGAACACGCCCACCGCCACGATGATGATCGGGGTAATCATGGGCGATATCAGCACCGCCGTAACCAGTGTGCGCCCCGGCATGGACGGGCTGGCCAGGCCCAGCGCCGCCAGCGTGCCCAGTGTGGTGGCCAGCACCGTGGCGGCGACACCGATGATGAGGCTGTTGACCAGCGCGCGGCGCCATGCCTCGTCCTCGGCAATGCTCTCATACCAGCGCAGCGACCAAGCCTCGGGATCCAGGCGCAGCATACCTTCGGTAAACGTGAAATACGGCTCCGCGTTGAAACTCAGGGGCACGATGACCAGGATCGGAGCCAGCAGGAATACGAACCCCGCCACGCAGAAGGCATTGAAGCCGAAGCGCCCCATGCGCCTGCCGATCATTGCCCGCACCTCAGCCCAGCCTCATCCGTTCAATACCGATCGCCCGGCTGTAGATCAGATACAGAACGGTAACGGCCACCAGCAGAATGCTGCTGAGCGCTGCGGCCAAACCCCAGTTCAGCGAAGTCTGCACGTGATAGGCAATCTGACTCGAAATCAGTTCGCCGGTGCGTCCGCCCACGAGCGCCGGCGTGATGTAGTAGCCGATGGCCAGTATGAAGACGAGCAGCGAACCCGCTCCTATTCCCGGCAGGGTCTGCGGCAGATAAACCCGGCGAAAGGCCTGCAAGGGCGCGGCGCCCAGAGATACGGCGGCGGCCATGTGCGAGCGGGGAATCGAGCGCATCACCGAGTACAGGGGCAGCACCATGAACGGCAACAGCACGTGCGTCATGGCCACGAAGGTGCCGGTCATGTTGTAGATCATCTGCAGGCGGCCGTCGTCTGGAATGAGGCCCAGAGACACCAGGAACCCGTTGATGACTCCCTGGCGCTGCAACAGGACGATCCACGCGGTAGTTCGCACCAGCAGCGAGGTCCAGAACGGGACCAGTACAAGCAGCAGCAGAATCCTGCCGCGAGCGGGCGACGAGGTGGTTATCGTGTAGGCAACCGGATAGCCGATCACAAGGCACAGCAGCGTCACGCCCAGGCTGACCAGCAGCGTACGCCACATCAGCGGCGTATATACGCGGCTCTCCTCGGGCCGCAGGCCGATGCCGCCGTCCTCCCGGCGCTCCAGATCAAGCGCCTGGAGGTAATGGCCCAGCGTGAACCGGGCGCCGGCCTGCCTGATCGCCAGCCAGGTCTGCGGATCTTCCCAGTCGGCATGGATGCCGGCCAGGGTGTCGCGCCAGGAACCGGCGTGTTCGACTCTATCCAGTCTCCTCGCCGTGCGGTTCAGAACCCCGCGCATGCCGCTCCGCACCCGGTTGATGGCGCCGCTCACGCGGCCAAGCGTTCGCGCCTCGCGCGCCATGCGGAGCTCCAGAGCAATGGCGGCAAAGGCTTCTTCGGGCGGCAGCCCCACTCCGTCCCAGTTGCCGAGCTCGCCTGTCGTTTGCGGAAACGCGCGGGACACTTCGGGCTGCCAGGCACTCTTGCTCAGCAACGTACCCAGCGGAATGAGGAAGCTGATCGTAACGAATGCGAGCAACGGCAGCACCAGCGCCATCGCGCCCAGCCGCGGCGCCATCGTTGACAAGCGCGGAATCCGCTTCAAGCCGTCACTCCGTGGCCGTTTGTTGCCTTCCAGTCCGACTCGGCGCCTAACGCGCCAGCCAGGCGCTGAAGCGTTCGTACATGTCGTCGCGGTTTTCGCTCCACCAGCGCCAGTCCAGCCGCAGCGCACGTTTCATGTTGTCCGGCGAGGTGGGCATGTGCGGCGCCATCACCGTGCCGGTTTCCAGATGCCTGTCCACGAGAGCGCGGGCCGATTCGCGCACCGGGCCGTAGGAGATGTACTTGCTTATGTTGGCGATGGAGTTCGGCCGGTTGGCGAACTTCACGAATTGCATGGCCGCATCCAGGCGCGGCGTGCCGGCCACGATCGCCAGATATCCGGTATCCAGCGCCTGGCCGTCCCACACGATCACGAAGGGCTGGTTCTCGAGCACCTGGGCATTGAAGATGCGGCCGTTGTAGGCAGTGCTCATGATCACTTCGCCGTCGGCGAGCAACTGAGGCGGCTGCGCTCCGGCTTCCCACCAAACCACCTGGTCCTTGATCGTGTCCAGCTTGCGGAAAGCGCGGTTCAGGCCCTCCGGCGTATCCAGCGTTCCGTAAACCTCGTCCAGGGGGACTCCGTCGGCAATCAGTGCGAACTCGAGGTTGACCAGCGGCGAGCGGCGCATCCCGCGGCGTCCGGGAAACCTCTCAAGATCGAAGAAGTCGGCCACCGTTTCCGGACCCGGCCCTCTCAGAAAATTGCTGTTGTAGGCAAACACCGTGGAGTAAAAAGTCATTCCCGCGCCGCATTCGTTGACGAACTCCGCCGGATAGTCGGCTTCGGGCGATTCGCCGTTAACCCCGGCAGGCAGATCGGACAATTCAACGAGTTCGATCAGCCCCTCGTCGCAAGCCAGCCGAGCGTCCGGCAGTTCCATGTCCACCACGTCCCAGTGTACGGCGCCGGCATCGACCTGGGCGCGAACCTGCGCCAGCCCGCCGTTGTAATCCTCCAGCAGTATCTCGATGCCGGTTTCCTCCGTAAACGCCTTGTGGTACGCCTCCTGGCAGGCCCGCGCATACGAACCGCCCCAGGAAACCACGGTAATGGATTGCGCCAGCAAGGCGCCGGCCGGCACGAAGCAGACCGCCGCAAGTACCAGCGTCGCCGCGCGGGGATAAAGAAGGGGACCCGATTGATTCATGGAATGCTCCTCCGCATGCGTGGTTTCACAAGGCCTCGGCCGCCAGGGCCCTGCAGTCCAGCGCGCCCCAGCCGATTCGAACCGTATCGCCCGGCAGAATGCCGCCATGACCCACGACGTTGGGTATCTTGGCTATGAAATCGGAACTGCCGCAAACCTCCAGGCGGATGCGCAGATGATCGCCGAGAAAGCTGATGTCCTCCACCAGGGCATCGAACTCGTTCGAATAGTGCATCGATAGCGGCGCGATGTTGACCCTTTCCGGGCGAATGGCGACCAGCGTTTCGCTGCCCGGGGGCAGGTCGGCGATGTGGGCGGCCTGCAAACGCTGCTCCGCCACTTCCACCTCGCATACTCCGCGCTCCGCCGACACGACCCGTCCCTTGAGCAGGTTGTTCTCTCCGATGAAGCTGGCCACGAACGGCCGCTGCGGCTCTTCGTACAGCACTTCCGGCGAGGCCACCTGTTCGATACGGCCGGCGCGAAAGACCGCGACCCGGTCGGACATGGCCATGGCTTCGGTCTGGTCGTGGGTCACGTAGAGCACGGTCACGCCAAGCTGCCGTTGGATGCGCCGTATCTCGTACTGCAACTGTTCCCGAAGGCGGCGGTCCAGCGCGCCCAGGGGTTCGTCCATCAGCACCAGTTCCGGTTCGAACACCAGCGCGCGGGCGATGGCCACGCGCTGCTGCTGGCCGCCGGACAGCTGGTTGGGGCGGCGGTCCTCATAGCCTTCCAGCCGCACCAGCTCCAGCGCCCTGGCGACCCGTTCGCGCCGTCGGTCCGCGCTCAGGCCGCGCACCTCCAGCGGAAACGCCAGGTTGGCGCCCACGCTCATGTGCGGAAACAGCGCGTAATTCTGAAAGACCACGCCGATGCCCCGCTTGTCCGGCGGGAGGCCGGCAACCGAGACTCCGTTGATCCGGATATCGCCGGTGGTCGGCGGTTCGAAGCCGGCCAGCATCATCAGGCAGGTCGTCTTGCCCGAACCCGAGGGACCCAGGAGCGTCAGGAACTCTCCGCGATTCAATTCGAGGTCGAGATCGCGCACGACCCAGTCCGACTCCGCGTAGCGCTTATGGACTGCGAGGTACTCGACGTGCGGGGTTGGCTGGTTCATTACGCTTTCAGTGGATTCTTATCGGTCCGGCGACCCCGAAATCGGACGGCGACATTGTGAAAGACCGCTTTGGCAAAAGCAAACCGGCCCCCCGGCAGACAGGGGATCCCTAGCCGCGCGGGGAGTAGCTGAAGATTTTCGGGTTTCGTATCCGTCGGCGGATATGCAAACCAAGCAAGAGAATGAACGAGGCGAGAACGAGGTGGAAGAAGGCCGGCAGCGAACTTGCGAACCAGGCCTGATCGGCCAGAAAGGTCAGGCCGGCCAACCAGCGGAAAGCCATGACGGCAAAGTAGGCGCCGCCGAAAACAAGACAAACCCGGTACTTCCAGGCTCGTGCCCGTATTGTGCCGTTGCGCACCCTGTGCAGCACAAAACTCATCAACCCGATAATGCCGAACTGGCTGGCAAGCAGGATCGGGTACGGCAGCACACCGCTTTGCCAAGCCTCAAATTCGGGAATCCAGTCCAAGGGGAAAAGCGCCTGCAGGAGTTGTGCGCACACACGCAGCACGAACAGAGCAGTCAGCATGCTCATCAGTACCAGCGTAAGCCGGCTACCTTTCATTCAACCCCCGTCTTGATTCCCCCCAAGCTTACCTGCTCTTGTTCCGGCGCTAACCTCCGAACCGGTAGTCCGCGCTCACACCCAGTTGCCGTCCGCGGGGCAAGTGGGCCGTGAACGCGCGGCGCACGAAGAATGTATCCAGATCGATCAGGCGGATCACGGAATTCGCCGACCTGTTCTCAAACAGGTTCCTGCCCCACAGCCATGCGCTCCAGCGCTCACCTTCCAGTCCCAGGCGCAGATTGACCTTGGTGGTGTCGCCGGTCTCCGCGAAGTTGTGAACCTGCGCGTAGCGCGTAGATTCGTAGGTAATGTCGCCACTCACGAACCACTGCATACGTGCGCCTGCCGGGGCGCGCCAGGTGGTCGTAATCGCTCCCGTGTGCTTCGGCGTGTTCGGCGTCTGCTTGCCCACAATCGAAGCCGAGCCGGGATACTCGCTCTGGTCGCAGGCCTGCGGATCGGCGCCGATCAGTTCGCCGTGGGCGAAATCGCATCCTTCCACTATCTCCGCATCGGCCAGTCCGTAGTTGAGCACCAGTGAAAGGTTGTCACTGAGCTGCGCGTTGACGCTGAGTTCCACACCGGTAATCTCGGTCTCTCCGATGTTGGTGGTGAGCGTCGTGCTCCTGCCGTTGGACAGCACGGTGGAGTTCTGCAGGTGCTGCTTGTCCCACTGAATGAAGAACAGCGCCCCGGTTATGTTCGCGCGTCCGCCCATGAGCGAGTACTTTGCGCCGACCTCGTAGTTCCATGCCTGGGATTCGTCGTATGTCAGGTAGGGAGCCAGCCTGGCCCTGTCGGCTTCCGGCGCGGTAACGACCGACGCATTGAAGCCCCCGGGCTTGGTGCCCTTGGAGATCGACCCGTACAGGGTGCCATTGTCCGATTGCCGGTAAACCAGCGTCACACGGGGCGTAACGGCCGCGAAGTCTTCCTGCAGGGTTCGTCCGTTCGCGGCCACATCGGTCACGTCGTCCTCCGACCAGCGCAACTCCGCGGTTCCGGTCCACTGGCTGTTGAAGTCCATTTCCACCGACCCGAAAAACGCAATGTTGTCGACCCTGTCGAAGGTGATGCTGCGCAGGGCAGGCTTGCCGGTATAGCTCCAATCATGCATGTTGAACAGGTATCCACCCAGCATCCATCGAAGAGACCTGTCCACGGGCGAGCTGAGACGCAGTTCCTGCGAGCGGTACGTGAGGTCTTCGCCCAGATACGTCGTGGCGCAACTGGCGAATCGGCATGCAGGGCTGTCGTCGGGCAGCGTCCACAGGAAAAACCGGTTGGCCGTGCTGCCGGCGTCCAGCTGCCAATCCTCGTCCTGCTTCGACCAGGCGGTAATCGATGTCAGTTCGTAGCCGCCGATATCGAGACTCATTTCCAGGTTGGTGCGAAGCGTGTTCTGGCGCACGCCCGGGTCGGGGATGTGCACGTTGTCGATGTTGACCTGGTCGAAATCCGGCACCGGCACCTTGCCGCAGTAGTACCCCCGGCGGGTTTCCGTGTAACAGTTCAGTTCACGGCTGGTGATCGTGGCCTGCTGGGTGATCAGACCGTCGTCGTCATCACTCGCCATTACGCGCAATTTGGCGCTGAAGTTCTCGGTGGGAGTGAAATAGAGCGTTGCCATCGCGGCCTGCGTCTGCTCCGCTCCCAGGTCCCCGCCGCCAGGCCCCATGTTGGTATATTCGCCGCCGTATTCGTAGTAGCGCAATCCGACGGAGGCCTGCAGAAGCCCTTCGATCAGCGCACCGCTCAGGTTGATGTTGGTTTCAAACTGGCCGTGTTCCGCGGCGGTGGCCTTTACTTCCGCCTCGAACTCATCCGTCGGGGCGCGAGTCACGTAGTTGATGGCTCCCGCCAGCGTCTGTCGTCCGAACAGCGCGGCCTGCGGACCCTTGATGACCTCCACGCGTTCGAGATTGCTCAGCGGCAGGTTGGAAATGGATCCGGCGACAAACACGCTGTCGATGAAAAGACCCACGGTCTGACCGCCGAGGATCGGCGCCTGGCCCCGTATTCCGGGCCGGTCGAAGGTGCGGCCGTAGGATTGCCGGAACGTCAGGTTTGGCGCGTACTCGGCCAGATCGAAGATGCCCAGTGATCCTGTCTGGCTGATGTAATCGCTGTCCAGCGCCGTGATGGAGATCGGAACCTGCATCAGGTTCTCTTCACGCTTGCGCGCGGTAACCACGATCTCTTCCAGGAAAGCAGCCTCTTCTTGAGCATGAAGCGGCGCGTGGAAAGAAAGCAGAGCGGCGCCGAGCAAGAAAGAGGCCATGCGAACGAAGTGCATGTGCATACAACCCTCCTCCGATTTTGTCCCCGCGTAACGGTGTATCTTACGCCACAAGCGCAACCCCGGAGAACCAGGTTTTTCCCGAACGGAGCGCGCGACGGACTGATTGGAGGGGACACCTATGAAGAAAAGACTGGCAAGGCTGGCGGCTTTCGCCGTCCTGGCAAGCTTCAGTGGAGCGGCGCTGGGCCACGCCTACGTGCACATGACCCACATGCCTGCGGGCTGGTTCCACGACGTCGAGGTGCGGGTGCCGCATGGCTGTGGATCGGATCCAACGACCGAGGTGCGGATAAAGATTCCCGAAGGCGTCATGCGCGTGACCGTCGCGCATGATCCGGACTGGTCGGCCGAGACGATCATGCGCGAACTCGACCCGCCGATCGAAATGGGTGAAGGCTTTCAGATCAAGCAAACCGTCGATGAGATCGTCTGGACCGGGTCCGAACTGCCGCCGCGGCGATTCGGGAGCTTTATGTTCCGCGCGCTGCTGCCGGAAGAGCCCGGCCGCATCCTCTGGTTCAAGACGATCCAGCGCTGCGGCGATGACAAGGAACTGCGCTGGGACAAGGAAAAGACCGACGACAGCCAGCCCATGGGTATATTCCTGCGCGCCGTCCCCGACTCATCGCCCTTCGTGGTGCTGACGGTGCCGGAGCGACCGCAATACGATTTCTGATCCTCAAGCCGAGCACGATGCGCCTGTGGCACCCCGGATGAGGCGGGCCATGCAATGAGCCGCAAAAGGGGACCGAAGCGGCGCACACCGCTGAATCGTGCCCTGCTGACACTGCATAAGTGGGCGGGGCTTGGCGCGGGCGCGTGGCTGCTGGTGCTTGGCGTCAGCGGCATTCTGCTCGACCACGACGAGTGGCGCTGGCAGCGGCAATTGACCGTGCCCGAATCCTGGCTGTCGGCGAGAGTGGCGCGGCTGCTGCCGGCCACGGTCATGCGCTACGTTGCGGTTGACGAAGCGCAGCCGAACCGCTGGCTGGGCGGCTCCGAGCGTGGCTTGTGGCTGACCGAGGACGGCGGCGAAAACTGGCGCGACGTTTCCTTCCCCGAAGACGCAAAGCCGCAGGTGCTGCGCTTCGTTCGCCCGGACGACGGCAGCCTCGAAGGCATCGTCGTGGCCACCGACGAAGGGCTGTGGCGAACGACCGAACAGGGCAGGGGCATCGAGCGTTTCGCCTTGCACGGGACGCGCATCGGCAGCCTGACTCCAGGCAGCCATCCGGACGAACTGGTGGGCGTGGTAGGCCACGAACGAATTTTCCGCATCAGCCGCACCGATCCCTCCCGGCTTGAATGGCTGAATCTGGACCGGGCCACGGTAACGGGATTGCCCGAACAGGTGAGCGTCTATGACTTCGTCTTCGACCTTCACTTCGGCTACGGAATCTTCGGCCGCACCGCCTCAACGCTGATCAACGATCTGGGCGGGCTGGCGATGGCAGTGCTGGCCATCAGCGGTTTTCTCTACTGGTTTCTGCCCTGGCGCTGGCGCAGGCAGTCCGGACCGGGGCCCAGGGTGCGCCGGGAGACACACCGGTGGCTGTACCGCACCCACGCCACGGTGTTCGGCCTTCTGGCGCTCATACCGATCGTTTACCTGAGCGTGACCGGAGTCATCCTGGATCACGTCGTGGGCTTCGGCAACTGGGCGCGGGACGTACCGTTGGAGCGCTCGTCGTTGCCGCCGGTGTATCAGTATCGCTCGCTGGGAGAGGAGCTGGAGCAGGTCGTGGCCTATCCCGGGGAGCCGCAGCGTCTCAGCGTAACCACGCGGTTCGGGCTGCTGCACACGGAGGATGGCGGCAAGTCCTGGACGGGCGACCCCCATACCGGCGAACTGGGCGGCAACCTGTTTCGCGAACGGGATCGCGTGATCTTCAGCAACAACCGCGGAATGCACCTGCAGCGACGCGACGGCGACGGCGAATGGTCGCCGATCAACGGACCGGCGACCATGGTCAGCGACGGCGTGCTGCTCGACTCGGCTCTCTATCTGAAAAACAGCAGAGGCTTCTACCGGGAGCAGGCGTCCGGCGCTTTCGGACTCACGGACATGAAGTCACCGCAATTGGCCGGCGCCACCTTCTACCTGTTTGTCGTTGACGTACATACCGGCAACATCATTCACGAGCAATTCAAGTGGATCAATGACCTGGTGGGCGGGCTGGCCGTGCTGCTGGTGCTTACGGGACCCGTCCTCTGGTGGCGCTGGAGGAACCGTTAGTCCCAGGCGGACTCCGGATTGCGAAAGCGTTCGATCTGCCTTTGCTCAAAAGCACCGGGGTCCGCCAGGATCGTGTCGCGCATTTGCTCGGCGCCCAGGCCGGCGAAAATATGCCGCTCGCCGGCCTCGAAGGCATCGAAGACATCCCTCGCGTGTTCTTCCGGGGTAAGCAAGGTCGGTATATCGCGAGCCGACATCCGGGTTCTCACGCCGCCCGTGTAAACGCCGGCGATGTCCACTCCGGTGCCGTCCAGGTCGGCGCGCAGGCCCATGGTCATGATGGCCTGCGCACCCTTGGCGGCGCAGTAGCTCGCGTGTGACGGAAGACAGAAAATCGCGCCGATCGACAGGATGTTGATCACGCCACCCTCGCCGCGCTTCACCATGTTCGGCAGATACAGCCGGCACATTTCGATCGGCGAAAAGCAGTCCGTTTCCATCACCCGGCGGGCGTCCTCAAGGTTGCTCGCTCGCAGCATGCGCCGCTCGTTCTCGTCCTCGCTGCCGGGTATGCCCGCGTTGTTGATCAACAGGCTGGTATCGCCCGTCTGCTCCGCGACCAAACGACGCTGCGCAGCGTCGTCGATATCCAGGACGAAGCCGGCGATGCGCGACGGATCCAGATCCACGACCTCCGGCAGGCTTGCGGCTTCCCGCGCCGTGGCGTACACCTTGTTTGCGCCGCGCTCCAGCAGCACCTTCACGAAACCCAGGCCGATACCCCGGTTGGACCCGGTCACCAGCGCCACAGACCCTTCAATCTTCACATTAGTTACCTCGCAGGAATTCTAATCAATTCGGACTCTGCGGATCAGCCACGGATCAGCTAGGGATCCGCAAGCGCAGCCTTGAGGAATTGCCGCCAGTGCCGAACCTTGATTTCGAGCGGCATGGCCGCATAGGCCGAGCTTGACGAAGGCAAGCGGCAAACGCTTATTTCGCCCGGAAATTCATTCAGCCAGGCGCCAAAGTGCCTTCGAAACGATCGATGCGCCTTGCCGCCGTTGCATCCCACGGCGCGCAGGCCGGGCAATTCACCGAAAAGCGTCGGCAGATCGTTCGGACGCTCCCTGCGAATGGCGGTGTCGAGACTGCCGCGGCGTTCGGCCGCCTCCAGCACGTCCCAAAGCGCAATGCGCTTGCGCAGCAGGACTGCGCATTTCCGCTCATACTCAAGGCGCGGCAGGTCCTGTCCGAAAACGGCCCCAAGCAGCGCCCAGAACTGGTTTTGCGGATGGCCGTAATACTGCCCCCGGCGCAGCGATTCATCGCCCGGCAAGGATCCGAGAATGAGCACTCTCGCGCGCGAATCGAAGATGGGCGGAAACCCGTGCTTGATTTGCAACGCAGAGTCTCAAGTGCCCTCGAACAGGCCCACGTCGTACAGGCCGGTGTCGGCGCGCAACGGCTTGAGCGCTTCCTGGTATTCCTCGCTGTTCCAGAACGCCTTGGCGGCTTCCAGCGAAGGCCAGCGCGATATGACGCAGGGGCGCCGGCTCCACATTTCGCCTTCCAGGACCGTTTCAGCAGGCCCGCGCACGATGTATTCACCCCCGCAGCGATAGGTAAGCTCCCCGGCACGCTTGGAGTATTCGATAAAACCCTCGGTGCGCTTGTCCACGCGCGCCGCAACAACAATATACGCAGTCATCCAGTCCTCCTCCCCTTCGGGATACAGCCCATGTCGGCCAACCGCGCGCAACGATAGCCCAACGGGCGCATTTTCTACAAACCGGCGACGAAGCGAGGCCGGAAGCGGCCCCTTCGAAAGAAGAAACAGGCGACAAGCTTGAGTGTGGGAACCCGAGAACCGGTCCTTCAAAGACCGAGGGTTTTGCTCTTAAAGGAGGTGATCCAGCCGCACGTTCCCGTACGGCTACCTTGTTACGACTTCACCCCAGTCGCTGGCCACACCGTGGTGAGCGCCCTCCCGAGGGTTAGGCTACCCACTTCTGGTGCAACCAACTTCCATGGTGTGACGGGCGGTGTGTACAAGACCCGGGAACGTATTCACCGCGACAATGCTGATTCGCGATTACTAGCGATTCCGACTTCACGAAGTCGAGTTGCAGACTTCGATCCGGACTACGACCGGCTTTGAGGATTGGCGCCCCCTCGCGGGTTAGCGACCTTCTGTACCGGCCATTGTAGCACGTGTGTAGCCCTGCCCGTAAGGGCCATGATGACTTGACGTCGTCCCCACCTTCCTCCGGTTTGTCAGCGGCAGTCCCTTTAGAGTTCCCGGCCGAACCGCTGGCAAATAAGGGCAAGGGTTGCGCTCGTTGCGGGACTCAACCCAACATCTCACGACACGAGCTGACGACAGCCATGCAGCACCTGTCACTTGGTTCCCGAAGGCACTCTCCCGTCTCCGGGAGATTCCAGGGATGTCAAGGGCAGGTAAGGTTCTTCGCGTTGCATCGAATTAAACCACATGCTCCACCGCTTGTGCGGGCCCCCGTCAATTCCTTTGAGTTTTAACCTTGCGGCCGTACTCCCCAGGCGGAGAACTTATCGCGTTAGCTGCGCCACTAAAGGTTTCAAATACCCCCAACGGCTAGTTCTCATCGTTTAGGGCGTGGACTACCAGGGTATCTAATCCTGTTTGCTCCCCACGCTTTCGCACCTTAGCGTCAGTATCAGTCCAGGGGGCCGCCTTCGCCACCGGTATTCCTCCACATCTCTACGCATTTCACCGCTACACGTGGAATTCTACCCCCCTCTACCATACTCTAGCCTGGCAGTATCGAATGCAGTTCCAAGGTTAAGCCCTGGGCTTTCACATCCGACTTACCAGACCGCCTACGCGCGCTTTACGCCCAGTAATTCCGATTAACGCTCGCACCCTCCGTATTACCGCGGCTGCTGGCACGGAGTTAGCCGGTGCTGCTTCTGTAGCTAACGTCAAGAACCCGGGGTATTCGCCCAAGTCCCTTCCTCACTACTGAAAGTGCTTTACAACCCGAAGGCCTTCTTCACACACGCGGCATGGCTGGATCAGGGTTTCCCCCATTGTCCAATATTCCCGACTGCTGCCTCCCGTAGAAGTCTGGACCGTGTCTCAGTTCCAGTGTGGCTGATCATCCTCTCAGACCAGCTATGGATCGTCGCCTTGGTAGGCCGTTACCCTACCAACAAGCTAATCCAACGCAGGCTCCTCCGATAGCGACCGGTCCGAAGATCCCGGCCTTTCCCCCATGGGGCGTATGCGGTATTAATCCGGGTTTCCCCGGGCTATCCCCCGCTATCGGGCAGATTCCTACGCGTTACTCACCCGTTCGCCGCTCGACGCCCAAAGGTAAACCTTTGTCGTTTCCGCTCGACTTGCATGTCTGAAGCCTGCCGCCAGCGTTCAATCTGAGCCATGATCAAACTCTTCAGTTTATGACTTGCAGAGACGCTCAAAGAACGTCTCGAATACCTGTAAACAGGTATCTGACAACTGAATGATTTTCATAAGCTCCGGCCTTTCGCTCCGCGAGGAACGAAAGATCACGCCGACTCGAATAAATTTAACGCAGTTGCCTACCTTGCGGACGATTCCGCTGACGCAGAATAATCCGGCTCATTAGCGTCCGGATCCGCTCGGCAAGCACCCACCTCTATTGCTTGACCCACTTGTTACAGAACAATGCCCGGCGCATATGTCCGGGCAAGGCGACGCATTATACGCGCATCGCCGCTTATGGCAAGTCCTTCCGGCGGAAAAATTACTGCCGGATGAACTTGCGGATAATCATGCCGTCGCCGCCCTCTCCGCCGGTGACTTCGCCGGTGTAGACGTTGCCGTCGGCGTCGACCACGACGCCCTCGGGCTCGGAGCCTTCGATGAAGCCCATGACCTCGCCCGTCTCGGCGCTGCCATAGGTCACGCCGCGCAGACTCTGGTAGTCGGCTACATAAAGGATGTCGTTCCGGTCTATGAACATGCCGCTGGGCCAGCCGAACTGATCCCACTCGGTGATGTAGTTGCCTTCCTGGTCGAAAATCTGGATTCGCTCATTGCCCCGATCGCCGACGAGCAGGCGCCCGCGCTGATCGATCACCAGGGTATGCGGCAGATTGAATTCGCCGGGGCCCGAACCCCGCTTGCCCCATTCCATGAGGTAACGGCCTTGAATGTCGAATTTGACGATGCGGTTGTTCCAGTGACCGTCTGCCACGAAGAAGTCGCCGTTCTCCGCTTGCACCACATCGGCCGGCCCGTCGAAAGTATTCGGACCCGCGCCCGTGAATCCGGCCGCCCCGAGACGCTTGAGCAGATTGCCCCTGGTGTCGAACAGGGAGATCGTGTTGCCCAGTTGCCGGTGATAATCCGTCGCCCAGATGTTTCCGTCCGGAGTCACGCGGAAGCCATGGGGCCGTTGTATCCACTCGCTGCCCCAGGAGTCGACCAGGTTGCCTTCGGGATCGAATTTCAGCACCGGCGGTTCGGACCGGTGGAAGGCGTAGATATAGCCTTCATGATCGATGGTGACGTTGGGCACCTGTCCCCATTCGATCTCATCCGGCAGCGGCTTGGGCCAGTCCGGATCCATGACGTATTCGGCCGCGCCGGCGAATGGCGCCAACGAAAGCAGAAACAACAGGGCCGCCAGCCGGCGGTCGCGCGCGAGATGAAATGTCATCGACAAGTTCCCGTTCAGTTTTTTGGGCGAAAGATTTCTAGTTTACACCGACTTCAGCGAAGCAGGCGAACGAATTCAGTCGATAAAATTCGACTGCGTTTTCTTGCCTGCGCCGGCTCACTGACCGAATTCCGGCGACGGGTATCCGTGGGCGTGACGTATAAGCAGATGAACGCAATCCACAAGGGTACCGACATGAGCAAGATTCGCAGGATTTCACTGGCGCTGGCGGGTTCGCTGGCGTTCTCCGCGCCCGCGCTGGCGCAGGACAGCCAGACCGGGGACAACCAGGAAAGGCAGGCCCGGGCCGCCGAACGGCTGGCCCGGATCGACACAAACGGCGACGGCGCCGTCAGCATCGACGAGTATCTCGCCGGGACGGCCGGCGACAGGATCGACGTCGACGGTGATGGCCTGATCACACTCGAGGAATACGTCGCCAACTTCACCCGCGTCCGGGGCGACGGGCAATTGGCAGACGCCATTCGCGAGCGCTTCGCCGGCATCGACGGCGACGATGACGGCGTGGTCACCCTGGCCGAATACCGCCATGAGATGTTTGCGAATCTCGACCGCAACGACGACGGGTTGCTCCAGCCGCGCGAGCTGCGCGGACTGAGGGGCGGTCCGGGCGGACCTGGCAGAGGAAACCGATCCGCAGGCGCCGAGACCGACGCCGACCAGGGGAACTAGCGCCAGATTCGGGCTTTCGCCAAGGGGCGGTTATGATTGTGCGTGATGACCGATGAAGAACTGATGACTGCAATCTGTGCCGGCGACAACTCCGCGTATGAAGCCATTGTCCGGCGTCATCTGAAGCCGGTGAGCCAGTACGCCTGGCGTATGCTGGGCAACCGGCGCGACGTGGAGGACATCGCCCAGGACACTTTTCTCAAGCTGTGGATCAACGCGGCAAGCTGGCAGCCGGCCAGAGCCCGGCTCTCGACCTGGATTCATCGCATTGCGCACAATCTGTGCATCGATCATTTGCGCAAGCGCCGGGAAGAACTGGGGGAAGAGGAGGCGGTGCAGGATACGGGACCGCTCGATGAAGTAGCGGCAGAAAGCGAAATGGGGCGTTTGCGCGCGGCGCTGGGACAATTGCCCCAATCCCAGCGCAGCGCCATCTCATTGTGCCACTACCAGGGATTTTCCAACAGGGAAGCTGCCGCGATCATGGACGTATCCGTACAGGCGCTGGAATCGCTGCTTGCAAGAGCGAAACGATCGCTGCGCAAGACATTGAAGACTTGAGAAGAATGAACCGAAGGCAGACGGAAACCATGAATCTAGAAGAATTCACCCATTTGCTCGATATCCGCGGCTGCGAACGCGCTGCCTGGCCGGTGCGGGAGCGCGAACAGGCCGAAGTCCTGTTGCGCGAAAGCGCCGAGGCGCGCGATTTGTTGCAATCGCAGCAAAGAATGGAAAGCCTGCTCGATCGAATCGAGGCGCCGGAATTCGCCGGCCTGGAAACCAGGGTGATGCGTCAGCCGTTGCCGGCCCGAACCAGAGCGCTGGCGGACCGAATCATCGACTGGCTGACGCCCGGCAGTTCTCCATTTGAATGGTGGCGGCCCGCTTTTGCAGCCTGCCTGCCGCTCGTATTCGGTATCGCCCTTTCCGGCTGGTTCAGTTTCGGCGTGGATGCGCAGGATCCCGGCTACGCCTATTGGGACCAGGAGTTGTACCTGCTGTCGCTATACGAGTATGCCGATTCCGAAATCGTGACGGAGACAGGCAATGAGTAAACGCAATCTGCTCGTCATTCTGCTAGTCGCCTCTCTGGGGGTGAATCTGCTGCTGATCGGCGGCATCGGCTGGCGCATGGCGGACAGGCGAGATTACGCACAAGCGCTGGTCCCGCCGAATACCGGATGGATTCTGCGGGATCTTTCTGAAGAAAGGCGCACAGAACTTGGGGACGCGGCACGGGAAGGCTTCGAATCCGTCCGTCCGGCACGGGCGGAAATGTTCCGTGCCCAGCGCCGTGTCAATCAACTAATCGACGACGAGGAATTCAACCGCGAAGCGCTCGCCGAGGCTTTCGCGCAATTGCGCCGCACCAGCATGGACTACCAGACGCTGTCCCACGAGCAAACCATCGAAATACTCGAACAGCTCACCCCTGAAGAACGTCAGGCCGCGACCGAATTCGTCAGGCGCGGCGGTCCGCCCCGAGCCGGCCGCGACGGCCCGCGTGGACGCAATCTGCGGCCGAGAAACTCCGAGCCGGCAAGCGCCCGCAATGCGGTCGCCAGAGATTTACATGAACACACGGCAGTGCTCGCATCGGATGAGTTCGAAGGCCGCGCCCCCGCCACACGCGGGGGACAACTCACCATCGACTATCTGACGGAGCAATTCGCCGCCGTCGGCGCCGGGCCGGGCAACGGAGATTCCTATACGCAACAGGTTGATGTCGTGGAAATTACCGCTAGCGACGATCCGGTGCTGCGATTTTCCGGCAGCTTCGACGCCAGTCCCGCGTACAAGACCGAAATGGTGATCGGCAGCCGCCGCCATGCCTCGCCCATCGTGGTGGAAGACAGCGAGGTGGTTTTCGTGGGCTATGGGATCAATGCCCCGGAACGCGGTTGGAACGACTATGCGAACGTCGACGCGGAAGGCAAGACCGTAGTCGTGCTCGTGAATGACCCCGGCTATGCCACCGGGAATCCGGAACTCTTCAACGGTAACGCGATGACCTGGTACGGACGCTGGGTCTACAAGTTTGAGGAAGCGGCGCGTCAGGGGGCCGCCGGCATTCTCATCGTTCACGAGACGGGTCCCGCGGGATATGGCTGGGACGTGGTCGACAATAGCTGGTCGGGCCCGCAAATCACGCTGGCGGCGGAAAACGGCAATTCGCATCTTGCACCCATCGAAGGCTGGTTAACGCTTGAGACCGCGAATGCCTTGTTCGCCGCGGCGGGGATGGACTACGAGGAACTGAAGGCCCAGGCAGCTGTTCCGGGATTCAGCGCCGTGCCGCTCGGCGACATCCGTGCCTCCATGTCGGTCGAAACCGCCGTGCGCGGATCGAGTTCGCAAAACGTCATCGCCGCGATACCCGGCTCGACGCGTCCCGACGAGTCCATCATTTATACCGCCCATTGGGACCATCTCGGCATGGTGGCCGACATGGAAGGCGACAACATCTGGAACGGCGCAGTCGATAACGCGACAGGCACCGGCGCATTGCTCGCGCTCGCCGAACTCCATCTCGGGCAGCCCGCTCCGCCCGAACGCACCGTCGTCTTTTTGGCCGTCACAGCCGAAGAATCCGGCCTGCTGGGCTCCCAATGGTACGTGGAGAATCCTGTCTATCCGATCGAAACCACCGTGGCGAACATCAATATGGATGCCTTGAATACCTGGGGGCGGGTGCGCGACATGGTCGTCATCGGCCATGGCAGCAGCGAACTCGAAGGCTACCTGGCTGACGCGGTGGTCTCGCAGGACCGTACGATCGTCCCGGAACCGACTCCCGAGCGCGGTTTCTACTACCGCTCGGATCATTTCAATTTCGCCCGGGCCGGAGTGCCCTCGCTGTATGCCGAAGGCGGCACCGACAGCCGGGAGAACGGCAATGACTGGGGCGTGGAGCAAAGCGAAGACTACGTCGCGAACCGATATCACGCCCCCGGGGACGAATACGATCCGAACTGGGATCTGACCGGCGCCGCGGAAGACGTGTTGCTGTATTTCGAGATCGGCAATCGCCTGGCGAACGAATCGAACTGGCCCGAGTGGTACGAAGGCAACGAGTTCAAGGAAACCCGCGACGCGAGCGCTTCTGCGCGCAACTGAGCGAAACTCATACGAGCAAACCCGCGACCGCCCCGGTCATGCAGGTGGCGAGGGTGCCGGACACCAGCGCCGGCATCGCGAGTTCGACGATTTCTCCGCCGCGCTCCGGGCACATGCCGCTCAGTCCCGCGATCATGATGCCGAGACTGCCGAAGTTGGCGAAGCCGCATAGCGCGTAAGTGAGGATAACCGTGGAGCGCTCGCCCAGCGTTCCCGCCGGCAGTTCCGCAAGCGCGAAATAGGCGAGCAACTCGTTCAATACGGTCTTGGTTCCCATCAGGCTGCCCGCCAGCGGCGCTTCGCTCCAGGGAATGCCCATCAGCCAGACCAGTGGTGCGAACAGCCAGCCGAACAGCCCCTGCAGGCTGATATCCTGTCCGCCTACCTGAGGCAGGAGCGCCAGCAGACTGTTGATCAGCGCCACGAGGGCGATGAGCACGATCAGCATCGCGCCCACATTGAGCATCAGACGCAGACCGTCGCCGGTTCCCTTTGTGACCGCATCCATCAAGCTCTGATAGCTGCTGCGCAATTCGACATCGTCGGCACTGCTGCTGCCGGTTTCGGGCACCATGATCGCCGCCAGCATGATGGCCGCCGGAGCGCTGATCACCGAAGCGGTGAGCACATGGCCGAGAGAATTGTCGAGCACGTCTTGCAGAACGACCGAATACAGCACCAGCACGCTGCCGGCAACGGTCGCCATGCCGCAGGTCATGACGATGAAAAGCTCACTGCGAGTGAGCGAGCGCAGGCAAGGCCGGATCAACGCCGGCGACTCCACCATGCCCATGAAGACGTTGGCCGCGGCCGACAGTCCAACCGCACCGCCGACGCCGAGACTGCGCCGCAAGACATAGGAAAAGGCGCGCACCAGCGCGGGCAGGATGCGCAGATGCCAGAGCACGGCGGAAAAAGCGGTAACGAACAGGATCAAAGGCAGGATGCGGAAGGCAAGAATGACGGTAGCGTTTGTGTCGCTCAACTCGAACGGATAAGCGACATTGGCCGGGTCGCCGCCGAGATAGCCGAAAACGAAAGCGGTGCCGGTTTCAACCGACGTGGTAATCGCCTGCACAAGCTGGTTGATGCCACGCAGAGCCGCCTGCACGAATTCGAAGCGGAATACCAGCCACGCGAACAACAATTGCAGGCCCAGCCCGCCGGCGATCAGGCGCCAACTCGGTAACCGGCGCTTTTCACTAAAGGCGACGGCGATGCCGATGAAGGCGATGATTCCCAGCGTCGCCTGAAAGTAAGCCAAGGTCTTGGCGATCCGAAAGAAAAACAGGCAGCGGGCGCCGGTGATTCACCGGCGCCCGCGGAAGATCAAGGCAGCAACCTGGGCACGAACCTGGTCATGCCCTGGATTGGCCCGACCTCGCCGGCGTACACGTTACCGTCGCGGTCGACGGTGACGCCTTCGCCCATGGAGCCGACTCCTCCCATACCAGACGAGCGCTCGGAGACGTGCTCAGGCACGAAATAGAGTACTTCTCCGTTGCGCGCATTGCCGACCCGCAGACCCTTGCGCCAGCCGCCCGGGTTGTAATTTGGATCGGACTCGGAATCGATCGCGTACAGCATATCGTTGCTGCGATCGATATAGATTCCGCTTATGCGGCTGAACTGATACCAGGTATCGAGATGCTCGCCGTCCTGGGTGAAGATCTGGATGCGGTTGTTGCCGCGGTCCGCCACGAACAGGCGGCCCTGGGAATCCATTGCCAGCGAATGGGGCGCTCGAAACTCGCCGTCCTCGAAGCCCCATTGACCGAAAGTCTTGATCAGCGTGCCGTCCGGCGCCCAGATCGAAATGCGGCTCTTGGCATTGGGTCCGGGCTCGTTCTGGAACTGGGCGCTATGGGTCTCGGCCACGAAAATATTGCCGTTCGGCGCTACCAGCACATCGTTGGGCTCGGTGAAATGGGTCGGCGGATCGCCCATTTCGCCCGGCGTACCGAGAGTCATCAGCAATTCGCCTTCGGGGCTGAACTTGAGGACGGCGCTGCCGCGGTTTGCCGCGTCGGGATTCTCCGCCAGTTCGTTGTCATTGGCCAGACGCGCGTCGGCGATCCAGACGTTGCCTTCGCCGTCCACGTCGATGCCATGGGGCCAGATGATCTGACCTCCGCCGAAGGCTTGCACAACGCGGCCATCGGGATCGAGCTTGACGATGGGATCGACGTCGGAGGTCGCGCAGGAATTGGTGCCGCAGCGGTCGCCCGCCCAGACGTGGACGCCGTCGATGTCGATGTTGACGGCGCTCACCGAACCCCAGTTCCTGCCGTCGGGCAAGGTGCCGAAATTACGTTGGGTCTCATAGGGATTGGGCAGGTTGTTGACCGGTTGCTGACCGGCATGTGCCGCCGGATACACGGCGCCAGGCCGGGGTGGCTGGGCAAAGGCCGTCGTACAGACGAGCGATGCGAGCATGGCCAGCGCTCCCGCCTTGAACACGAATCCGGTTGCGCTGCCGGTCGAATAGGTCTTTTTCATCGTTCACCTCGAAGAATCTGGGGTTTGTTGACATTGGATTGTCTTGAGCGCCACAAAAATGGACCGTGGCTACCGCATTGTCAAGAATAACCGGGGCAAGCCGCGCTTTACCCGGAACCGGCCCGCGGTTAAGCTGCGCCCACTCGCCTGAGCGGAGCAGCAGTGAATGGATCGAATCCTGGTTTGCGTCATCTTTGCCGTCGTGCTGGCGATGGCCGCCGTGTTGCTGCTCATCGGTCTGACCGAGGCGCCGCCGAATGCCGCCGGTGTGGATCACGATACCGTCGCTGCAATGCAGGCCGGCGGTGACGGCGCCGTGCGCCTTGAAGCCATCGGCGGCTTTGCTTTCGCTTTCCAGAGTCTGGTGCTGTTGTTCGCGATCCTGCTTTGCGTGCTCAGCGTCAAACCCACCAGGCGCACTCCGACCTTCCTTGGCTGGATGGTTTTCACGTACGCGGTAAATCTGCTCGTGTGGCAGCAAATGTATTTCGGCCACCAGGCATTTCTGGAAACGGGCGAGACCGGCTGGTTCCTGGGCTTCCCCACGGCCACGGCCTGGCAGGTCTACGGCGTCTGGTTCGCTGGTATCGTAATGATCGCTGTCTACAGCATGGGTTTCCGCCGTTACATCCTCAGCGAGGACGACGAGCGGCGCTTCGAGGAATTGCTGCGAGAATCCGAGGGTCTCCGGGACTGACGGCATGGAAGCGTTCCGGCAGGAGATCATCCTCGGCACGATCGCGCTCTACATGGCGCTATGCGTGCTGATCGGCCTTTGGAGCATGGGCCGCACGCGCAACCCGGGCGACTTCTTCATCGCGGGCCGCAGCCTCGGCCCCATCGTCGTGTCGCTGGCTGTGTTCGCCAGTACCTTGAGCGGGTTCGGATTCGTCGGGGGACCCGGACTGGTCTATTCGATCGGCGTCAGTTCGTTCTGGATGGTGGTGATCTCAGCCACCGCCTTCGGCCTGGGCTTTTTTCTCGTCGCCAAGCGCATCCGCATGGTCGCCGAATTGCGCGGCTGCATGTCGATTCCCGATGTAATCGCGGCGCGTTACGGCAGCGAACTCGCGCGCCTGCTCGTGGCGATCACCATCGTCCTCGGCGTGCTCGGCTATCTTGCGACGCAGATTCTGGCGATGTCCGTGGTCATGCAGGCAATCCTCGCCGACACCGAGATGTTCGCCGATATCAGTCTGCTCAGTTGCGTCGTGCTTTCCTCTACCGTGCTCGTTTTCTATTGCGTCACCGGCGGCGTCATCGCCTCGGTTTATACCGACGTCCTGCAAGGACTCGTAATGATGGTCGCCGGATTCCTGATCCTGGTCACTGCCATGCAGGCGTTTGATGGCGGCTTGCGCGAGGCGAGCGAGATCGTGCTCGCAGACGACAGCGAATCGATGATGCCTTTCGGCGCCGCCGGCATCATCACCTCGCTGGGCTGGTTCTTCATCTTCGGCCTCGGCCTCGCCGGGCAGCCGCATATCGTCACCAAGATGATGATGAACAAGAATCTCGCCGACAACCGCAGCATCCTGCCGCTGTCCCTGCTCGGCTACATCGTCTCCGCGCTGCTGTGGATCTCGATCGGCATGGTTATGCGCGCAGTCGTGGTCGGCGGCGGGGCGGAACCGCTGGCGCAGCCGGACGACGCCGCGTCGACTTTTCTGGCGATGTTTGCCAGCCCGTTGCTCGCAGGCGTCGTATTCGCCGCCCTGTTCTCGGCGATCATGTCGACCTCCGACGCCTTTCTCAACATAGGCACCGCGGCCATCATCCACGACATTCCCCGCGCCTTGCGCAATCGCCCGGTGAATAACGAGCTGTTCTGGGCGCGCGTGGTCACCGTGGTCCTGGCCGTGGTCGCAGCCGGCTTCGCGCTGTTTTCCTATTATCGCGACGCCACTCTCGTCGCCTTGCTCGGCGCGTTCGGCTGGAGCACTTTCGCCGCGTCGCTGTTCCCGGTACTAGCCATCGGCCTGAACTGGAAACGCGCTACCACCGCGGGCGCGGTCGCCGCCGTCACCAGCGCCTTGCTGATCAATTTCTTTGTCCAGTTGGCGGGCGTCACCCTGCCCTGGGGCATCTCCGGCGGCCTCGCCGCCTTCGTCACCTCACTGGTCCTGTTCTTCGCCGTATCCTTCGCCACCCCGCCGCCAACCCTGGCGCGAGACATCGA